>JAPLSJ010000034.1 GCA_026398695.1 Arenimonas sp.
GACGACCTGGTCCTCGATCTCGCGGGCGCCCGGCAGGTCAGGGAACAGCAGCGGGTTGTCGGTGACGGCGTTGAGTTCGATGTCCACCACGCGCTTGGCCTGTTCCCGCGCGTCGCGCACGGCGCCGTGCACCTGCGGGATGCAGCGCAGCGAGTAGCTGTCCTGCGGCTGGTGCTTCTTGCCGCCGCGGAAGGGCCGGAAGCGCTGGTAGAACCGCTCGCGGCCGTGGCGCTGGTCCAGCGGCACCCAGTCCCAGCCGATGTCGAAGCCCAGCGCCTGCTGCGAGGGCACGGTCCAACTGGCGGGCTGCCACTGCCGGAAGCGCGGCACGAGGTGGTAGGCGATGTCGGACAGCGTGGAGCCGTCCAGCAGGCGGCGCAGGTGCGCCGCCACGTGCACCTGGCCCGGGTGGGGGCGCAGCGCGTGCACGTGCGGGTCGAACGCGCGCAGCCGGCCGGCGAAGGCGTCCAGGGTCATGGACGCGGCCAGGTCGGCGGTGTCGAGCAGTTCTTCCAGCCGCTCGATCGCCAGCACGGCGGTGGCCAGCATCTGGGCGGTGCCGTTGTTGAGCGCCAGGCCTTCCTTGTGCGACAGCTTCACCGGCTGCAGGCCGGCGCGCTCGAGCGCCTGCGCGCCGCTGATGCGCTCGCCGTCGTAGAAGGCTTCGCCGCCGCCCAGCAGCACGATGGCCAGGTGCGACAGCGGCGCCAGGTCGCCGCTGGCGCCGACCGAACCCTTGCGCGGCACCACCGGCACGATGCCGGCGTTGAGCATGTCGGTCATCGACTGCAGCACGGCCGGGCGGATGCCGGAATGGCCGCGCATCAGGGTGTTGATGCGGATGGCCATCATCGCGCGCACCACGTCGGGCGCGAACGGTTCGCCCACGCACACCGCGTGGGTGACGATCAGGTTGTGCTGCAGTTCCTCCAGCACGCTGTCGGTGGACGCCGAGGCACCGGGCAGGCCCGTGCGCAGGCGGTGCGCGCCCAGCAGCTTGTCGGCATTGCTGCCAAAGCCGGTGGACACGCCGTAGATCGGCTCCTGGCGGCGCACCTGCTCGGCCAGGAAGTCGGCGGCGCGCTGCACGGCGCCCATCTGCGCCGGGTCCAGGCTGACCTGGGCCCCCATGGCGATCTCGGCGAGCTGGGCGCGGTTGAGGCTGTTGCCGTCCAGGCGGATGGGCTTCATGTCAACGGGCTCCCATGGCGCGCTGTTGTTCCAGCTCGACCTTGAGGGCGGTGGCCATCTCGTCGCGCGTGAGTTCGAACTGCTCCTGCGACTTGAGGTCCTTCACCTTCACCACGCCGCGTTCGGCCTCTTCGTCGCCGAACAGGATGACGAAGCGGATGCCAGCGCGGTCGGCGTACTGGAACTGCTTGGCGAGCTTCTTCGCCTCGAGCTGCACTTCGGCATTGATGCCGGCGGCGCGCAGCCTGCGGGCGATGTCGAGCGAATCGGGCAGGCGCGTGTCGTCCACCAGGCCCACCATCACTTCCACCGAGCTTTCGGCGGTGGAGACGATGCCCGCCTCGCGCAGCTGCCAGAACAGCCGCGTGGCGCCGATCGAGATGCCCACGCCGGGCAGCTTCGACTTGGTGTAGTGGCTGGCGAGGTTTTCATAGCGGCCGCCCGAACAGACCGAGCCGATCTGCGGGTGCTCGTCGAGCGTGGTCTCGTAGACGGTGCCGGTGTAGTAGTCCAGGCCGCGGGCGATGGAGAAATTGATGGCGTAGTTCTTTTCCGGGACGCCGTAGGCCTTGAGCAGCTCCAGCACTTCGCGCAGCTCGTCGCGGCCCTGGGCCAGCGTCTCGCTGCCTTCGCCCAGCGCCGCCAGGCGCGCCAGCGCGTCGGCGTGCGAGGTCGAGCGCGACTGCACGAAGGCCATGATGCGTTCCACCACGTCCGAAGCCAGTTCGAAGCCCTCGCCCCCCAGCGTGGCGCGCACGGCGTCGGCGCCGCGCTTGTCGAGCTTGTCGATCTCGCGCAGCACCAGCGCCTGGCGCTCGCCGTCGGCGATGCCCACGCCCTCGAAGAAGCCGCGCAGCAACTTGCGGTTGTTGAGCTGGATGGTGAACGGGCCCACGCCCAGTTCGGAGAACACCGCGTGGATCACCGCCGGCATCTCGGCGTCGTGGCGCACGCTGAGCGCGTCCTTGCCGATCACGTCGATGTCGCACTGGTAGAACTCGCGGAAGCGGCCGCGCTGGGCGCGCTCGCCGCGGTACACGCGCTGGATCTGGTAGCGCCGGAACGGGAAGGCCAGGTCGTGTTCGTGCTCGGCCACGTAGCGGGCCAGCGGCACGGTGAGGTCGAAGCGCAGGGCCAGCTCGGGCTGGCCGCCTTGCTCGAGGGCGCCGGTGGACTGCACGAAGTAGACCTGGCGCTCGGTTTCGCCGCCGGTCTTGGTCAGCAGGACCTCGGACAGCTCGAACACCGGCGTTTCCACCGGCAGGAAGCCGAAGCGCTCGTAGTTGCGGCGGATGACGTCCAGCATGCGCTGGAAGGCAATCTGGTCACGGGGCAGCAGCTCCATGACCCCGGGCGTGGTGCGGGGCTTGATCAAGGCGGGCACTCCAGGGAGATGCCACATTCTAGCGGCTGGCGCCGGCCCGGGCCGTCCCCGGCGGATGAAAATGGACGGCGGCCTTGCCCGTTCCCCGCTTCCCCCCTAGAATAGCGGGCTCGGATCCCTCGGGGTGTAGCTCAGCCTGGTAGAGCGCTACGTTCGGGACGTAGAAGTCGCAGGTTCAAATCCTGTCTCCCCGACCATCCGTTTAAACGACACGCCGCCCCGCAAGGGCGGCGTTTTCGTTTGCGCGGCGTTCACGCCGCCCCTGCGTTGGCTACACTCAGCCCCATTCATCGGTGTGGGGACGCGTATGAGCTGGATCCTGGGCTTGCTGGGTGCGGTGCTGGGGCTGGCCATGGCGGAGGCCGACGAAGGCTTCTTCGGGCTGGTGGCAGGTGCCCTGCTGGGTGCGCTGCTCGGCCTGGCCCTCGGGATGCGCCGGCGGATGGCCGACCTGGAGCAGCGCCTGGCCCGTGTGGAAACCCTGAGTCGCCGCAGCGTGGCGGCCGCAGCCAGCGCCGCCCCGTCGGTGTCCGGCGCAGCGGCGCCCGAGCCCGCGCGCGAACCGGCCGCGGCTGCCGACACGCCTTCCTCGCCCCTGCCGGCGGCTGCGGCCATCGATCCCGCCGCGGCAACGCCGGTGGCGCCGGTCCCGACCGGCGCCGAGCCGCCGCCGATCCCCGCACGCGCGGCCGTCCCGCCGGCCATGCCCTCGCCCGTCGGCCAGCCCGCACCCGCGTTCGATACGGGGCCGCGCGAACCCGACGTGTTCGAAAAGGCCTTCGCGGTCGTCAAGGGCTGGCTGTTCGAAGGCAACGTGCCGGTGAAGCTGGGCGTGCTGGTGCTGATGTTCGGCGTCGCCGCCGCCATCAAGTACGCCGCCGACGCCGGCTGGCTGACCATGCCGATCGAGTTCCGCCTGGCCGGCATCGCCGCCGGCGCGATCGCCGGCCTGGTGTGGGGCCTGCGCAGCGCGGCCGAGCGGCCCGCCTTCGGCCTGAGCCTGCAGGGCGGCGCCATCGGCATCCTGCTGCTGGTGGTGTTCGCGGCCTTCCGCAACTACGACGTGCTGGCGGCGATGCCCGCCTTCGCGCTCATCGTGATCCTGGTGGCCGGCGCCAGCGTGCTGGCGGTGAAACAGGACGCGCCCGCGCTGGCGGTGCTGGGCTTCATCGGCGGTTACCTGGCGCCGGTGCTGCTGTCCACGGGCAGCGGCAACCACGTGGCGCTCTTCGGCTACTACGCGGTGCTCAACGCCGCCGTGTTCGCCATTGCCTGGAAGCGGCCGTGGCGGGCGCTGAACCTGGTGGGCTTCCTCTTCACCTTCGTGATCGGCGCGGCCTGGGGCGCGAAGTATTACCAGCCGGAAAAGTTCGCCACGGTGGAGCCCTTCCTCATCCTGTTCTTCCTGTTCTATGTCGCCATCCCGGTGCTGTACGCACTGGCCGGCCGGGGCAGGAACGGCAAGGTGGACGGCACGCTGCTGTTCGGCACGCCGCTGCTGGCGTTCCCGATGCAGGTGGGCTTGCTGGGTGACGACCGCTTCGGGCTGGCCACCAGCGCGGTGTTCGTGGCGGCGGTGTTCACTGGCCTGGCGCTGTGGGCACAGCGCAACCAGCGCCTGCGCGACCTGGCGCAAAGCGCGGCGGGCATGGGCGTGGTGTTCGCCACGCTGGCCATTCCGCTGGCGCTCACGGCGCGCTGGACGTCCGCGGCCTGGGCGCTCCAGGGCGCGGGCATGGTGTGGCTGGGCCTGCGCCAGGACCGGCGCCTGGTGCGCTGGACCGGCCTGGTGCTGCTGGTGCTGGCGAGCGGCGCGTGGATGGTGAGCCTGTTCGACTACAACCTGGGCATCGAGGACCGCTTCCTGTGGAACGGCCACGCCTTGAACCTTCTCTTGCTGGCGCTGGCGTGGCTGGCGGGCAGCTGGTTCTACGAGCGCGCCGGCCGGACCGTGGCGCTGCAGGTGGTCCTGTTCCTGACCGGCCTGCTGTGGTGGAGCGTGCTGGGAATTCGCGAAATCGAGGTGAACCTGTCGCCCGAATACGACGCGCTGTACTACGGCGGCTTCGCGCTGGTGACCGCCGCGATCGCGGCGCTGCTGCGCGGGCCGATGGCCTGGCCGCGGCTGTCGTGGCCGCTGGTGGCCTCGGTGGTGCTGATGCTGCCGCTGTCGCTGGCCTCGCAGGACCACTACGGCGTGACGCTGTTCGACGCCCCGCTGGCGCTGTGGTGGCTTGTGCTCGCGCTGGCGCTGCCGACGCTGGCGGCACTGCGTGAGCCCTTCTCGCGCGGCCTTCCGGTGGCGCACATCGCCTGGCTGGTCACCGTGGCTGCGGCCGCCGGCATCACCCTGATGCGGGTGCTCGATGACCGCGCCGGCCTGGCCGACGGCTGGCTGCTGCCGGCGGTGATGGCGCCGCTGGCGCTGATGTTCTTCATCGCCTGGAAGCATCCGCGTTTCGCCGGCTGGCCTGTCGCCGACGCGTTCCCGCGCTGGCGCAAGGCGTGGCTGGGCATCGCCGGAGCCGGGCTGGGCATCGCCTGGCTGCTGGGCAACCTGCTGCCCGGCAACAGCACGCCGCTGCCCTGGCTGCCGCTGCTCAACCCGCTGGAGCTGTCGCTGCTGCTGGGGCTGATGGTGGCCGCGGCGGCGCTGCGTTCGCACGCGGATCCGCACCGCCTGGGCAGCCTGGCCTGGGCCGGCGCGGCCCTGCTGATGCTGACGATGGCCGTGCTGCGCGCCTGCCATCACCTGGGCGACCTGCCCTGGTCGCCCGAGATCCTCGGCGAAACCCTGGCCCAGACCAGCCTCACCGTGGCCTGGTGCGTGGCCGGCGTCACCACCTGGATCCTCGGCTCGCGCCGCCTCGACCGCCCGCTGTGGTGGCTGGGCGCGGTGCTGCTGGGCATCGTGCTGCTCAAGCTGCTGCTGGTGGACCGACAGTTCGTCGGCAACATCGCCGGCATCGTGTCCTTCGTCGTCGTGGGCCTGCTGCTTATCATCGTCGGCCGCATCGCCCCCACCCCACCCCGCTCGGAGCCACGCTGATGCGCCTGCCCCTGCTGTTGCTGATCTCGCTGGCGGGCAACGCCGCCGCGCAAACGCCGGAAGACTTCGCCTGGCAGTGGCCCGTCGTCACCAGGGGCCAGGAAGGTGCGTACCAGCTGGTGCTCGACGAGCCCGCCTATGCCCGCATCGCGCGCGGTGACCTGCGCGACCTGGCGGCGTTCAACGCCGACGGCCAGCCCGTCCCGTTCGCGCCGCTGGTGGAATCGCAGCCGTTGTCCGAACAGCGCAGCGAACTGCGCTGGCTGCGCATCGCCGCCCCGGCCGAAGGGGCCAGCGAATCGTTTTCGCTGCGCCTCGAGCGCGACGCCGACGGCCGCGTGCGCGACCTGCAGCTCGACACCGGCACCACCGCGGCCAGCACGCCCAGCCGCGACCTGCTGATCGACCTGGGCGAGGATCCGCCCTCGGTGTCGTCGCTGCGCCTGACCCTGGGCGCCGACGCGGCGCTGCCGGTGAACCTGCGCGTGGACGTGCTGGCCAGCGACGACCTCGCCGACTGGCAGACCCTCGCCAGCGGTCTGGCGCTGGTGGCGATGGACGACAACGGCCTGCGCATCGAGCGACTGCAGCTGGACTTCGGCGGCTCGCGCCAGCGCTACCTGCGCCTGAGCGTCGCGGGCGACGCCCAGTGGCCGGCGATCGCACGCATCGAGGACCGCCGCCTGGAGACCAGCGACGGCCAGGCCTGGCAAAACGTGAGCCTGATGGGCCGCGCCGTGGACGGCGAGCCCGGCGTGTTCGAATACCGCAGCCCGGGCCCGATGCCCGTGGGCCGCGTCGACCTGCAGCTGCCGTCGGAAAACACCGTGGCCGCGGCCAGGCTCGAAAGCCGCGACGGCGACGAGGCGCCGTGGTACCCCGTGGTGGGTTTCACCGCGTTCCGCCTGGGGGCGGGCCGCAACGAAGTGCAGCACCTGCCCGCCGACGTCGGCATCCATCGCGAACGCCAGTGGCGGCTGCACACCGAACCCGCGCTGGCGCAGGCGCCCACGCTGGTGCTGGGCTATCGCCCCGACCGCTTCGTGATGCTGGCGCAGGGCGCCGCCCCCTACCGCCTCCTGGCCGGCAGCGTGCGCACCACGCGGCCCGACTACCCCGTGCAGGCCGCGCTGGCGGCGATGCGTGCGTCCAACCAGCCCGGGTGGCAGCTGCCCGTGGCCATGCTGGGCGAAGGCAGCGCGGCGCCCGGTGGCCAGGCGGCGCTCAGCCCCGACCGCGGGCCGCAGCACCGCCGCTGGGTGCTGTGGGCCGTGCTGGCGATTGGCGTGGGGCTGGTGCTGGTGGTGTCGCTGCGTGTGCTGCGGCATCCGAAGAGCGAGTGACGAGGACCGGGAGAGGCTGCAAACAGCGCAGCGCTCTTGGATACAGATGAGAGATGCAGGCTGCCAATGGGCTTTTTCGGATCAGCGCGACTGTCTTGTTGACCGTAGGGACATTCGAGCCGAGGAACTTCAGGACAGCCATTTCCGCACGTCCAATCGCCAGTACACGAGCCTTGCCACGTCGCGGTGAGGCTTGAGCAATCATTCAAGACGACGCGTTCGGCCTGGCTCAAGTCAGGCGGTACACGCCACATGCGGCTCTCCCGCTACCTGCTGATCGGCCACCCTGTCACCGGACTCCAATCACGCCCGCTTCTGAAAGTGGGAAGACGCCGCAAGGCACCTACGTTGAAGACGCATGACAGACTCTTTCGAACTCAAGAAGCACTACTCCGAGATAGCAACGAGCGCTCTGCTCGCGAAGTGGACAAAAGACGAGCAGCTGGAATGGGCCGAAGTCGTCTTGCGGGAAGAACTCCTGAGGCGCGGAGTTTCCGAATCGAGGCTCAGTGAACTCAGGACTCCCAGAGCCACAACCGAGCCCAATCCTTCCCGCGTGAAGCGCCCTTACGTTCCCTTCCCCAGGTTGGTTGAATACGCGCTCACCGGGTGTTGGCTGTTAATCCAGGGAAGCCTGGGCGTGCTTGCCGTCGCATCGATTGGAGACATGATTTTTTACGGGTCGCAATACAGCTCGCACAGTGCCGCCTACTATTCCTCATATCAACAGGTCACACTGCTTTTCGTACTCGTTGCGCTGATTCCACGCTTCGCGCTCAGCTACCTGCCAATTTTGGCAATTCCCTATTTGGCCTTGGTCGTGGCCGCAATAGTTACCGCCTCTTGGTGCATAGAAAATAACCATTTATCTCTTGCCAAAGACAATTCTTCGCTTTTCCAGGCCTGTCTTTATGCACTTTACTTCTTGGCAGCAGACGCTTCGTTTATCCTGCTTAAACGACTAGGATCGTTGTTTCGGATCAAGTCTAGAGGCGAGGGCGGCGGCCACTAGGCGTCCATCCCCAACCACGCAATCAAGAAGTGTCTTCAGGCTCCTGGGGACAAGGACCTTGCGGTCTACACGTCAGAAGGCGCATTCAATCAGCGTGCTCTTTCGGTTTGGGCCCAGCCAATCATTCAGGCCGACGCCTTCGGCACGGCTTAACCCTCTCGCCAGGCTTTTATCAAACACATCAGGACGTCAAATGCACAGAATCGCCATTTGTACCTGCGTTTCAATCGTCCTGATGTTGACCGCTTGCAGCCCAGAGGAATCCAACAATCCCGCGGTCAGCACGGGCGCTCAACCCGTCGCGACGGCAACTGCAGTTCCAGCAACGGCGACGCCAGTCACGGGCAAGTATTCTGCGGAGATGGCGGACTTGGCTGCTACGCTCGAAAGAAAGGGCATTGCCGGTAAAGAAGCCGAATACATCATGGCTGGGTACGCTGCGTCCCTGGAACCCCCGGAACCCACCGTCCATCTGAGTCCGACCTTTGATGCTCCACCTACTCAGGCCGAGCTGGCCGAAGCGGCAGGATTGGACAACTCCTTCTTTGATACGCGTTCGCCACGACCCGCTTACCAGCCTGCGGAGACTATCGACCTGGCGACAGCCTCGCCACTGTCACTTTTCGAACGCGTCAAAGACGCTTGCCTACGTCAGAGCCAGACAGAGCTGTTCGCAACCTTCAGTTACAGCTTTCGCTGGGCTTTCAGCCGCATGCCGAACTCAGATCGCATCCGCATGTTCGACGGGTATTGCAGGGAGCTCAGCGATCCTGACCTTGAGGACTATTTTCAAGGAAAACGCTTTTTCATAATGAAAAGCCGCTCTACCGAAAACGGTGTCCACAAGTCCATCCTGTGCTCCGTCCCCAGCGGGTCTCCGGATAGCGACTGTCATGGCGGCATGGATGTCGTGGTTGAGGATGGCGTGTTGCAAAGGGATGAGTTCTAGACCGACACTCGGTTGTTGACTAGTTTTCCCGTAGCCGGCGATAGTCCAAGCCCTCTGGCCAAGGCTGCCGCCAAGCCAACAATCCAAGCCGGCGACTGCCTCACCCGGCGTCGACTCCGGCCCAAACGCCCGCCTTCGGCGCGGCTTGACTCAAGGTGCTGACCACTTCGATGGCAATTCATCTCACGCTTGCAGTCGTCCTTGCAGCCGGCACCGCCGGGAAAGCTGAACTCTGCGCCGGAATGGTCCGGGACACCAAACCGGAAATGCAGATCCATGAGTCGGACCTCGACCGTGCTTCCGCCGCCGAGGCCATCGAATGGCTGCGCGTCAATGTGGATCTGGGTACCTTGGACGGTGAGCGACAATCCGGCGCCATGAACAAGCTCAAGATCCTGAAGGGGCATGTGTTCCTGCAGCAGGTGCTGGCGGACCGCAGGAATTTCGGTCCGGACTCGGACTACGCTATCGGCTCCAAGGCATCGTTCTGCACCTGGCTTGCCAAAGAAGGTTTCTGGTACGACTAGGCGGGCGGGTGCCCACAGGCCTTGGCGCGCCACAGCCGCACGACGGGCCCACTCACGAAGTTCATGTCCAATTGACGAGGCTACCTCTTGAAGAGAACCATCCTCGCGGGACTTGCGTATTTTGCCATCGTGCTCGGCACGGGCTTCGTGCTTGGCGCGATCCGCGTTCCATTCCTGGTTCCGCGTTTCGGCGAGCGCTGGGCGGAGCTGGCGGAGATGCCCCTCATGGCCGCGGTGATTTTCCTCGCGGCGGGCTTCATCCTCCGGCGATTCCCTGAAATCCGCACACCCGCCCGTTCCCTGGCGGCGGGTGTTCTTGCGCTCGCGTTGACACTCTCTGCAGAGCTGGGCCTGGCGGTTGTCCTTCAAAGCCAGACGCTGGCGGATTTCATCCAGAGCCGTGACAAGGTTTCCGGCTCCGTTTACCTGGGCTTGCTGCTTGTCTTCGCGGTCATGCCCCGCCTTCGCCTCAGCAGCCATCACAGGCCCGAAGCGAATGGCGGCGTGGGCTGACCCGCCTCAGGCCTGTACCGCGATTCCGGCCAGGCGCTGCTTCAGCGCCTCCAGCCCCAGCACCCCTGCCCCACCCGGCGACACCCGCGCATCCAGGCTGGCCTGCGCATCGGCGCCGGCCTTGGGCAGCGGCTCGACGGCGGCCAGGCGATAGGCCTCGCGGAACGGCATGCCGGCCACGGCCAGCTCCACGGCCTTGTCGGTGGCGTACATGCCGTCGTCGAACGCTTTCGCGAGACGGTCGGTACGCCAGGCCATGCCGCGCAGCAGGTTGGGCAGCAGGCCCAGTGCGCCCAGGCCGCGGCCGAAGGCGTGGTACAGCGCGCCCTTGGTGAACTGCAGGTCGCGGTGGTAGCCGGTGGGCAGGGACAGCAGCTGCTCGAGTTCGGTGCGCGAGGCGGCGATGCTGGCGTAGGTGGCCCGCATCAGCTCCACCAGGTCCGGGTTGCGCTTGTTGGGCATGATCGAGCTGCCGGTGGTGTACTGCGGCGGCAGCGTCACGAAGCCGAATTCGGCGGTGGTGAACAGGCTCAGGTCCCAGGCCAGGCGGCGCAGGTCGAGCACGGCGGCGCCGAGTGCGTCCACGGCGGCGATCTCGAACTTGCCGCGCGAAAGCTGCGCGTAGATCGGGCTCACCTGCATGCGCGCGAAGCCGAGCTCGCGCGTGCTGCCCTCGCGGTCCAGCGGCAGGTTCACGCCGTAGCCGGCGGCGGTGCCCAGCGGGTTCGCGTCGATCCAGTCATGCGCCTGGCCGGCGCGCACGGCGTTGTCGATGTAGGCCTCGGCGAAGCCGGCCCACCACATCGCGGTGGACGACACCACGGCGCGCTGCAGGTGGGTGTAGCCGGGCATCGGGATGGCCTCGGCCTCGGCGCGCTGCAGGCAGACTTCCGCCACTTCGCGGCACACGGCCTGCACTTCGCGCAGCTTGCGCTTGAGCCACAGGCGCGTGGCCACCAGCACCTGGTCGTTGCGGCTGCGGCCGGTGTGGATCTTGCGGCCCACGTCGCCCAGGCGCTCGACCAGGCGCGATTCGATCGCCGAGTGGCAGTCTTCAAAGCGCTCGTCCAGCACGAAGGCGCCGCTGTGCAGGTCACCCGAGAGAACGCCCAGCTCGCGGCAAAGCGCCTCGCACTCATCGCCCGTGAGGATGCCGATGCGCGCCAGCCCGCGCGCGTGCGCGGCCGAGGCGGTGATGTCGTCCTGGATGAACTCTCGGTCCAGCACCACGTCGTCGCCGGCCAGGAAGGCCTGGATGCGGGCGTCGACTTCCACGCCGGGTTTCTGCCAAAGCAGCTCGCTCATGTCGGAATTCCCATCGTTTCGGGCAGGCCAAAGGCCAGGTTGAGGTTCTGCAGCGCCTGGGTGGCGGCGCCCTTTAGCAGGTTGTCGATCGTGCACACCACCACCAGCCGGTGGCCGTCGGCCGACAGCGTGAAGCCGCCCACTTCGGCGTCGTGGCGGTGGGCGATGCGGCTAACCCACGGCGCCTCGTCGGACACCCGCACCAGCGGCTCGCTGGCGTAGTGGCGGCGGTAGCGCTCGCGCACTTCTTCCAGGTCGAAGGCCTGCGCCAGGTGCAGGTTGGCCGTGAGCGTGATGCCGCGGAAATGCGGCGCCACGTGCGGCATGAATTCCACCGGGTGGCCCAGGCGGCGCGTCACCTCGCGCTCGTGGATGTGGCCGGTGAGCGCGTACGGCATCAGGTTGTCGCGCAGCTTGTCCGGGTCGTTCTTGTCCGAGGCACTGGTGCCGGCGCCGGAATAGCCCGACACGCCGAAGCACTGCACCGCGCCTGCCAGCGTGCCGCGCATCGGCGCCACCGCCAGCTGCATCGCGGTGGCGTAGCAGCCAGGGTTGCTGATGCGCCGCGCGCCCGCCGCCGAAGCGCGGGTGACTTCGGGCAGGCCGTAGTGCCAGGCGTCGTCGAAACGGTAATCGGCCGACAGATCCACCACCACGGTATCCGGGGCCTGCGCATCGACTTCCGCCACGAACGGCGCGGCCATCGCGTTGGGCAAGGCCAACACCAGCGCATCGGCGCCCTGCCCGGCCGCCTGCGCCGCGTCCAGGTTGACGTACCGCAGTTCACCGGTGACGGACGGCTCGTGGTCGGCCAGCCGCTGCCCGACGCGTTCGCGCGAGGACACGAAGCCGAGCTCGAAGCGCGGATGCGCCGCGACCAGCTTGATGAGCTCGGTGCCGACGTGCCCGCGGGCGCCGACCAGGCCGATGCGGATCGGCGCGCTCACGGCCGCGCTCCACGCGCCAGGGTGAAGTCCAGGTGCGTCCGCACGGTCGGCCACTCGGTGTCGAGGATGGAATACACGCGCGTGTCGCGCAGGTGACCGTCGGGCATGCGCATCTGGCGGCGCAGGGTGCCGTCGTAGTGCGCACCCAGCCGCTCGATGGCGGCGCGGGAGGCATGGTTGAACTCGTGCGTGCGGAACTCCACGGCGGCGCAGCCCATCACCTCGAAGGCGTGGCCCAGCAGCAGGCGCTTGGCCTGGGTGTTGAGCGGCGTGCGCTGGGCGCGCCGGGCGTACCAGGTGAAGCCGATCTCCAGCCTCGGCAGGTCCGGCTCCATCCGGAAGTACCGCGTGCTGCCGACCACCTGGCCCGAGGCGTCGCGCACCACGAACGGCATCGCCGTGCCGGCATCGCGGTCGGCCAGCGCACGGGAGATGTAGTCGGCTACGGTGTTCGGGCCGGGCACCGACGTGTACCAGAGTTTCCACAGCTCGCCATCGGCGGCGGCGCGCACCAGCGCGTCGGCGTCGCCGGCCTGCAGGGGTTCCAGCGTGACGTGCTCGCCGCTGAGCGTGGGAGTGTTGGCCCAGGAAGTCATGGTCATCCCTTGAGCGTGGCCGGGCGGGCCAGGCAGTGGTCCACGGCGTAGCGGATCTGCTCCCAGCCTTCCAGGCCGTACCAGAACACGTTCCACTTCTCGCCCTTCAGGCAGCCGTCGGCCTCGTCGAAATAGAAGTCGTTCACCGGGTTGCCGGCACGGGCTCGCCAGAACAGCTGCTGCATCTCGCCGCGCATCACCTGCCAGGCGGCACGGCCGAGGCCTTCGCCCTGCGCGTCGTCGCTGACGGCGAACTTGTCCAGGTGCGGGATGCCGTCCTCGAGCGTGATGATCAGCGCGGCCCGGTAGTGTTCGCTGAAGTAGGCCTTGTAGAGCTTGGTCTTCTCGAAATAATCGGGCGCCAGCTTGCGGCCGAAGCCCGACTCCACCAGCGACTTGAGCCGCTTGAGGTCGAGCTTCTTCCACGACGTGACCGTGAGCACCTTCTCGCCGCGCCGCACCAGGGTGCCCGAGCCGCGGTGGGTGAACAGTTCCTTCGCCAGCTGGTCGGGCCGCGTGATCGACACCGAGCTCGAAGGCGGCAGCTCCATCAGCAGGTCGTGGATCTGCTCGATCTTCACCTTCATGCCCGAGTGCAGCCAGGGCTGGCGCAGCAGCTCGGCGTATTCGGTGCTCAGGTTTATCGAGTCGATCACCTGGCCGTCGCCGTCCAGCAGGCCGCCGGTGCCGGTGAGGAAGATGATCTTGTAGGGCTGCAGCGTCTTGACCAGCTCGTTGGCGGCCCAGTCGGCGTTGATGTTGAGGATCTGGCCGCCGGCGGTTTCACCCAGCGAAGCGATCACGGGAATGGAGCCAACCTTGATGGCGGCCTGGATGCTGGCCACGTGCACTGCGTCGACCTTGCCCACCAGCCCGTACTTGCGCTTGGAAAGATAGTCGCACTCGAACACGCCGGCGGTGATCGACGTGGCGCGCACGCCCTGGGCCTGCAGGGCCTCGACCAGGCGCAGGTTCTCCTGCTGCGACACCTGGCGCACGATCGCCAGGCCGGCCGGATCGGTCACGCGCAGGCCGTCCACGGTCTTCTTCTCGATCTTCGCGGCCTTCATGCGCTCGTCCACCTGCGGGCCGGCGCCGTGGATCACGATCGGCGTCAGGCCCACCTGCTGCAGGAACGACAGCGAAGACACCAGGGCTTCCAGGTCGTCGCGCAGGATGGCGCCGCCCACCTTCACCACGGCGAAGCGCGCGGCGTCGAGCTGCGAGAAGCGTTTGAGGTACTGCTGGATTTCCTTCGCGCTGCCCATGTTGGACAGCAGGCGGACGATGGTGGTGCGCATCTCGGTCATGGCGGTGGCTTCAACCCAGGAGTCGTTGGTAATGGGCGGCAACGGTGGCGAGCTGGTCCAGCCCGACCCACTCGTCGGCGGTATGGGCCTGGGCGATGTCGCCCGGGCCGTAGACGAAGGCGGTGAGGCCCGCCTGCGAGAACAGCGACGCCTCGGTCCAGAAGTCCACGGCGTTGCCGATCGGCAGGCCGAGCTCGTCGGCCAGGTCGCGCGCGGCGAGCCGGCGCTCCTCCGCCCGGGCCACGTCGCCCGAGGGCAGCGAGGGGCCGGTGAACGTGACCTCGTAGGAGTCGAGCAGGCCCGCCGGCGCGAAGCCGCGGAACAGCTCGTGCAGCGCCTCCGGCGACTGCGAGGGCAGCGGCCGGAAACCGAAGCGCAGTTCGGCGCTGGGCGCGATCATGTTGGCCTTGATGCCGCCCTCCACGCGCCCGATGTTGAAGCGCAGGCCCGTCAGGCCGCCGAAGCGCAGGTGGTCCTGTTCCTCGACGAAGTCCAGTGCCCGGCCACCCCAGCGGATGGCGGCGTGCAGGGCGCTGTTCACGCGCGCCTGCTGGCCGGACGCATGCCCGGCGTGGCCGCGGAACTTCATCAGCACCGAGCTGATGCCGCGGTGCGCCAGCACCGCCTCGCCCATCGTCGGCTCGGCCACGATGGCGGCTTCGAAGCCGTGTTTTCCGGCCAGGAAGGCGGCGATGCAGCGCGGGTCGTTGGCCTCTTCGTCGGTGGTGAACAGGAAGGCCGCGTCGCCCGTGGTGGCCCTCGCCGCCGCCACCAGGCCCGCCGCGGCACCCTTGATGTCGCAGGCGCCGAGCGCGATGGCGCGGTCGGCCGTCACGCGCAGCACGTGCGGGTCGGCGGTCCAGGCCGGCGAGCCGGGGACGGTGTCGAGGTGCACGTTGAACACGTGCCTGGGCGAACCGCGCACCGCCAGCATCGAGACCGCCCCGGCGCCGTGGTCGGTGACGGTGATCTGGAAGCCGTGCAGCTGCGAGCGCAGGTAGTCGAAGATGCCGCCCGTGCCGATCTCGCGCGGCGGGTTGCGGGTGTCGAACGACACCAGCTTTTCCAGATGGCCCAGGACCTCGGGCAACAGTGTGCTCATGTCAGTCCTTGCGGTTCACTTCGGCCCACAGCGTGCTGCTCATGCCGAACAGGCGGATGAAGCCCTCGGCTTCGGCCACGCCCCAGTCGGCCGACTGGGCGTAAGTGGCGCCCTTGGCGTTGAGCAGGTGCGGCGAGCGCACGGCCACGGCGTCCACGCGGGCGCCCTGGGTCTCGATCACCACCTCGCCGTTCACGCAGGACTGGCTCGAGCGCAGGAAGGCCTCCAGGTCGGTCTTGAGCGGGTCGTTGTAGAAGCCCTCGTACACCAGCTCCACCCACTTGCGCGCCACTTCGGGCTTGAAGCGGTTCTGGTGCTTGGTGAGCACCGCCTCTTCCAGCGCGCGGTGCGCGGCGAGCAGTGCGGCCAGACCAGGGGCTTCGAAGATGATGCGGCCCTTGAGCCCGATGGTGGTGTCGCCGGTGTACATGCCGCGACCCACGCCGTACTTGGCGAACAGGCCGTTGAGCTTGGCCAGCAGCGCCGCGCCGGGCATGGCCACGCCGTCCAGCGCCACCGCCTCGCCGTGTTCGAAGCGCAGCGTCACGCGCAGCGGCGCGGCCGGCCACTCGGCGCGCGGGGCGCACCAGCCGCGGGCGCCTTCGCCCGGGGCTTCCCAGCGGTCGATCTCGCCGCCCGACATGGTCAGGCCCAGCAGGTTCTCGTTGATGGTGTAGGCCTTCTGCTTGGCCCGCACCTCGAAGCCGCGTTCTTCCAGGTACGCCTGTTCGTAGGCGCGGGTCTGGGTGTGCTCTTTCTGGATCTCGCGGATCGGCGCCACGATCTGATAGTCGCCGGCCGACTTCACCGCCAGGTCGAAGCGCACCTGGTCGTTGCCCATGCCGGTGCAGCCGTGGCCGATGGCGCGGGTGCCGATCTCGGCCGCGCGCTTGAGCGCCGCGTCCACGATCAGGTAGCGGTCGGACACCAGCAGCGGGTACTGGCCCTGGTAGCCCTCGCCCGCCATCACGAAGGGCTTCACGAAACCGTCCCAGATGGCCGGGCCACCGTCCACGGTGACGTGGCTCGCGGCGCCCAGCTCGGCCGCGCGCGCCTCGATGTAGGCGCGCTCCTCGGCGTCCACGCCGCCGGTGTCGGCGAACACGGTGTGCACCGCCCAGCCGCGCTCCTGCAGCCAGGGAATGCAGAAGCTGGTGTCGAGGCCACCGGAGAAGGCGAGGACGATGTCTTTCTTGTCGGTCATTTCGTCGGATTCCAGGGGTTATTGGTTGGCGAGCGCGGCCATGATGGCCTTCTGCACGTGCAGGCGGTTCTCGGCTTCTTCGATGGCGATGCAGTACGGCGCGTCCATCACGCCGTCGGTGGCCTTGACGTTGCGGCGCAGCGGCAGGCAGTGGCTGAAGACGCCATTGTTGGTGAGGGCCATCTTGGCCTCGTCCACCATGAAGTGTTTATGCGCGTCGCGGATGGGCTTTTCCTGGTCCCAGCGGCCGAAGTAAGGCAGCGCGCCCCAGCTCTTGGCGTACACCACGTCGGCGCCGGTGTAGGCGTCGGTGGGGTCGTGGCTGATGCGCAGCGAGCCGCCGCTTTCGGCCACGTTGTCGGCGGCCCAGCCCATGTAGCGCTCGTCGAGCACGTAGTCGGGCGTCGGGCACAGCAGGGTCACGTCCATGCCCATGCGCGTGGCGATGGTGAGCGCGGAGTTGGCCACCGCCGTGTTGAGCGGCTTGGGGTGGTAGGTCCAGGTGAGCACGAACTTCTTGCCGCGCAGGTCGGGCGTCTTGAAGTGTTCCTGCAGGGCCATGGCGTGCGCCAGCTCCTGGCAGGGATGGGTGATGGTCTCGAGGTTGATCACCGGCACCGTGGAGTACTTCGCGAAGCTGCGCAGCACCGTGTCCTGGCGGTCCACCGACCAGTCCTGGAACTTGGGGAAGGCCCGCACAGCGATCAGGTCGGCGTAGCGCGACAGCACCCTGGCCACTTCGGCGATGTGCTCCTCAGCCTCGCCGTCCATTACCGTGCCCAGGTTGAATTCGATCGGCCAGGCGTCCTTGCCGGGCTGCAGCACCACCGCATGGCCGCCAAGCTGGAAGGCGCCGAGCTCGAAGCTGGTGCGCGTGCGCAGCGAGGGATTGAAGAACACCAGGGCGATCGACTTGCCCTTGAGCTGGTCGCCCAGCTTGGAGCGCTTGAACCGCGCCGCCTGGACCAGCAGCTCGTCGAGCTCGGGGCGGGTCCAGTCCTGGGTGTTGAGGAAATGCTTCATTCCGTGGGTCCTGATCTAGGGTCGGTGGCCGAAAACAAAAAAGCCCAGCGCGAGGCTGGGCTTTTCCGGTGTGAAACTGATGACGTCCGGGTTACCCAGCTGGCGTGGAGGCTTCCGGTCGGCGCGCACGCGAGGTCATTCCCGCCGCCATGTAGGCAGAGGTCAGGATGTCGGCGTTGGCGGCGAAGGTCATCATTTCGGGGTCAAGTATGCCGGCGCGGGCGCTGAGCCGCAACTCAGCGGATCTCGGTGCCCGTATCGTCGGGCATCACCGAAACCCGGATGCGCAGGCGGTTGCCCGGGTCGTAGGGCAGTCGGGAAACGTACTTTTCGCCCTTGTACATGTATTCCACGTCGTAACCGACGATCACCGGCGCCTCGCGCTCCACCTCGACCAGGCGGCAGCCGCGGGACTCGGCCTCGACCCGGTTGCGGGCGATGTTGTTGCCGACCACGCCGCCGGCGACGGCGCCCACCACGGTGGCCGCCTTGCGGCCGTCGCCGTCACCCACCTGGTTGCCCAGGGCGGCACCGACGATGGCGCCGATGACGGTGCCGCCGGTGGTCCGGCCGGACTGGCGGTATTCGACGTCGTCGCAGCGCTCTTCGGTGGCACGGGTACGCTGGGTTTCCACCACTTCATCGGCGCGCAGCACCTGGGCGTAGCCGAAGCTGACGTTCTCGGGCATCGGCGAAATCGGGTAGCTGTCTTGTTCCTCGTAATCGTCGCCGGCGTACTGGGCCAGGGCCGGGCCGGAAAGGGCGATCAGGATCAGCGGCAGGAGGCGGGTGGCAGCGGTCATCGACGAACTCCGTAAGGGGCGGGCACGCTGGCGGGGCCTGCCCGGTCCAAGCCAGGGACCCGGGGGCGGCGCCTGTGCCGACGGCGGGATTCAAACACCCGGCGGCTGAACCCAAGCCTAAGATTTTCGTTAAGCGGCCCGCCCGGCCTTGCTAGACTCGGGCTTTGGTTCAACCAACGCCCACCATGGACCTGCGCCTCTACAACAACCTCCACCGCCAGCTCGAGTCCTTCGAGCCCAGTGACCCCCAGCGGGTCACGATGTACGTCTGCGGACCGACGGTCTACAACTACGTGCACATCGGCAACGCCCGCCCCCCCGTGGTGTTCGGCGTGCTGGCCAACCTGCTGCGCCGCCGCTACGCCAGGCTGGTCTACGCCCGCAACATCACCGACGTGGACGACAAGATCAACCACGCCGCCCGCGACCTGGGCGTGCCCATCAGCGTGATCACCGACAAGTACGCCGCGGCCTACCACGACGACATGGCGCGCCTGGGCGTGGCCCCGCCCGACGTGGTGCCCTACGCCACCGCCCACATCCCGCACATCGTCGCCATGATCGAGCGGCTGATCGACAGCGGGCATGCGTACGCGGCCGAAGGCCATGTGCTGTTCTCCGTGGCCAGCTTCCCCGACTACGGCAAGCTCTCGCGCCGCGACCCGGACGAGATGCTGGCCGGTGCCCGCGTCGAAGTGGCCCCGTACAAGCGCGACGCGGGTGACTTCGTGCTGTGGAAGCCGTCCACGCCCGACCTGCCCGGCTGGGACTCGCCCTGGGGCGTGGGTCGCCCGGGCTGGCACATCGAGTGCTCGGCCATGGCCGAGGCGCACCTGGGCGACACCATCGACATCCACGGTGGCGGCGTCGACCTGCAGTTCCCGCACCACGAAAACGAAGTGGCGCAGAGCACCTGCGCCCACGGCGGGCAGGTGTTCGCGCGCTTCTGGCTGCACAACGGCATGCTCAACCTGGGCGGCGCCAAGATGTCCAAGTCGGTGGGCAACGTCAGCCTGGTACACGACCTGCTGGACCAGCATCCGCCCGAGGCGCTGCGCTATGCCCTGCTGTCGGCGCACTACCGCCAGCCGCTGGACTGGTCCGAAGGCCTGATCGAACAGTGCGTGCGCACGCTCGACCGCCTCTACGGCACCCTGCGCGACCTGGCCGACGTGCCGGTATCCGAGCCGCAGGTGCCGTTCGAGGTCGAATCGGCCCTGTGCGACGACCTCAACACCCCGGCCGCCCTGGCCGAGCTGGCGCGCATCGCCGGCGAAGCGCGCAAGGCCACCAGCCCCATCTCGCGCGCCAGCCTGAAGGCCGAGCTGCTGGGCGGCGGCCAGCTGCTGGGCCTGCTGCAGCAGGACCCGGCGGCCTGGTTCAGCCGCGGCGCGGTGGACGGCGACGACGCCCGCATCCAGGCGCTGGTGAACGAACGCGATGCCGCCAAGCGCGCACGCGACTTCATCCGCGCCGACGCCATCCGCCGCCAGCTGGCCGAGGAAGGCGTGCTGCTGGAGGACACCGCCCAGGGCGTGCGCTGGAGGCGCGGCTGATGCGGCCCACGGAAGCCTCGCCGGCCGAGGCGCAGGCAGCAATCGCCGAAGAATTCGGCTTCTTCAGCGACTGGTCCGAGCGCTACCAGTACCTGATCGACCTGGGCCGCAAGCTGCCGCCCTTCCCCGAGCAATGGAAGAGCGAAGCCAACCGCCTGCACGGCTGCCAGTCGATGGTGTGGATCGTGGCCGAGGGTGATGCGAAGGACCTCGAGTTCCACGCCATCAGCGACTCCACCATCGTGTCGGGCCTGATCTACCTCGCGCTGCGCGTCTATTCGGGCCGCAGCGCCGCCGAGATCCTGGCCACGCCCGCCGACTACATCAGCGGCATCGGGCTTTCCAAGCATCTCTCGCCCACGCGCAGCCAGGGCCTCGCGGCGCTGCTGCAGTTCATCCAGGACACCGCCCGCCGGCACGCCCCGGCCCAGGAGTAGATCCATGACCACCACGCGCCGACTTCTGGCGATCGCCCTGGCTGCCGCACTCGCGCTGCCTGCCACCGCGGCCGCGCAGGCGGCGTCGCTGGTGCCCGCGCTGGACGAGATGCCGGCCAGTGCCCAGCGGATGGCCCCGGTGGTGGCGCGCTTCCGTGCCGACCTCGCCAGCCTGGAGCGCGTGAACGACATCACTGCCGGCGTCACCCGCGAAGCCGCCCTGCGCCGCCTGTACACCGGCTGGCAGGCACGGCTGGAGGAAGTGGACGCCGCCGGGCTCGCTCTTGAAGACCAGGTGGACCACGCACTGCTCCAGCGCGACCTGGCCTACCGCCTGGGCCAGCTCGACTTCTCCCGCGAACGCTACCGCCAGGCCGCCCCGCTGCTGCCCGGCGTGGACGCACTGATTGCCCTGGCCGAAGCGCGGCGTGCGCTGGCCTACCCCGATGGCCGCACCAGCGCCGAACAGCTCGACCGCAGCCGCCGCGAACTGGCCGCGCTGCAGGCGCGCCTGGAGAAGGACCCGAAGGCGCTGGGCACCTCGCCGATCGTTGCCAATCGCGCCGCGAAGCTGCTCGACGGCGTGCGCAGCGATCTCAAGGAGTGGTACGGCTTCCACGCCGGCTACGACCCGCAGTTCAGCTGGTGGGCCAGGCAGCCGTACGAAGCGCTCGACAAGCAGATGGAGTCGCACGCCAAGCTGCTGCGCGACAAGCTGGCCGGCGCCAACGATCCGGAAACCATCATCGGTGACCCGATCGGCCGCGACGCGCTGGTGGCCGACCTGCGCCACGAGCTGATCGCCTACACGCCCGAGCAGCTGATCGCGCTGGCCGAGCGCGAGCTGGCCTGGTGCCAGCAGGAAATGGAAAAGGCCGCCCGGGACATGGGCCAGTCCGACTGGCGGCAGGCGCTGGAAATCGTCAAGTCGCGCCACCCGGCCCCGGGCGACCAGCCCAGGCTGGTGGTGGAACTGGCGGACGAAGCCATCCGCTACCTCGAGGAAAACGACCTGGTGACCGTGCCCGAGCTGGCCAAGCGCGACTGGCGCATGACCATGCTCACGCCCGAGTACCAGCTGCAGGCGCCGTTTTTCCTCGGCGGCCAGGACGTGTGGGTGGCCTACCCCACCGACACCATGCCGCACGACAAGAAGCTGATGGCGCTGCGCGGCAACAACCGGCACTTTTCCCGCGCCGTGGTGCACCACGAGCTGATCCCCGGCCACCACCTGCAGTATTTCTACAACACCCGCTACCAGCCGCAGCGCGAACTGTTCGACACGCCGTTCTGGGGCGAAGGCTGGGCGCTGTACTGGGAATTCCGCCTCTACGAGCGCGGTTTCGCCAAGACCCCCGAGGACCGCATCGGCATGCTGTTCTGGCGCAGCCACCGCGCCGCCCGCATCCTGTTCTCGCTGGGCTTCCACCTGGGCAAGATGACCCCAGACCAGGCCGTGGACCTGCTGGTGGAGCGCGTGGGCCACGAGCGCGAGAACGCCCGCGCCGAAGTGCGGCGCAGCTTCGCCGGTGACTATGGCCCGCTGTACCAGATCGCCTACATGGTCGGCGGGCTGCAGTTCCAGGCCCTGCACCGCGAACTGGTGCTCACCGGGAAAATGACCGAACGCCAGTTCCACGACGCCATCCTCAAGGGCGGCCCGATGCCGGTGGCCGTGGTGCGCGCACGCCTGCGCGGCGATTCGCTGGCGGACGGCCTGCCCGCCGACTGGAAGTTCTACGACGCGCCCCTGTAGGAGGACCTTGAGTCCACCAAGAAAAAGCCCCGCGGATGCGGGGCTTTTTCGTTCGCCGGTGCGGGTGGGTTATTCGCCCATCTGCTTCTGGCGGTGTTCCCAGCGTTCCTGGGCGTCGATGGTGCGCTCGGCGGTAAGCCGGGCTTCCAGGCGATCCAGGCCAATCTCTTCGCCGGTGTCCACGCAGTAACCGTAGCTGCCGTCCTCGATGCGCTTGAGCGTGCTGTCGATCTTGCTGATCAGCTTGCGGTAGCGGTCGCGGGTGCGCAGTTCGAGCGAGTTCTCCGATTCACGGCTGGCGCGCTCGGCTTCGTCGCCAACGTCGCGCACTTCTTCCTTGAGGTTCTCGATGGTCTGCTTGGACTCGTCCACCAGGTCGTGCTTCCACTGCAGCAGGCGCTGGCGGAAGTACTCAAGCTGCATCGGGCCCATGTACTCCTCCTTCGGACCGGGCTTGTAGCCCGCCGGAAGGACCACGCGCTCGCGCGCGGGGGCCGGCTTGATGCGCTCGGGGCGCGGCGCCGTTGGCTTGACGTAACCAGCGCGGACGCCGGCAACCCGCGGCGGCGCGGGCGCCGGTGCAGGCTTGGCGACCACGGCGGGCGCCTTGGCGGCCGGAGCCGGCTTGGCCTTGGCGACCGGCGCAGGTGCCGGCTTGGCCGGGGCCTTGGCCGGAGCCTTGGCGGCCGCGACGGGCTTGGCCACCGGCTTCGCCACGACCTTGGCCGCGGGTTTGGCCGCGGGTTTCGCAACGGGCTTGGCAACCGGCTTGGCGACGGGCTTCTTGGCCGCAGGCTTGGTTGCGGGTTTCTTGGCCGGTTTGGCTGCGGGCTTTGCGGCCTTCTTGGCCGGCTTGGGCGCAGGTTTTGCCTTGGCGATGGGCTTGGCGACCTTCTTGGCGGGTTTGGAAGGCTTGGCGGCCTTCTTCACGGGTTTGGCGGCCGGCTTGGCCTTGGCAACCGGCTTCTTTGCCGGCTTGCTGGCCTTGACGGGCTTCTTGGAGGCCGGCTTGACGGCCTTCTTTGCGGTTTTCTTAGCGGCCACTAGGGCAATTCCTCTCTTTCCTTGAGGCTCGAAGGCGGCGTGTTATAGCCTAGTACCTTCTCCAGCGGCAACCTTATGCCGGCAGCTCCCCCGGCGCAATCAGTGAAAAAGCCAGTCATCCTGCTGCTGCGCGGCTACAAGCGGGTCATCAGCCCCCTGCTCGGCCAGCGCTGCCGCTTCTACCCCAGCTGCTCGGAGTACACGATGCAGGCCGTGGAGCGCTTCGGCGTGGTCCGCGGCGGCTGGCTGGGCGCCAAACGCATCGGCCGCTGCCACCCCCTCAACGAGGGTGGCATCGACCTCGTCCCCGAAACGTGGCCTGAACGAAAGGATTCCCAATGACGGCGATGAGGTCGATCCCGGCCATGCGGCGGCTGCTGCTGGCGGCGCTGCTGGGCGTGGCCAGCGCCCCGGCGGCGGCCCAGGCCGACGAGGCGCGCGTGGTGTTCCCGGAAAGCGTGTCGCAGGGCGCGATGGTGATCGGCAAGGTGCCCCCGGGCAGCGAGGTTGACCACGCCGGCCGCCGCCTGCGGGTGACCGGCTACGGCAGCGTGGTGTTTGGCGTCGGGCGCGACGCCACGGGCCCGCTGCAGGTGTCGGTGCGCCTGCCCGACGGCAGCTCGCGCTCGGCCAGCATCGCCGTGTCGCCGCGCGACTGGCCGGTGGAGCGCGTGAACGGAGTGCCGCCCAAGACCGTCGCGCCACCGCCGGCGATCGCCGAGCGCATCCGCCGCGAGCAGGAACAGGTGATCCAGGCGCGCGACCGCGACGATGCCCGTGCGGATTTCGCCAAACCCTTCACCTGGCCGCTCACGGGCCGCATCAGCGGCCGCTTCGGCAACCAGCGGGTCTACAACGGTTCACCCGGCAGCCCGCATTCGGGCATGGACATCGCCGCGCCCTCCGGCACGCCGGTGAAGGCGCCGGCCGCCGGCGTGGTGACGCTGGTGGCGCCCGACTTCTACCTCACGGGCGGCACCCTGCTGGTGGACCATGGCCATGGCATCAGCTCGAACTTCCTGCACCTCTCGCGCATCGACGTGAAGGTGGGCGACCGCGTCGAGCAGGGTCAGGTGATCGCCCGGGTGGGCGCCACGGGCCGGGCCACGGGCCCGCACCTGCACTGGGGCATGAGCTGGTTCGACGTGCGGATCGACCCGCTGCTGGTGCTCGAGCGCGAAAAATAAACCTGTAGGAGGGACTTCAGTCCCGACGCCCTTCGCCAGGAGCATCGGGACTGAAGTCCCTCCCACAGGTTCAGCGGGCGGCGAGGCCGTCGGGCAGCGCGGTGTAGCCGCCCGGCACGCCCTTGGTGGCCACGGCCACGGCGTCGTGGGCGTGCAGGCTTTCCAGGTGCGAGGCGCGCAGCCAGAAGTCGCCGATGCGCTCGTCCTGGTCCAGCGCGGCCTTCATGCGGCGCGCGGCGTCTTCGCAGAACATCAGGTTCTGGCCGTTGAGCAGGGCGAAGGCCTGTTCGTCCACGCGCTTGACGGCCGTCTGCACCGGCGTCTTCAGGGCGTCTTCGATGCGGTCGATGATTTCCACGATCGGGAAGCTCTGGAACGACGGCACCAGGCGCAGCTTCACCGACGCAATGGAGCGCTGGCTGTGCGGGGTGGCGCGGATGCCCTGCTCGGTGCCCAGCCACGCCAGCACGGCGTCGCGGTCCACGGGCTTGCCGGCGGCGAAGTCGGCCTCGAACTGTTCCTGGATCAGCTGGCGGGCCAGCGCGGCCGAACACGGGCAGGTGCTGGAGTACGTCGCCTCCAGGCCCAGCTCAAGCGCGAAGTGGCCGCGGTCCAGCACGCCGGTGATGGTGACCGGGTAGCTTTTCCAGCCGCTGTTGTCGCTCGCGAGGGCCTTGCGGCGGACCAGGTGGTCGAAGGAAACGCTGACCATGGCGCGGTCGGACAGGTCGGCGTGCGACTCCAGGAAGTCCTTGAGCAGGCGGCGCACGCTGGCCGGGGTCACCGGCTCGCTCGACAGGGCCTTGTCCACGTGCAGGTAGAGGCGCGACATGTGGATGCCGCGCGCATCGCCGCGCTTGAGGTTCACGAAGGCGTTCACGCGGGCGCCGCTGCTGACGGTGCGGCCATCGTCGGCCTGCAGCGCCACCGGCATCTCGATCTCCCCCATGCCCACCCAGTCGAGCACGCCGGCCTGGGCCAGGTGCGGCTCGGCGGCGATGTCGGGCAGCACGCGCGCAGTGTTCTCAAGGTTGCTGGGGGCCACGTCGGCGTTCCTTTTCAATGTCTTGCCAAACTAGGTGAGGTCGGGTGCAGGCTACGTCAAGTGGGCGTTTGACGCCCCGGGACGTGCGCAACGATGCGTTTCAGGCGCCCCGGGCGATGCGCCAGGCGCGCCACACGGTGGCCGGCGCGGCCGGTGGCGCGAAGCCGCGGCCCGCCGCGAGGCGGGCCAGCCGCACGCGGTCGAAGCCAGTGCGCAGGCGCCGGAACAGCGGGGCCGGGGCGTTCGACGCGGGCAGCGCCGCCAGCAGCTCGGCGGCCCAGTCGCGGATCAGCGGCTCGCCCTCGCCCGCCGCCACCTGGGCGACGGTGCGGCCGTGGCGCGCCAGCAGGTTCAGCGGCAGGCGCGCCTGGTCTTCCGCCACCAGGCCCAGCGGCAGGCGCTGCAGCAGGAAATGCACCGACAGCGGCGCGATGCCGGGCGCGGCGTCGTGGCCGAAAACGCCGGCCTCGACGTCCGCGAGGGCGGCCGCGAGCGGCTGCATGTGCGACAGCGCAGCGCGGGCGTCGCCGGGGCGCCCGTCCACCTGCGATTGCTCGATCAGGGCGCGCGCCAGCCGCGTCCAGGGCAGCTGCGGCAGGGCCAGCTCGGCGCTGATCGGATGGCGGCCGCGGCCCTGCGGCAGGTTTGCCAGCTCCTCGGCCCACCACTGGCATTTCACGGCGGTGACGCGGGCATCGCTGAGTTCGAACGCCGCCTCGCGCAGTTCGTGCACCAGCGCGCCCCAGGCGCGGAAGCGCGGGCGCTGGTCGGGCGGGCAGAACACTTCGGCCAGCGCCATCTCGGGCTCGCGGCGGTGCCACTTGGCGACGAAGTGCGCGATGGCGTCGGTGGCGGGCGCGTTCACGGCGGCAGCAGTCCCGGCGCGGACAGCAGTTCGCGCGCATGGCTGAAGGCGTGGTCGGCGCCCCAGGTGGACGGGTCGTCGTGCGGCTCGCGGTAGCCCCACAGCGCCGCCACCGACACCATGCCGGCAGCGCGCGCGGCCTGCACGTCGCGCAGGTCGTCGCCGACGTAGAGCACGTCCGCCGGCAGCAGGCCCATCTGGTCGCAGGCCAGCAGCAGCTGGTCGGGGTCGGGCTTGTGACGGGGCAGCGTGTCGCCGCCGATCAGCACGGCGCTGCGCTGGCTCCAGCCGAAGCCTTCCACCACGCCGCGCGCCAGGTATTCGGGCTTGTTGGTGACGATGCCCCAGCGCAGGCCGCGCGCCTCGATGCCGGCGAGCAGGTCGGCCACGCCTTCGAACACCACGCTGTCCACCGCCAGCGCCTGGGCGTAATACGCCAGGAACGACGGCAGCAAGGCGAGCCTTTCGTCATCGGAAAGCTGCGGCAGCGCCACGGCCAGCATCGCGCGCCCGCCCTTGGACACCACTTCGCGCAGGCGTGCGAGCGGCACCGGCGCATGGCCCAGGTCGGCCACCACGCGGTTCACGGCGTTGCACAGGTCGGGGGCGCTGTCGACCAGGGTGCCGTCCAGGTCGAACAGCACCGCGCGCGGCGGTGTCGGCATCAGGCTTTCACCGCGCAGGCGAGGTAGTTGATGGCCGTCGGGCCGCCCACCCAGGCCTTGCGGCGGATCGGGTCGTAGGCCAGGCCGCTGACGTCGCGGGCCTGCAGCCCGGCGGCACGCAGCCAGGCGGCCAGTTCGGACGGCTTGATGAACTGCTTGTAGTCGTGCGTGCCCCTGGGCAGCAGGCGCGCCACGTATTCGGCGCCGACGATGGCCACCGCGAAGGCGGCCGGCGTGCGGTTGAGCGTGGACAGGAACAGCTGGCCGCCGGGCTTGAGCAGCGTGGCGCAGGCGCGGACGATCGCCGCCGGATCAGGCACGTGCTCGAGCATCTCCATGCAGGTGATGGCGTCGAACGAACCCGGCGCTTCCGCCGCCAGGTCTTCCACCGACTGCAGCCGGTAGTCCACCTTCAGGCCCGATTCGAGCAGGTGCAGCTTGGCCACGTCGATGAGTTCGGGCGCCAGGTCGAGCGCGGTGACCTGCGCGCCTTCGCGCGCCAGCGCTTCGCTGAGCAGGCCGGCGCCGCAGCCGACGTCCAGCACGCGCGCACCGGCCAGCGGCAGGCGCTCGCGCACGTAGCCCAGGCGCGCCGGATTGAGTTCGTGCAGCGGCCGCTGCGGGCCCTGCGGGTCCCACCAGCGGCTGGCCAGCGCGCCGAACTTGTCGAGCTCGGCCTGGCTGGAGTTCGGGGCGTTCGCGGCGGGCGCGCTCACGCGGGCACCTTGATGCCGGCGATGCGCTCGCGCCACTGGCGGGTCTTGGCGCGGATGGCGGGCACGTCCATGTCCACCAGCGTGCCGCCGTCGAGCTTGCGCACGCCGCCGATCCACACATCGGACACCTGGTGGCGGCCGGTGGCGTACACCAGTTGGGAAATGGCGTGGTACATCGGCTGCGTCTCCAGCGGGTCCATGTCCACGCAGGTGAGGTCGGCGAGCTTGCCCGGCTCGATGGAGCCGGTGCGGTCGCCCAGGCCCATCGCGCGGGCGCCGCCCAAGGTTGCCATGCGCAGCGTGGTGGACGCGTCGAGGGCCGAGGCGTCGCCCGACACGCCCTTGGCCAGCAGCGCCGCGGTGCGCATCTCGCCGAACATGTCCAGGTCGTTGTTGCTGGCGCAGCCGTCGGTGCCCAGCGCCAGGTTCACGCCGGCCTGGTGCAGCTTGCGGGTGGGGCAGAAGCCCGAGGCCAGCTTGAGGTTGGATTCGGGGCAGTGCGCCACCGACACGCCGCGCTCGGCGCACAGCGCGATCTCCGCGTCGGTGAGGTCGGTCATGTGCACGGCCATCAGGCGGTCGTTCACCAGGCCCAGGCGGTCCAGGCGCGCGAGCTGCCGCGAGCCGTGCTGCTTCATGGCCTCGGTGTTCTCATGCGCGGTTTCGTGGATGTGGCAATGCACCACCAGGTCGAGCTGGTCGGACAGCATGCGGATGCGTTCAAAGGCCGCGTCGTTCACCGTGTAGGGCGCATGCGGCACGAAGCAGGTGGACACCAGCGGATTGCGGCGCCAGTTGTCGTGCACTTCCAGGACCTTCTCGAAGTACTCGTCCTGGGTGCGGGCCCAGGCCGTCGGGAAGTCGATCACCGGCAGCCCGACCAGCGCGCGGAAGCCCAGGCGCGAATAGGTGGCCGCCTGCACGTCGGGGAAAAAATAGTTCTCGGCGCAGCTGGTGGTGCCGCCGCGCACCATCTCGGCCACCGCCAGCTCGATGCCGTCGGCGACGAAGGCCGGGCCGATCACCTGGCCCTCGATCGGCCAGATGTGCTGCTGCAGCCAGGCCATCAGCGGCAGGTCGTCGGCGACGCCGCGCATCAGGGTCATCGGGTTGTGGCAGTGCGCGTTCACCAGGCCCGGCACCAGCACCGAGCCGGGGCGGCTGACCACCTGCGTGGCCTGGAACCGCTCGCGGGCCTGGGCCCGCGGCAGCACCGCCACGATCACGCCGGCGCTCACCGCGACGGCGTGGTCTTCCAGCACCACGCCGTGCGGCTCGACCGGCACCACCCAGCCTGCCTCGATCAGCAGGTCGCAGGCCTGGGGCGCCGCCGTGGCCGGCATGCGGTTACTTCACCCGGCCGACGTATTCGCCGGAGCGGGTGTCGACCTTGATGATCTCGTCCTGGTTGACGAACAGCGGCACGCGCACCACCGCGCCGGTCTCGAGCTTGGCCGGCTTGCCGCCGCCGCCCGAGGTGTCGCCGCGCACGCCCGGGTCGGTCTCGACGATCTTGAGCTCGACGAAGTTGGGCGCCTGCACCGCGATCGGCGTGCCGTTCCACAGGGTGACCACGCAGGGCTCTTCGCCCTTGAGGTAGTTCTTGGTGTCGCCCACGCCGGTGGCGTCGCACTGCACCTGCTCGAAGCTTTCCTGCTGCATGAAGTGCCAGTACTCGCCGTCGGTGTAGAGGAACTGCATGTCGGTATCCACCACGTCGGCCGCTTCCAGGCTGTCGGTGGCCTTCATGGTCAGCTCGACGGTGCGGCCGGACTTGATGAAGCGGTACTTGATGCGGGTGAAGGCCTGGCCCTTGCCGGGCTTGACGTACTCGGTGTCGGTGATCACGCACGGCTCGCCGTTGACGATGATCTTCATGCCGTTCTTGACGTCGTTCATGCCATAGCTGGCCATGCCTTGCTCCTGGGTGAAGGCCGGGCCCGCCCGGTCGGGGGCGGCGGCGCGGCTACAATGGGTGATCTTTCCGGGACCTTCGGGTCCCGTCCTAGCCCGACATGATAACCGCCCAGCCCCCAACATCGCAGCCCGAAGCCGTCCCTGCCCCCGTCCGCTGGCAGCAACTGTGGCGCGACGCCATCCGCGAACCGGCGGAATTGCTCGACCTCCTGGGCCTGCCGGACCTGGCCGGGCGCGTGTCGGCCGCCGCCGGCGCGCAGTTCGCGCTGCGCGTGCCGCGCGGTTTCGTGGCCCGCATGCGCCACGGCGACCCGCACGATCCGCTGCTGCGCCAGGTACTGCCGATCGACGACGAGGACCGCGTGGTGCCGGGCTTCGGCCTGGACGCCGTGGGCGACCTCGCCGCACGGGGCGGCGCGGGCATCCTGCACAAGTACGAGGGCCGCGCCCTGCTGGTGGCCACCGGCAGCTGCGCCATCCACTGCCGCTACTGCTTCCGCCGCCACTTCCCCTACGGCGAGCAGACCGCGGCGGCCGGGCAATGGCGCGAGTCGCTGGACTACCTGGCCGCCGACCCGTCCATTTCCGAAGTGCTGCTGTCGGGCGGCGACCCGCTGTCCCTGTCCACGCCCAAACTGGCCGAATTCACCGACGCCCTCGCCCGCCTGCCTCAGGTGCGGCGCCTGCGCCTGCACACCCGCCTGCCCGTGGTGCTGCCCGAGCGGGTGGACGCGGAGCTGCTGGCCTGGCTGTCGGGCCTGCCCCAGAAGGTGGTGGTGGTGGTCCATGCCAACCACGCCAACGAGATCGACGCCCCGGTGGCCCGGGCCGTCGCCAGGCTGCGCGAAGCCGGGGCCACCGTGCTCAACCAGGCCGTGCTGCTGCGGGGCGTCAATGATTCGGTCGAGGCCCTGGCCGCGCTGTCGGAGCGGCTGTTCGACGCCGGCGTGCTGCCCTACTACCTGCACCTGCTGGACCGGGTGGCCGGCAGCGCCCACTTCGAGGTGCCCGCCGAGGAGGCCCGTCGCCTGCACGAGGCCCTGTCGGCCCGCCTGCCGGGCTACCTGGTGCCGCGTCTGGTCCGTGAAGAGGCCGGTGCGCCGGCCAAACTGCCGGTCTGAATGGTTTTCCCCTCCACAGTTTTGGTATTGTCTCAATCCCCCCTCGCAAGCCCTTGATGGAAAAGGACACCCCCTCCATGGCACAGCAGGATGCCGTTCTCCGCCTGCTCCTGGTCGAAGACCAGCTTGAGGACGCCGAACAACTGATCAGCCATCTTCGCAACGGCGGCATCGCGGTTCGCCCGCAGCGTCCGGAAGATGAAAGCGATCTCGTGCGCCTGCTCGAAACCCAGAGCATCGACCTGGTGCTGGCGGCAGTGGACGCCAAGTACCTGCCCCTGGCCACGGTGACCCAGCGCGTCACGGCCACCGGCAAGGACATCCCGATCGTGGCCGCCACGTCGGTGCTGGACGAAAAGACCGTGATGGACGCGCTGGCCAACGGCACCCGCGACATCGCCCTGCGCACGCGCCCCGAGCACGTCCAGGCGGTGGTGCGCAACGAATTCGCCGCCCTGCTGGCGCGCCGCGCCGTGCGCCACCTCGAGGCCTCGCTGCGCGAGACCGAGCGCCGCTGCGACGCGCTGATCGCCTCGTCGCGCGACCCGATCGCCTACGTGCACGAAGGCATGCACATCCGCGCCAACGACGCCTACCTGGAAATGTTCGGCTTCGAGGGCTTCGAGGACATCGAAGGCCTGTCGGTGCTGGACCTGATCGGGGCCAACCACGCCGAGCTGTTCAAGCAGGTGCTCAAGAAGATCTCCAAGGGCGAGACCCCGCCGCGCCAGCTCGACCTGCAGGCGCAGCGCACCGACGGCAGCACTTTCGACGCGGTGATGGAGTTCACCAGCGCCACCTACGAAGGCGAGTCCTGCCTGCAGATCATCTTCCGCCAGCAGACGGTGGACGCGGATATGGTGAAAGAGCTCGACACGCTGCGCCAGCGCGACGCGCTCACCGGCCTGTTCAACCGCCAGCACTTCATGACCGAGCTGGAGACCGCGATCCTGCGGGCCGCCGACGGCAAGGGCCAGCAGGCCTTCCTGCTGGTGGAACCCGACCACTACGAAAACCTGCTGGGCGAAATCGGCCTGGCCGCCGCGGACGACCTGATCAAGGGCATGGCCGAGCGACTGCAGGGCGCCCTGGATGGCGACACCATCGCCGCCCGCCTGAGCGACCATGGCTTCGCCGTGCTGTGCCTGGCCCACGACCACAACGGCAGCCTGGCGCAGGCCGAGCGCATCCGCGAAGCCTTCCACGGCCACATCCTCGACCTGGGCGACCGTTCGGTGAACCCCAGCGTCAGCATCGGCGGCGTGCAGGTGGGCGAACGCATCGCCAGCGTGTCGCAGGTGATGAGCAAGTCCAGCCAGTGCCTGGCCTCGTGCATCGGCATGGGCGGCAACCGCGTCGAGATCTTCGACCCCGCCGCCCGCGACCGCGCCGAGGAAGAGCGCATCCAGGCCTGGGTCGAGCGCATCCGCGACGCCCTGGCCAAGGACGAGTTCGTGCTGCACTACCAGCCGATCATCAGCCTGACCGGCGCGGAAGAAGAAAACTACGACGTCTACATGCGCATGAAGGGCCCGGGTGGCGAAGTCATCCCGCCGCTCACCTACCTGGCCATCGCCGAGGAGCATGGCCTGCTCGACGACATCGACCGCTGGGTGGTCAAGCGCGCCGTGGCGGTGATCAGCGATCGCCAGAAGGCCGGCAAGCACACCAACCTGTTCGTGAAGGTCACCCCGGCGTCGCTGGTCGAAGGCGGCCTGGACACCTTCATCGCCGAACAGCTGGCCATGCACGGCGTGCCGGGCGACCGCCTGGTGCTGCAGATCCCCGAGTCCAAGGTGTTCACCCACCTCAAGGCCGTGCAGGCGTTCCAGACGGCGGTGGCCGCGCTGGGCTGCCGCGTGGCGCTGGAGCAGTTCGGCACGGGCCTGAACTCGTTCCAGATGCTCAGCCACTTCGACCCGGCCATCCTCAAGATCGACCGTGGCTTCATCACCGACCTGGGCAAGAACGCCGAGATCCAGAAGCAGGTGCGCGACATCGTCACCAAGGCCCACGCCGCGGGCAAGCAGACGGTGGCCGAGTTCGTGTCCGACGCCGCCACCATGAGCGTGCTGTTCTCGATGGGCATGGACTTCGTCGAGGGCAACTTCCTGGCGGCCCCCGGCCCGACGATGAACTACGACTTCGGCTGAACCCGCCGCGGTGCCGCGCACGAAAAAGCCCGCCTTCCGGCGGGCTTTTTCTTGTGGTTGCCGGCTGGCCGGTCAGGTGCGGACTGTGGCGCCCTGGGCCGGGGCGTCGCGCAGGGCCTGGATGCGGTCGGCCAGCGGCGGATGGCTCATGAACAGGTGCTTGAGGCCGCCACCGACGCTGCCGGAAATGCCGAAGGCACGCACCTGGCTGGGCAGCGTGCTCTGGCCGTAGGTGCTGGCCAGCTTCTGCAGCGCGGCGATCATCTTGTCGCGGCCCGCCAGGTTGGCCGCGCCGGCATCGGCCCGGAACTCGCGCCAGCGGCTGAACCACATGGCGATGATCGAGGCCAGCGCACCAAACACGATGTCGAGCACGAACACGATGGCGTAGTAGGCGATACCGCCGCCTTCGCGGTTGCCGCTGAGCCAGGAGTCGATGATGCGGCCGACCACGCGGGCCATGAAGATGACGAAGGTGTTCAGCACGCCCTGGATCAGGGCCATGGTGACCATGTCGCCATTGGCGACATGGCTGACTTCGTGGGCCAGCACCGCCTCGGCCTCGTCGCGGTTCATCGCCCGCAGCAGGCCGGTGGACACCGCCACCAGCGAGTTGTTGCGGCTGGGGCCGGTGGCGAAGGCGTTGATCTCGGGCGCGTCGTAGATGCCCACCTCTGGCATCTTGATGCCGGCCGCCTCGGCCTGGCGGCGCACGGTGCCGTGCAGCCAGGCCTCGGCCTCGTTGCGCGGCTCGGTGATCAGGTGCATGCCGGTGGTGCGCTTGGCCACCCACTTGGAGATGGCCAGCGAGAACAGCGAACCGCCGAAGCCGAAGAGGGTGGCGAACACCAGCAGCACGCCGTTGTTGCCCAGCTTGATGCCGAACACGCCCTCCAGGACGCTCAGCACGATGCCCAGCAGGACCATCACGGCCAGGTTGGTGGCAAGGAAGAGAGCGATGCGCTTGAACATGGGTTGTCGTTTCCTGTTTTGGACGAAGCTGCGATTCCGCAGGCTGCGGGTTAAATGTACGCTGGTGGCGTGAATTTCAAGTCGCCATGACCCCGCAACCCCGCCCCAGAGGCCGGTTTGCCCCCTCGCCCACCGGCGACCTGCACTTCGGGTCGCTGGTGGCGGCGCTGGGCAGCTGGCTGATGGCGCGCCACCGCGGCGGTGACTGGCTGGTTCGCATGGAAGACCTGGATCCGCCCCGGGAAGTTCCCGGCGCCGCGGCGCGGCAGCTCCAGGCGCTGGCCGCCTTCGGCCTGGCGCCGGACGAGCCGGTGCTGTGGCAGAGCCAGCGCGGCGACGCCTACGCCGCCGCACTGCAGCCGCTGCTCGATGCCGGCCTGGCCTTCGAATGCCGCTGCAGCCGCAGCGACCTGGCGGCCACCGGCGGCATCCACCGCGCCTGCGTCGGCGGCGGGGCCGGCCGCCCTGCCGCCATCCGGCTCCGGGTGCCCGACACGGTGATCGACTTCGAAGACCGCCTGCAGGGCCCGCAGTCGCAGGCGCTGGCCGCGGCGGTGGGCGACGTGGTGCTGCGCCGCGCCGACGGCCCCTGGGCCTACCAGCTGGCGGTGGTGGTGGACGACGCGGCGCAGCGCATCACCGACATCGTTCGCGGCGCCGACCTGCTCGACTCCACGCCGCGGCAAATTTTCCTGCAGCGGCAGCTGGGCCTGCCGACGCCGGCCTATGCACACCTGCCGCTGGTGCTCGACGCCCAGGGACGCAAGCTCGGCAAGTCGCTGGCCGCGCTGCCGGTGGACCCGGCGTCGCCCCGGCCGGCGCTTTCGGCCGCGTGGCAATTCCTGGGCCAGGCGGGGCAGCCCTTCGCCGGGACGGGGAGCGTGGATGCGGCGCTCGCGCGCGCCCAGGCGGCGTTTGATCCAGCCCTCATCCCGCGCGTGCCCCATGGCATTCCCGACGTACCAGTTAGCGGGGCTGTCCACGAAACGTGAGCCCCTGCACGAACCGGCCGTGCTTGCTTGCACGCCGCTGCCCGCTGGGGGATGCTTCAGGCCCTCGCCGCCGCTTCGGCGCGAACGTCCCGGTGCCCTACATGTCGCAGGTCCGCATCATCAAGAAGTATCCGAATCGCCGTCTCTACGACACGGAGATCTCGAGCTACATCACGTTGGAAGACGTCCGCCAGCTGATCATCGACCGGGAGGAATTCGTGGTGCGCGACGCCAAGTCGGGCAACGACCTCACGCGCAGCGTCCTGATGCAGATCATCGCCGAACACGAGGAACACGGGCAGCCGATCTTCAGCGCCGAAATGCTCACCCAGGTGATCCGCTTCCGCGGCGACTCCCTGCAGGGCGTGATGGGTAATTTCCTCGAGCGCAGCCTGCAGTTCTTCCTCGACCAGCAGCAGCAGTTCCGCGGCCAGATCGGCAGCCTGGTCGGTGGCGCGCCCTGGACGCTGCTCAACCAGCTGGCCGAACGCAACATGGACCTCTGGCGCTCGTTCCAGCAGGGGCTGGGCGGCAGCACGCCGCCGCCGGCCACCAAGACCCGCGCCACCAAGGCACGCAGCAAGGCGAAGGCCCGGTGACCGGCGCCGCGACGCGGCGGGTTGCCCTGGTCACCGGCGGCACCGGCGGCATCGGCCGCGAAACCTGCCGCCAGCTCGCCATCGCCGGCCTGCGGGTCATCGCCGCCGACCTGCCGGGCGACGACGCGCGCCAGCAGGACTTCGCACGCGCCATGCAGGGCCACGACGTCACGTTCGTGGCCATGGACGTCACCGACCCCGCGGGCTGCGAACGCGCCATCGCCCAGGTCACCGCCAGCCACGGCCCCGTGGACGTGCTGGTGAACGGCGCCGGCATCACCCGCGACGCCGTGCTGCGCAAGATGACGCGCGAGCAGTGGGACCAGGTGCTGTCGGTGAACCTCGACAGCGTGTTCAACCTGTGCAAGCTGCTGGCCGAAGGCATGTGCGAGCGCGGCTACGGCCGCATCGTCAACATCAGCTCGGTCAATGGCCAGACCGGGCAGTTCGGCCAGACCAACTACGCCGCCGCAAAGGCCGGCATGCACGGTTTCACCATGGCGCTGGCGCGGGAAGTGGCGCGCAAGGGCGTCACCGTGAACTCGGTCAGCCCGGGCTACATCCGCACGGCCATGACCGCCGCCATCCCCGAAGACGTGAAGCAGCAGGTGCTGGCCATGGTGCCCACCGGCCGCATCGGCGAAGCGGCCGACGTGGCGCGCGCGGTGGTGTTCCTGTGCGCCGAGGACGCCGGCTACCTCACGGGCGTCAACCTGCCGGTGAACGGCGGGCTTTTCATCAGTTTCTGAGGCGCCGGCTTCCGGGCGCGGGTCAAAGCTCGCGCACCACCCGCAGTCCCAGGCGCGCATGCGTGGTGGCGGCCGGCGTGGACTGCCGGTAGGCCGAACGCGCGCGGTCGAGCGTGCTGGCCCAGGACGCGCCGCGGATGACGCGGTCCTCGCAGCCGGGGTTCACCCACGCGCTGCCGTCGCCGGGGGCGCGCCGGTAGCCGTCGTGCCAGCAGTCCTGCACCCACTCCGACACGTTGCCCACCAGGTCGAAGGTACCGAAGGCCTCGGGCGCATAGCTGCGCACGGGCGCCGGGCCCCAGTGGCCGTCGCTGTAACCCTTGATGGCGTTCGACCAGCGGCGCTTGAGCCGTGACTGGTCGCCGTCGCCGGTGAGGTTGCCCACCACGCGGCTCGGCGCGCCGTCGCCCCAGGCGTAGGCTTCCGCGCGGCCACCGCGCAGGGCGTATTCGAATTCGGCTTCGCTGGGCAGGCGGTAGCGCTCGCCGGTCTGTGCGGAAAGCCAGGCCACGTAGGCCTCGGCGTCCTCGAACGCGACGTGCACCACGGGCAGCGTCGGGCCAGCCGGGTTGCCCGCGTGGTCGCGGCGCCAGTCCACGCCCGAGTGCTCGCTCATGGCGCCGCCGCGTTCGTCGTACACGGTCGAGCGGCCGCGGCGCGTGGCCAGGCTGCGGTAACCGGTGGCCGCCACGAACTGGCCGAATTCGCCGACGGTGGTTTCATTGCGCGCCATCGCCAGGCCGCGGACGAACGCGACCTCGTGGCGTGGGCCCTCGTTTTCCTGGTGCCCGGCTTCGCTTTCGGGCGAGCCCATGCTGAAGCTGCCGTGCGGCAGCACCACCATTTCCGGACCTTCGCCGCTGGCCGCGAGCGGCTCGCGAAACACCTGGCCCGGACGGAAGCGGCCGTAATGGCGCGCCAGAGCGATGCGCTCGCCCAGTGCGTCCAGCCCGCGCGCCTGCAGCGACACGCGCTCGGCTTCTTCCAGGCGGCCGGCGGCCAGCTCCAGGTCCAGCGCATCCACCGCGGCGTGGCCCTGGGCCAGCAATTGCTCGGTGCGTTCCTGGCGCAGTTCGACGATGCGCGCGGCCATGTCCTGCTGGGCGGTGGATGCCGGGAGGATGCGCGCGGCGTCGGCCTGCAGCTTCTCGGACGCGGCGTAGTCGCCCTGCTGGGCCGCCTTCAGCGCGCGGTTCAGGCGATCGGCCTGCAGCCGCGCCAGGCCGTCGCTGGCCGGCAGGAAATCGGGGTAGGCCTGCAGCGCCTCGCGGTAGGCGGCAACGGCCCCCTTGCCTTCGGGCTTGAAGATGCGGCCCGCGCTGAAGCGCGCGTCGCCGCGGCGCACCAGGGCCTCGGCCTTCGTGGCCGACTCGATGGCCTGCCGATACGAGGCCAGCCCCGCGTGCTGCGGCATGGCGCGCACGATGATGCGTTCGACCCGGTGGCCGTCGCCGATGCGGCCTTCGGCCAGCGCCGCCTGGCCCTGCACCAGCAACTGGTCGACGATGGCCTGCACGCCGGCCAGGGCGTCGGCCTGGGCCGGATCGGTGGCCAGGATGCCCAGATGGAGTTCAAGCGCGCCCGGGCCGGGCTCCGGCGCCGGGGCTTCACCCGAATCGGCGGGCATCGGCGCGGCGTCGGGCGTGACCAGGCGGCCGGCCTCCGCTGCCTGCGCGGCGGCACGCAGCGTGGCGCGGAAGCGGTTGGCCGGCACGGCGTCGATCGCCGGTGCCCAGGGCGCCACTTCCGGCGCTTGCTCGGCGGGCGGCAGTTCGACATCGGCCTCCAGCTCGCTGGGGTCGACGGTCTCGACCGCGGCCGTCGCTTCTTCCTTGTCAGCGTCCACCGCACCGCCGCAGCCCACCGCCAGGGCGGCGGCGAGCAGGACGAGGGAAAGCAGGAATCTGGGGCGCGTGGTCATCAGGTCTCGCTGGCACCCGGAGGCCGAAACAACGTGGGCGAGCCGAAGTTAGGCTAAGGTGCCGGCTTCTGGCAACCGCAGTCATCCCCTTGAGCCTCTGGATCGATACCCCGCAAGCCCTGTCCGAACGCCTCGCCCGCTGGGCCGGCGAGCCCCTGGTGGCCCTGGACACCGAGTTCATCCGCGAACGCACCTACTACCCGCAGCTGGCGCTGGTGCAGCTGGCGGTGCCCGGCGACATCCTGCTGGTGGACCCGCTGGTGCCCGGCATGGACGACGCGCTGCGGCCGCTGCTGGTGGACCCGTCCGTCACCAAGCTGATGCACAGCGCCAGCGAAGACCTGCAGGCGCTGCAGCGCGGCTGCGCGGCGCTGCCGGCGCCGCTGTTCGACACCCAGGTGGCCGCGGCGATGGCGGGCCTCGGCGCCGGGCTGGGCTACCAGAAGCTGGTGGAACAGGTCACCGGCGTGGCGCTGGCCAAGGGCGAGACGCGTTCGGACTGGCTGCGCCGCCCGCTGAGCGAATCGCAGCGTGAATACGCCGCCGACGACGTGCGCCACCTGCACGCGGTGCACGCCCTCCTGGATGCGAAGTTGGCGGATCTCGGCCGCCACGCCTGGCTCAACGCCGACGCCGAGCGCTCTCTGCGCGGCGCCGCCCAGGAAGGCGAAGAACCCTGGCCGCACCTGGGCGTGCGCAGTTCGCAGGGCCTGGACGCCGACGCGCAGGCCCGGCTGTGCCGCGTGCTGCGCTGGCGCGACATCGAGGCGCGCCGCAGCGACAAGCCCAAGAGCTGGATCATCGACAACGAGCTGGCCGTGGCCCTGGCCCGCCGCCCGCCGCGCGACTTCGGCGAATTCAACGCCGTGCTCGACCGCCACCCCAAGTCTCCGCGCAAGTCGCGCGCGGAGCTGTGGTCGGTGCTCGAGGCGCCGCTGGACGACGCCGACCGCCAGATCCCGCTGCTGCGCCCCGATGCGTTCGACAAGAACACGCTCAAGGCCATGCAGGAAGCCGTGGTCTCGGTCGCCCAGGCACACGGCCTGCCCGAGGGCCTGCTGTGCGCCCGCCGCCACCTGGAGGCGCTGCTGGAGGGTCGCGGCTGGCCCGACGCCCTCGCCGGCTGGCGCCGCGAGCTGCTGGAACCGGCCCTGGCGCCGTTTTTGCCCAACAGCTAGCCAGACGCACGGGGCATCCGTATAATTCGCGGACCTTCTGTGGGGGGGTAGCTCAGCTGGGAGAGCGCATCGTTCGCATCGATGAGGTCGTGGGTTCGATCCCCATCCTCTCCACCAAAGTTTCCAAAGGCCGGGCTTCATGCCCGGTCTTTTTTTTTGGATGCTCTCCCGGGTCCGGGACGGTTTGGATGGTTCTTTGGGGCCTTCCGTTCCGGCGCCGGCCGCACCGCGAAGGCGAGGGTCGCTTCCTGCTCAGTGAAGCCTTTT
>JAPLSJ010000081.1 GCA_026398695.1 Arenimonas sp.
AGCCTGGCCGACCTGTTCGCCGACCGCATCGGCCAGGTGCGCGTGCACGTGCGCGAGCGGGCGATCCCGGAAGGATTCGCCGGCGGCGACTACGAAGGCGATGCCGCCTTCCGCGAGCGCTTCCAGGCCTGGGTGAACGGCCTGTGGCTGGAGAAGGACGCGCTGCTGGACAGCTGGCACCACCCGCAGCGCAGCGACTGAGTCACCGCGCCTTGCGGTGACCCGCGGGGCTCAGAGCGTGGCGGCCGCGAAGGTGTCGCACTGGCGCACGTCGCCGGACTGGAAGCCGACGCGGAACCAGCGCACGCGCTGCTCGGCGCTGCCGTGGGTGAACGAATCGGGCACCACCTGGCCCTGTCCCTGGCGCTGCAGGGTGTCGTCGCCGATGGCGGTCGCGGTGGCCATGGCTTCCTCGAGGTCGCCGCCTTCCAGCCACGCATGGCGCTTCTGGGCGCGGTTGGCCCACAGGCCGGCGTAGCAGTCGGCCTGCAGCTCCTGGCGCACCAGCAGGCCATCGGCGCCTTCGACGTTGCCGCCGCGCTGGCGCACCTGGTTCACCTTGTCGGAGACGCCGGTGATGGTCTGCACGTGGTGGCCGACCTCGTGCGCGATCACGTAGGCCTCGGCGAAATCACCGCCGCCGCCCAGCCGCTGCTGCATCTGCTGGAAGAAGCTCAGGTCGATGTACACCTTCTGGTCGCCCGGGCAGTAGAACGGGCCCACCGCGGCGGTGGCGCCGCCGCAGGCCGAGTTCACGCTGCCGCTGAACAGCACCAGCGTGGGCGCGGGGTAGGTTTCGCCGCTGGCCTGGAAGATCTCGCCCCACACGTCCTCGGTTTCACCCAGGATGCTGGCGACGAACTGCGAAGCCTCGTCGTCCACCGGCGGCGCCGTGGCCGGGCCGGACGGGCCGGCCGGCGCCTGCTGCTGGATTTCAGCCACCAGGCCCAGCATCTCCATCGGGTTCTTGCCCATCAGCAGGCCGATCACCACCACGATCGCGATGCCGCCCAGCCCCAGCTTCATGCCGCCGCCACCGCCTCCCGGGCCCATGCCGCGGCGGTCGTCGACGTTGCTGCTGCGTCTTGCGCTGCGCCATTTCATGGGGCGGTACTCCGGCTATGGGGGGCTTGGGCTGATTGTTGCCTGAAACCGGATCGCGTGGTGAACCGATTCAGGGTTGGCGGGTTTCGTCGCGCAGGGCGCGCAGGATGCGCTGGCCGGCGCGTCCCTCGGCCGGTTGACCCAGGCGCGCCTGCTCGATCTTGAGCGCCTCGCGCGAGCGGCTGCCGATCATGCCGTCCACTTCGCCGATGTCGTGGCCGCGGGCCACCAGCAGCGTCTGCAGTTCCCGGCGCTCGCGGCGCGACAGGCCGGGGTCGTCGGTGGGCCAGGCCGCGACGAAGGCGTCGCCACCGCGCAGCCGGTCGGCGAGGTGGGCGATGGCCAGCGCGTAACTTTCCGCCGCGTTGTAGGAATAGATGGCGTCGAAGTTCTTGTGCACGAGGAAGGCGGGGCCGGCCTTGCCGGCCGGCAGCAGCAGCGCGGTGGGATCTTCGCTGGCGGCAAGGGCGCGGCCATCGGCGGGCTTCGCGCCGCGCGCCAGACAGGCCGACAGCGGGCGCCGCGCCTGGCGGCCGTTCACCGAGGTGTCGAAGCCTTCGGGCAAGGTCACTTCGCGGCCCCAGGGCTGGCCGGTGCGCCAGCCCGAGCGCTTGAGATAGTTCGCGGTGGACGCCAGCGCGTCGGGAATGCTGCCCACCAGGTCGCGGCGGCCGTCGCCGTCGAAGTCCACCGCGATGCGGGTGTAGGTGCTGGGCATGAACTGCGTGTGGCCGAACGCACCGGCCCACGAACCCACCAGCCCTTCCGGCCGCAGGTCGCCCGACTGGATCAGCTTCAGCGTGGCGAACAACTCACTGCGGAAGAACGCCTGCCGGCGACCGGCGCATGACAGCGTGGCCAGCGAGGCCAGCAGCGGCTTCTTGCCGAAGGTGCGGCCATAGTTGCTTTCCACGCCCCAGACGGCGACCACGGTCTGCGGGTCGACGCCGTACGCCGCTTCGACGCGCTTGAGCAGGTCGGCGTGCTCGGCCAGCAACGCCCGGCCGTCCTCGACGCGCTCGTCGTCCACCAGGCCGGCCAGGTAGTCCCAGATCGGCGTGCGGAACTCGGGCTGGAAATCCAGCGATTCCAGCACCGTGGGGTCGGGGGCCAGCCCGGCCATGTGGCGGTCGAAGGTGTCGGCGCGGATGCCGGCCGCGGCGGCCTGCGGGCGCAAGCCGTCCACGCAGGCCGTGAACGCGGGATCGGCGGCGGCCGGCAGGGCGGCGGCCAGGAGCATCGGTGCAAGCAGGGAGAGGGTTCGCATGGGCCGTACTTTGCCACCGCCCGGCTGAATCGTCGCCGGCCCGCGCCCGGCGGCAGGCTATGCTGGCGGCTCGTCGAAAAGGAAGCCCGCATGGTCATCGTCCACCACCTCAACAACTCCCGTTCGCAGCGCGTGCTGTGGCTGCTCGAAGAGCTGGGCGTGCCCTATGAAGTCAAGCGTTACGAGCGCGACGCCAAGACCATGCTGGCACCGCCCGAACTGCGTGCCGTGCACCCGCTGGGCAAGTCGCCGGTGATCAGCGATGGCGACGAGGTGGTGGCCGAATCGGGTGCGATCATCGAATACCTCGCCGACAAGTACGGGCAGGGCACGCTGATCCCGGCGCCCGGCACGGCCGCGCGCCGGCGCGCCAGCTACTGGCTGCACTACGCGGAGGGGTCGCTGATGCCGCCGCTGCTCATGAGCCTGATCTTCTCCAAGGTGCGCAATGCGCCGATGCCGTTCCTGGCCAAGCCCGTCGCCCACCGCATCGCCGACAAGGTGATGGAGGACTTCGTCACGCCCAACATCACCCTGCACCTGGACTTCCTGGAGGGCGAGCTGGGCAAGTCGACCTGGTTCGGCGGCGAGGACTTCGGCGTGTCCGACATCCAGCTCAGCTTCCCGCTGGAGGCCGCTGCGGGACGCGGCGGCCTGGACGCCAGCCGCCCGCGCCTGATGGCCTTCCTCGAGCGCATCCACGGCCGCCCCGCCTACCGGCGCGCGTTGGAAAAGGGTGGACCCTACGAACTGATGCGCTGATCCCACACCGGAGCCCTGCCATGAAAACTGCCCTGCTGGCGTTCGCCCTTGTCCTCTCCGTCCCGGCCCTGGCCACCGAATCGGATGCCCCGGCCCTGTCGGATCCGGCCGAATTCGCCGACGCGCTGGAAAGCTGCACCGTGGTCACCCACGGCGCCCCGCACCCGTTCATGAGGAGCTTCACCATCGAGCACGCCATCACCGGCGGCGACGACGAGGCCTGCCTTTACTCGCAGACCATGCCGGGCGGGATGCACATGGAATGCCGGCTCTCCCAGGCCGGCCGCCGAGGCCTGGCCACCGAGTTCCGCGAACAGGCGAAGGGGCGGATGAGCGGCGGCACCGGCGAACAGCCGGCCTGGACGTCGGAATGCGAGATCGTCGACAGCACCGGCAAGCGCACCCCGATGTCCGGCGGCTGAGCCGGGGCTCCAGCGCGGCGTGCGAGAATGCGCCATGACTGAATTCACCGCTCTCGCCATTCCCTCCGAACTCCAGCAGGCGCTCGACGTCCTGGAGTACACGCACATGACCCCGGTGCAGGCCGCCACGCTGCCGGCGGTGCTGGCGGGCCGCGACGTCATCGCCCAGGCCCGCACCGGCAGCGGCAAGACCGCCGCCTTCGGCCTGGGGCTGCTGTCGCGCCTGGCGCCGGAGAACGTGCAGGTGCAGGCCCTGGTGCTGTGCCCGACCCGCGAACTGGCCGACCAGGTGGGCAAGGAAATCCGCCGCCTGGCGCGCTTCATGCCCAACATCAAGGTCTCGGTCTTTTGCGGCGGCGTGCCGCTTCGGCCGCACCTGGCCTCGCTCACGCATCCGCCGCACGTGGTGGTGGGCACGCCGGGCCGCATCCAGGAGCTGATCGACGAAGGCGCGCTGCTGCTCGAAGGCCTGCGCACGGTGGTGCTGGACGAGGCCGACCGCATGCTCGACATGGGCTTCGAACCGGCCATCACCGGCATCCTCGGCCAGGCCCCGGCGGCGCGCCAGACGCTGATGTTCTCGGCCACGTTCCCCGAGGAAATCCGCACCCTGGGCCGCCGCTTCCAGCGCGACCCGGAGGAGCACACCGTCGCCGACGGCGAGGGCAGCGTGATCGAGCAGCGCTTCTACGAAGTGGAAGCGCCGCGCAAGACCGACGCCCTGGCGCTGCTGCTGGCCGACCTCAAGCCCGATTCGGCGCTGGTGTTCTGCAACACCCGGCGCGACGTGCAGCAGGTGGCCGACGACCTGGCCCAGCGCGGGTTCGCCGTGCTGGCCCTGCACGGCGACCTGGAGCAGCGCGACCGCGACGAAGTGCTGGTGTGCTTTGCCAACCGCAGCTGCCAGGTGCTGGTGGCCACCGACGTGGCCGCGCGCGGCCTGGACATCAAGGACCTGCCGCTGGTGGTGAGCCACGGCCTGGCCAGCGACCTGGACACGCACACGCACCGCATCGGCCGCACCGGCCGTGCCGGCGAAGCGGGCCTGGCGCTGTCGCTGGTGGCCTCGGAAGACCGCCGCCGCATCATCGGCATCGAAGAACAGCTGGGCAAGGCCGTGCGCTGGGAGCGCATCGACCTGTCGCGCAAGCCCGGCAAGCCGGCACCGGCGGCCATGACCACGCTGGTGGTGGATGCGGGGCGCCAGGACAAGCTGCGTCCGGGCGACCTGGTGGGTGCGCTCACGGGCGAAGCCGGCATCCCGGCAACGGCCATCGGCAAGATCGACGGTTTTGCGACCCGGACCTACGTCGCGATCGAGCGCAGCCAGGCCATCAAGGCCCTGGAAAGGCTCAAGGCGGGAAAGATAAAGGGCCGCAGCTTCCGGGTGCGGAAGCTGGGCTGACGCCGGGAGCGGGGCAGGGCGAGCCCTCGTCGCCCCCAGCGGCCCAAGGGCCGAGGGGCCATCATGGCCTCAGCGCCAGGGGCGGCTGCCGCTGGCTTCGCGGCGCGGCGCGGCCATCGCCTTGCGGCGGCTGATCTCGGCGTCCAGCCGGCGGTATTCGGGCGTGCCGATCTGGCCGGCCATCACCAGCTCCCAGAGCTGGATGGCCAGTTCGTCGTCCATGACCTGCCGGGTGGGGAACGGAATCACGATGCCCATGGTGCGGATCTCCGAAGGATGAAAGGTGGCGGCTGCCGGGAAGGGCGCTGCATCTTTCATGCCAAGTACTGCTAACGCCGTTACCCGCGCCGCCCGGACAGACCCAAACCGCGACCGGTTTCGCAAAAGGGGCGCCGCGAACCCCAGATATCCGGGTTGCCGGGGCCCGGGGACACAAGCCGGGCCTGTCCCCGGCGGTGACTTGGCCGCCGCGTCATGACAGGATGCGCGCCACTTCTGACGCGCTGCGGCAGGCCGGAACCCACCACGCCATGCGATTGAACAAGTACATCAGCGACACCGGCTACTGCTCCCGCCGCGAGGCCGACCGCCTGGTGTCCGAGCGACGGGTCACCGTCAACGGCCTGCCGGCCGGCATCGGCACCCAGCTGGCCGAGGGCGACCGGGTGGAAGTGGACGGACAGCCGCTGGCCGTCCGGGCGGCCAAGCCCGGCGCACGCCGCCACGTCTACATCGCGCTCAACAAGCCGGTGGGCATCACCTGCACCACCGACACCACGGTGAAGGGCAACATCGTCGACTTCGTCGGCCACCAGCAGCGCATCTTCCCGATCGGCCGGCTCGACAAGGATTCGGAAGGGCTGATCCTGATGACCAGCAACGGCGACATCGTCAACGAGATCCTGCGCGCCGAGAACCACAAGGAAAAGGAATACCTGGTGGGCGTGAACCTGCCGGTGACCGACGAATTCCTGCGCGGCATGGCCAAGGGCGTGCGCATCCACAACGAAATGACGCTGCCCTGCAAGACGCGCAAGATCGCCCGCTTCGGTTTTTCTATCGTGCTCACGCAGGGCCTGAACCGGCAGATCCGGCTCATGGCGGCGGCGTTCGGCTACCGTGTGACCCAACTGCGCCGCATCCGCATCGCCAACGTGAAGCTGGCCGAGATCAAGCCCGGGCGCTGGCGCAACCTGACCGAAGCCGAGCTGCGCGGCCTGTTGCCGGGGCGCACCGAGTGGTGAGCGTCGGCGTGGCATTCCATCCATTTCCCGGAGACACCCGATGAACCTTGGAAAGATCGCGCTGGCCGCCGCGCTGCTGGCATCGCCGCTGGCGTGGGCCGTGCAGCCGCTGCCGGCGCCCAAGCCCCTGTCGGCGCCGCCCGCCAATGCCATGGAAACCGCCACCGGCATCAGCTACGTCGTGCTCAAGCCCGGCGCCGACGCCTCCAGGATGGCCAGCGGCGAGTTCATCGAATACACCGCCGACGTCTGGAGCGCCGACGGCGTGACCCGCGCCAACGCCAGGGAGTCCGGCCCGCAGGTGGTGCGGGTGCAGCGCCTGATCAACGAACAGCCCGGCCTGGCGCGCGCGCTCCTGACCTCGCCGTTGGGCGAGAAGCGGCGCTGGTGGTTCGTGGCCGACCGGCTCAAGCCCGGCTACCCCGGCATGCCCGACCTGCCGCACGTGGTGGACCTCACGGTGCTGGGCGCGAAGGATCCCGTGCAGACGCCGGCCGACCTGCGTTCACCGCCTCCGGACGCACAGCAGACCGCGAGCGGCATTTTCTACCGCGTGCTCAAGCGCGGACCGGGCGGCCCCAAGCCGACGCTGTCGAGCACCATCGAGATCCACTACAGCGGCTGGACCATCGATGGCCAGCTGTTCGACAGTTCGGTGCGGCGCGACGTGCGCGCGGTGTTCCCGCTGCGCGACCTGATCCCGGGCTGGCAGGAGGGCGTGCCGCTGATGTCGCGCGGCGACACCTACCGGTTCTGGATCCCCGGTCGCCTGGCCTACGACAACGCGCCGGCGTCGCCCAGCGCGCCGCGCGGCACGCTGGTGTTCGACATCACGCTGTACGACTTCACCGAACCGAACTGAGCCGGGCGGCGCGGGGCCGACGGCTCAGCGCGACAGCCAGTTCGCCGCGCCGTGGCCCGCCACCAGGCCGCTGGCGAAGGCCGCCGTGAGCAGGTAGCCGCCGGTCGGGGCTTCCCAGTCCAGCATTTCGCCGGCCACGAACAGGCCCGGCCTGGCGCGCACCATCAGGTGCTCATCCAGCTGCTCAAGAGTGACGCCGCCGGCGCTGCTGATGGCCTCGGCGATCGGCCGCGCGCAGGCCAGCCGGATCGGCAGCGACTTGATGGCGGCGGCCAGGCGGGCCGGATCGTCCATGGCGGGCTTGTCCAGCACCTCGCGCAGCAGCGCGGCCTTGACGCCCTCGATGCCCAGGCGGCGGCGCAGGTGCTCGCTCAGGCTGCGGCCGTTGCGCGGCGCGGCGATCTCGCGCGCCAGGCGGGCTTCGTCCCGGCCGGGGGCCAGGTCCATCAGCAGCACGGCGTCGCCGTCGCGGGCAATGCGCTCGCGCAGCTCGGCCGACAGCGCGTACACCAGGCTGCCCTCCAGGCCGGTGGCGGTGGCCACGCACTCGCCCTGGCGCCATGCGGGCTCGCCGTGGTCGGGCGCCAGCGCCAGCCGCACCGGCTTGATCGGCGCGCCGGCGAAGCGCTGCGCGAAGAAATCGCTCCAGCCGACATCGAAACCGCAGTTGGCCGGCTGCAGCGGCGCCACCTGCACTCCCGCCGCCGACAGCGGCGCCACCCAGGCGCCGTCCGAACCCAGCTCGGGCCAGCTGCCGCCGCCCATGGCCAGCACGGTGGCCCGCGCCGCGTGGCGGCGCTCGCCGTCGGCCGTGTCGAACACCAGCGCGCCGTCGTCGGCGAAGCCGCGCCACCGGTGCAGCACGTGGAAGCGCACGCCCTGTTCGCGCAGCCGACGCACCCAGCCGCGCAGCAGCGGTGCCGCCTTGAGGTCGGTGGGGAAGACCCGGCCCGAGCTGCCGACGAACGTGTCCACGCCCAGGCCGCGGGCCCACTCGCGCAGGGCCTCGGCGTCGAAGGCGTCCAGCCAGGCCGACACGGCCGCGCTGCGCTCGCGATAGCGGCGGTCGAAGGCCGCGCGCGGGTCGCTGTGGGTCAGGTTGAGCCCGCCCTTGCCGGCGATCAGGAACTTTCGGCCGACCGAGCCCTTGGCTTCGAACAGATCGACTTCGAGACCCGCGGCGCGCGCGACTTCCGCGGCCATCAGTCCGGCCGGTCCGCCGCCGATGATGGCGACGCCGGGTTGGTTTGTGGTTTGCATGGTGCGATTCTCTCACGCGCCCACGTCCCGTCGAGGTCCTGATGCCCTACGCCCCCATTGTCGCCACGCTGGGTTACGTCCTGTCCGCGGACGGCCGGCGCTGCCTGATGGTCCATCGCAACGCGCGTCCTGGCGACCAGCACCTGGGCAAGTACAACGGCCTGGGCGGCAAGCTCGAACCCGACGAGGACGTGATGGCCGGCATGCGGCGCGAGATCCACGAGGAAGCCGGCATCGACTGCGTGTCCCTGCAGCTGCGCGGCACGATCAGCTGGCCCGGCTTCGGCAAGCAGGGCGAGGACTGGCTGGGTTTCATCTTCCTGGTGGACGCCTTCACCGGCGAGGCGCCCGCGAGCAACGACGAGGGCGACCTGGCCTGGGTGGCGCTGGACGACCTGGGGACACTGCCGCTCTGGGAAGGCGACCGCCATTTCCTCCCCCTGGTGTTCGACGGCGACCCTCGGCCGTTCCACGGTGTGATGCCTTACCGTGACGGGCGCATGCAGTCCTGGCGTTACTCCCGCTGAATTGCCGTCAACGTCGGCCAAAATGTCCGATTTGTGGCAATAAGCGATTTAATTGCTCGTTTCAAATAAGCGCCTGAAAACCCCGGATAACCGAATTTTCACGCCGTGGAACGTATGATCCACGGGCTGGAAAGTGCCGTCCCCGGGTTTTCCGCCGTTATCCGCTTCCCTTTGCGATCGCCCGCCCCGCACCGTCGGGGCCCTCCGCCGCCTGGCTTGGGCAGCGGGACGACCGCGCTGCCCATCCCTTACGCCAAGGAGCGACGCATGACCGATACCACGAACAGCATTTCCGACCTGATTGAAATCAGCGAAGACGGAATGGCGTTCTACGAAGAAGCGGCGCAAAAGGTGAAGGACAAGAAGCTCAGCACGCTGTTCACCCGCCTGGCCAAGGCCAAGTCGGATTTCGCGCAGGAGCTCTCCGGCGAGGTCAAGCCCGTCGCCGGCGGCAAGAAGAAGCCCGCCAAGAAGGCCGACGGCCCGCTGGGCGAGCTGAGCAAGGCCTACGCCGGCCTGCTCAAGCAGTGGCCCGAGTCGGGCGCCGAGCGCTACACGCGCATGGCGGAAGTCGAAGGCCAGCTGCAGGTGACGTTCCAGAAGGTCGTGCTCGACCGTGACCACAGCTTCGTGGTGCGCGTGCTGGCCAAGCAGTACGTCAGCAAGGCCGAGGTCCTGAACAAGGAACTGCGCGCCTGCCAGCGCGCCGGCTGAGCCGCGCCGCACGGTTCCGGCCAAGGCCGGGAAGCAGCTGAAAAAAAACCGCCCGGGTTGCCCCGGGCGGTTTTTCATTGGGCGATGCCCGGCGGCTTACTTGCTGCCGCCCACCGGGTTGTCCAGTCCACGACGGATCAGCAGCGGGCCCACCTGCGGGTCGCGGCCGCGGAAGTCGCGGAACAGCTGCATGGCGTCCACGCTGCCGCCGCGCGAGAGCAGGGTCTTGCGGAAGTGGTCGCCGTTCTCACGCTTCAGGCCACCGTTTTCCTTGAACCACTCCACCGACTCGGCGTCCAGCACTTCGCTCCACAGGTAGGCGTAGTAGCCCGCCGAGTAGCCGCCCATGATGTGCGAGAAGTAGGTGCTGCGGTAACGCGGCGGCACCGGGGCGTAGTCCACGCCGGCTTCCTTCAGCGCCTGGGCCTCGAACGCCAGCGTGTCGGCCGGCACCTGGTCCGCCTTGAGCTGGTGCCACTTCTGGTCGAGCATCGCCGCGGCGAGGTACTCGGTGGTGGCGTGGCCCTGGCCGAACTTCTCGGCGGCCAGCACCTTGTCCAGCAGCGCCTGCGGGATCGGCTCGCCGGTCTGGTAGTGCTTGGCGTAGTTGGCCAGGATGGACGGGTAGGTGGCCCACATCTCGTTGACCTGCGACGGGTACTCGACGAAGTCGCGCGGCACGCTGGTGCCCGAGAACATCGGGTACTTCACGTTCGAGAACAGGCCGTGCAGCGCGTGGCCGAACTCATGGAACATCGTGGTCACTTCGTCGAAGGTCATCAGCGTGGGCTGGCCATCGGAAGGCTTGGGGATGTTCTGGTGGTTGGCCACCACGGGCTGGGAGCCGGTCAGGCCGTTCTGCGGCACGTAGGCATTCATCCAGGCACCGCCGCGCTTGTTCGAGCGGGCGTAGAAGTCGCCCAGGAACAGGCCCAGCGGCTTGCCGTCGGCTTCGAACACTTCCCACACGCGCACGTCCGGGTGGTAGGTCGGCAGGTCGGTGCGCTCCTTGAAGGTCAGGCCGTACAGCTGGCCGGCCGCATGGAAGACGCCGTTCACCAGCACGTTGTCGAGCTCGAAGTAGGGGCGCAGCTGGGATTCGTCGAAGTCGAACTGCTGCTTGCGCACCTTCTCGGCGTAGAACGACCAGTCGGCGGCCTCCAGCTGGAAGCCACCGCCCTCGGCGTCGATGATGGCCTGCATGTCGGCCGCTTCCTTGCGGGCGTTGGCGACGGCGGCCGGGGCCAGGTCGGACATCAGCTTGTTGACGGCGTCCACGGTCTTGGCGGTTTCGTCTTCCAGAACGTAGGCCGCATGGGTGTCGTAGCCGAGCATGGCGGCGCGCTCGGCGCGCAGCTTGGCGACGCGCGCGACGATCTCGCGGTTGTCGAACTCGCCGCCGCGGCTGCCGCGGGTGAGCGAGGCTTCCATGATCTTCTTGCGCAGCTCGCGGTTGGTCAGGCTGGCGAGCGGCGGCTGGCCGCTCGTGTTCTGCAGCGCGATCAGGTACTGGCCCTCGTTGCCGGCGGCCTTGGCGGCTTCGGCGGCGGCGGTGATGGCTTCCGGCGACAGGCCGTCGAGCTGGGCGACGTCGGCCACCAGCACGCCCGAGGCGTTCACTTCCTTGAGCACGTTCTGGCTGAAGGTGGTGGCCAGGGTCGCCAGCTCGGAGTTCATCGCCTTGAGCTTTTCCTTGTCCGCGTCGGACAGGTTGGCGCCGGCGCGCACGAAGTCGGTGTGGTAGCGCTCGAGCAGGCGCAGCGACTCGGCGTCCAGGCCCAGCTGGTCGCGGCCGTCGTAGAGCTGCTTGATGCGGGCGAACAGCTTGCCGTCGAGCAGGATCGCGTCCAGGTGGGCGGAGAACTTCGGCGCCATCTCGGCCTGAACGGCCTGCATCGTCGGGTTGGTGTTGGCGCCGGCCAGGTTGCCGAACACGGCGGAGGTGCGGTTGAGCAGCGCGCCGGTGTTCTCCATCGCCACGATGGTGTTGTCGAAGGTGGGGGCGTCGGCGCTGTTGGCGATCGCGTCCACTTCGGTGCGCTGCTCGCTCATGCCGCGGTCAAGGGCCGGGGCGTAATGCTCGTCCTTGATCTTGTCGAACTCGGGCATCTGGTAGGGCAGGGGGCTCACGGCGAAGAAGGGGTTCGCGGTGGCCTCGGCGGGGGCGGCGGGCTGTTCGGCCACGGGGGCCTCCGGGGCTTCGGTCTTGCTGCAGGCCGACAGGGACAGGCCCAGCGCGGCGGCCAGGGCGAGGGAGAGACGGTGGGTCTTCATGCGGGATTCCTTGCTGGTTTCGAGCCCGCCCGAGGCGGGATTCATCGCGCCGAAAGGGTACCGCAAGCGGCCGGCGCGCACGCCATGACCAATGGCAGGGGTGCCGGGCCGGTTTGCGCTAATCTGGCGGCGTCCCTTCCGGAGCCCATGACCATGACCACCGCCTACGACTTCAGCGCCCGCGACATCGACGGCAAGGAACAGCCGCTTTCCAACTACCAGGGCAAGGCGATGCTGGTGGTCAACACGGCCTCCAAGTGCGGCTTCACGCCCCAGTACACGGGCCTTGAGAAGTTGTCCCAGGAGTTCAAGGACCAGGGCCTGGTGGTGCTGGGCTTCCCCTGCGACCAGTTCGGGCACCAGGAGCCGGGCGACGAGGCCGAGATCAAGAACTTCTGCTCGCTCACCTACGACGTCAGCTTCCCGATGTTCGCCAAGGTGGACGTGAACGGCCCCAAGGCGCATCCGCTGTTCCAGTGGCTCAAGTCCGAGAAGGCGGGGCTGCTGGGCCTGGAGGGCATCAAGTGGAACTTCACCAAGTTCCTGGTCGGCAAGGACGGCACGGTGCTCAAGCGCTATGCGCCCACCGACACGCCCGAGAAGATCGGCAAGGACCTCAAGAAGCTGCTCGGCTGAGCCCGGGCTACTTCTCGACGAAGGCCCGCTCGAACACGTACTCGCCCGGGGTGCCGATGCGCGGCGCGGCCTTGAAGCCGCGGCCGTCCAGGATGGCCCGGAAGTCGGCCAGCATCTGCGGGCTGCCGCAGATCATGGCGCGGTCATGGGCCGGGTCCAGCGCGTCCAGGCCCAGGTCGGCCATCATCCGGCCGCTGTCCATCAGGGTGGTCAGGCGGCCGTGGTGGCGGAAGTCCTCGCGGCTCACCGCCGGGTAGTACAGCAGCTGGCGCGAAATCATCTCGCCCAGGTGCTCGTGGCGGGGCAGTTCGTTGACGATGTAGTCGTGGTAGGCCAGGTCGCGGGTCTCGCGCACGCCGTGGGTGAGGATGATCTTGTCGAAGCGCTCGTAGACGTCCGGGTCCTTGATCACGCCCAGGAACGGCGCCAGGCCGGTGCCGGTGGCCAGCAGGTACAGGTTGCGGCCCGGGTGCAGGTCGCTGATGAGCAGGGTGCCGGTGGGCTTGCGGCTCACCAGCAGGTCGTCGCCGGGCAGGATGTGCTGCAGCCGGGAGGTCAGCGGGCCGTTGGGCACCTTGATGCTGAAGAACTCCAGGTGCTCCTCCCAGTTGGCGCTGGCGATGGAGTAGGCCCGCATCAGGGGCCGCCCCTCGACCTCCAGGCCGATCATCACGAACTGGCCGTTGTCGAAGCGCAGGCCGTCGTCCCGGGTGGTGGTGAAGCTGAAATAGGCCTCGTTCCAGTGCCGGACGGTGAGCACGCGCTCGGTGGCGAAGGCGGACATGCGGGACGGGGCCTGGTGGGGGTCTGGGGACCCGTGATTGTACCCGATTGGCTTTCCGGCCAATAAGCGAGTATGTTCGGCGTACTACGGTTACCCAAACCGGTCAACCGTGGTTACCCATCATTTTGTTACAACAAGGATTAGAGATATGTCGGATCGTCAGACTGGAACCGTGAAGTGGTTCAACGACGCCAAGGGCTTTGGCTTCATCACCCCGGAAAGCGGCGAGGACGTGTTTGTCCACTTCCGTTCCATCCAGGGCACCGGCTTCAAGTCCCTGCAGGAAGGCCAGAAGGTCTCCTTCAAGGTCGTGAAAGGCCAGAAGGGCATGCAGGCGGATGAAGTGCAGCCGATGTAAGGTTGCCTGCCGCCAGGCAGCTTGAACGAGCCCCGGTCGGCAACGATCGGGGCTTTTTCTTGGCCGGCACGGACCGCCTGGGCTGCGCGCATTTGCGCGGGCGGGGCGCTTGTCCTAGCCTATGCGCCCTTTTCCAGCCTCCGGGTTCCCCGGCCAGGCTTACCTTCCAAGGATTCCCATGCAGATTGCCGAGCGCACCGTCGCGTCCTTCCACTACACCCTGACCAATGACGCCGGCACGGTGATCGATTCCTCGGCCGGCACCGACCCGCTGACCTACCTGCACGGCGTGGGCAACATCGTCCCGGGTCTGGAAAAGGCGATGGAAGGCCGTGGCGCCGGCGACAAGTTCGACGTCACCGTGTCGCCGGAAGAAGGCTACGGCACCCCGAACGAGATGCTGATCCAGGTGGTGCCGCGCGAGGCCTTCCAGGGCGTGGACGAGATCGAGGTCGGCATGCAGTTCCAGGCCCAGACCCCGCAGGGCGCCATCTCGGTGGTCATCGCCAAGATCGAGGACGGCATGGTCACCGTCGACGGCAACCATCCGCTCGCCGGCCAGAACCTCAACTTCGCCATCGAAGTGGTGGAAGTGCGCGCCGCCTCGGAAGAGGAAGTCATGCACGGCCACGTGCACGGCGCCGGCGGCCACAACCACTGAACGCCTCCGGCACCCGCGGCCGCCTGATCGGTTCGGACGACGAGCTGCGGGCGCTGCTGGCCCGCACGCGGCGAATCGCCGTGCTCGGCATCAAGACCATCACCCAGCGCGGCCAGCCCGCCATCGAGGTGCCTCGCTACCTCGACCGCGCCGGCTTCGACCTGGTGCCGGTGCCGGTGTATTACCCGGACGTGGAGCAGATCCTCGGCCGCCCGGTGTTCCGGCGGCTGGTGGACGTGCCGGGCGACATCGACCTGGTCAACGTCTTCAGGAAGCCCGCCGACCTGGCCGGCCATCTGCAGGACCTCCTGGCCAAGCATCCCGCCGCGGTCTGGCTGCAGTCGGGCATCCGCGACGACGCCTTCGCCGAAGCGCTGATGGCGGCCGGCATCGACGTGGTGCAGGACCGCTGCATCATGGTGGACCACCGGCGTCTTTCCGCCGCCTGAGGGCGGCGGCTTCAGCCCTCCGCGCGCGGCTTGCCGCGCCGGAACGGCATCAGGTGCTGCTGCACGATCCCGTCGGGCACCGTCGTCGGGTCCAGCACGCCGTATTCGGCCGGCCAGCTGCCGTCGCGAGGCAATCGGAACGTTCCCATCAGCCTGTCCACCAGCGGCAGGTGGATGGCGTAGTTCGCATCCACGTAGCCCGGCTCCCTGGCGTGGTGCCAATGGTGGTAGCGCGGCAGCACGATCACCTGTTCGAGCCAGCCGAAGCGCACGCCCAGGTTGGCATGCGCCAGCACGGCCTGCAGGCCGACCAGGATCACGTAGGCATTGATGGCGCCCTGCGAGAAGCCCAGCACCACCAGCGGCAGCAGCACCATGGCGCGGGTGAGCACGATTTCCACCAGGTGCATGCGCGACCCGGCCAGCCAGTCCATGTGCGTGCTGCTGTGGTGCACGCTATGGAACCGCCACAGCCACGGCGTGCGGTGGTAGGCGCGGTGCAGGGTGGCCTGCGCCAGGTCGGCGAAGAACACCGCCAGCGCGAACTGCAGCCACGTCGGCAGCGACTGGATGGCCGACTGCAGCGCCGGGAACGCCGCCAATGCCGCCACGCCCGTGGTCCAGGCCGTCACCAGGATCAGGATGAACTGCACCAGCACGTGGCTTACGAAGAAGTACGCCACGTCGGTGCGCCAGCCGGGCCGCAGCGGCGACTGGTCGAGGCGTCCCAGCGCCCGCTCCAGCGGGATGAACACCAGCGCCGAAAACAGCAGCGACACCACGAACCAGTCCAGCCCGAGCGACCACCGCGTCTGCCCGATGCCGTCGAGCTGCACATCGCTGCCGCCCAGCAGCACGGCCAGGGTCGCCGTTCCCACGCCCAGCAGCGCGATGCGGCGGTTGCGCCCGCGCAGGATGGCCAGCGTGCCCAGCACGAAGGCCGACACCAGCCCGGCCAGCAGCAGGTGGCGCGCGAAGGCTTCCGAATAGACTGCGCGGAAGTCGCGGCTGGTGAGCAGCTCCGGAAAGTGGAAGCAAAGCACGCCGATGAGGCTGAGTGACCCGAGCCACGCGGAAAGATGCGCTAACCATGACAGACGCTGTGTACTCATCGTGGCCTTTGCGGTGCCTTTCGCGACGATATCGCAAAACCGACGGGGCGCAAGCGCGGTGCCCGTGCTAGAATGCGCGCCCCACCGGACACTTCTTCACTCGTGACAGATCTCCCCGCCGACATCCACATCAAGTTCGAAGATCGCCCCGGCTATCTGTTCGCCGAAGTTTCCGGTCCCCGCGACAGCCGCGAGATTTCCACCGCCTACTGGCTGCGCATCGCGGCGCAGTGCGACGCCCGCAAGGCCGGAAAGCTGATGGTGGTCGAGAAGCTGGGCGACTTCCAGGGCGATCGCGACATGGTGGACATGGTGGAAGCCATCATCGCCATGGGCCTGGACCGGGTGAAAGTGGCGTTCGTGACCTGCCATGTCGAGGAAATGGCCCGGCTGGAACACGGCGAGATCCTCGCCATCGAGCGCGGCGCCAACGGCCGCGTGTTCGAAAGCACCGCGCTGGCCGAGCGCTGGCTCCGCCACGGCGGGGAATGAGGCTCAGGCCGGGCTGACCGTCACTTCGATGCCGTTGAGCGCGGCATTGCCCGACGGGCCATCCAGCGCCGACACGTCGGTCAGGTCGTTGTAGCTGGCGCCCACCACGTCCCTGGCGCGGGCCTGGCGCGTGCCGGGGCGGTCGTGCCCGAAGCCGTGCGGCAGGCAGGCCACGCCCGGCATCACCGCATCGCTGGCGCGGGCCTCCACTTCGATCGCGCCCACGGCCGAGGCCACCCGGACGCGCGCGCCGTCGGCGATGCCACGGCTGGCCAGGTCGTCGGGATGCACCAGCAGGTGGTGGCGCGGCTTGCCCTTCACTAGGCGCGCGGCGTTGTGCATCCAGGAGTTGTTGCTGCGCACGTCGCGGCGGCCGATCAGCCGCAGCGCGGCGGGTGCATCGGCCGCGGCGGGCGATGCCAGGCGCTGCAGCTCCTGCAGCATCAGCGGCGGCGCGCATTCGATGCAGCCGCTCGCGGTTTCAAGGCGCGCCAGCAGCGACGGCCGCAGCGGGCCCAGGTCCAGGCCATGCGGCGCCTGCGCCAGCTGGTCCACCGTGATGCCGGAGCCGCCGCGCGCCAGGCCCATGCCGATCATCGCCAGCGGCGGCGGCAGGTCGCGCGCGGGCTTGCCCGAGGCGGCGGCGTAAGCGGCCGCGACGCCGTTGATGATTTCCCAGTCGGCGCGCTCGTCGTCGGCGCGCTCGCGCAGCGGCAGGCTGAGCTTGGCGACGCGGCGCACGGCGAAGGCGTTGAAGTGCACGTCGTAGTGCGGCTGCGTCAGCGGCGAGGCCGGCGGCAGGATGAGGTCGGCGTGGCGGGTGGTTTCGTTGAGGTAGATGTCGATCGACACCATGAAATCGAGCGAGGCCAGCGCGGTGTCCAGCCCACGCCCGTCGGGCGTAGACAGCACCGGGTTGCCGGCGCAGGTGAGCAGGGCGCGCACCTGGCCTTCGCCCGGCGTCAGGATTTCCTCGGCCAGCACCGACACCGGCAGCTCACCGGCGAACTCCGGCAGCCCGCGCACGCGGCTGCGCCAGCGGTCGCGCTGGCCCGGCGACGTGCCGGGGCCGGTGACCGGGATCGCGGCCTCGTTGGGCAGCGAGCCGCCCTCGCGGTCGAGGTTGCCCGTCACCAGGTTCAGCAGCTGGATCAGCCATTGGCACAGCGTGCCCCAGGCCTGGGTGGACACGCCCATGCGGCCGTAGGCCACCGCCGACGGCGCGGCGCGGAATTCGCCGGCGATGCGGGCGATGGTGGCGCGTGCAATGCCGGTGCGGACCTCGACGTCGCGGGTGTCCACCGCGGCGATGGCGGCCAGCGCGTCATCAAGCTGGCTGAGCTTGCCGGCGTAGGCCCCGATGCGCGGCGCTCCCAGCGCCAGCACCTCCTGCAGCAGCGCCAGCAGGAACCAGGCATCGCTGCCGGGCCGGATGAACAGGTGTTCGCTGGCCGCCTCGGCCGTCTCGGTGCGGCGCGGGTCCACCACCACCAGCTTGCCACGCAGGGCCAGCGCCTCGAGCCGCCTGGCGATGCCCGGCGCGGTCATCAGGCTGCCGTTGGACGCCACCGGGTTGGCGCCCAGCATCAGGAAATAGTCGGTGCGGTCGACGTCGGGGATGGGCAGCAGGAACTGGTGGCCGTACATCATCCAGTCCACCAGCTGGTGCGGCCACTGGTCCACGGAAGAGGCGCTGTAGATGTTCTTGCTGCGCAGCGACTTGAGCAGGGCGGGCAGGTAGGCGATGTGCCCGAAGTGATGGATGTTCGGGTTGCCCAGGTAGGCGGCGACCGCGTCGGCCCCGTGGTCGCGCTGCACCGCGGCCAGGCGCTCGCCGGCCTCGGCGAACGCCTCGTCCCAGCCGATCTCCTGCCATTCGCTGCCGCGGCGGCGCATCGGCCGGCGCAGGCGGTCGGGGTCGGCCTCCAGGTCCAGGATGGCGTTGCCCTTGGGGCAGACGTGGCCGCGGCTGAATGGGTCGGCGGCGTCGCCCCGGATGGCCACCAGGGCCTCGCCCTCGTACTGCAGCTCCAGGCCGCAGATGGCCTCGCACAGCGGGCAGGCGCGGAAGCGGGATTGGCGGGCCATGGCGGCGTCCTGGGGGCGATGGCCCGAGTTTAGGACAGCAACGCGGGCTTCGGGGCGCCGGTCGCGTTAAACTAGCGGCATGTCCCTTATCTCACTCCTGGGCGTCGACTTCAGCGTCGGCGGCCCGCTCCTGCTCGATTCCGTGAACCTGACGATCGAGCGCAACGAGCGCGTCTGCATCGTCGGCCGCAACGGCGCCGGTAAATCCACCCTGCTGCGGCTGCTGTCGGGCGAGCTCGTGCCCGACGACGGCGTGCTCACCCGCGAGGGCCGCATCGCCGGCCTGGCGCAGGAAGTGCCCAAGGACCTCAGCGGCAGCGTCTTCGACGTGGTGTCGATGGGCCTGGGCGAGCTGGGCGCCGACCTGGCCCGCTACCACCACATGCTGCACGACGGCATGGACATCGACATGGACGAGCTGGGCACCGTGCAGGCCCGCATCGAGGCCGGCAACGGCTGGGCGATCGAGCAGCGCGTCGAACAGGTCATCAGCAAGCTCGACCTGCCCGAAGACGCCGAGTTCTCGGCGCTGTCGGGCGGCATGAAGCGCCGCGTGCTGCTGGCGCAGGCGCTGGTGGCCGCGCCCGACCTGCTGCTGCTGGACGAACCCACCAACCACCTGGACATCGAATCGATCGCCTGGCTGGAAGAGTTCCTGAAGAACTTCGGCGGCAGCGTGGTCTTCGTCACCCATGACCGTGAATTCCTGCGCAACCTCGCCACCCGCATCATCGAGATCGACCGCGGCCAGGTGACCAGCTGGCCCGGCGACTACGACAACTTCCTGCGCCGCCGCGAAGAGCGGCTGCACGCGGAGGCCCAGGCCAACGCGCTGTTCGACAAGAAGCTGGCCCAGGAAGAAGTGTGGATCCGCCAGGGCATCAAGGCCCGGCGCGTGCGCAACGAAGGCCGCGTCACCGCGCTCAAGGCCCTGCGCCGCGAGCGCGCCGAGCGCCGCGAACAGGCCGGCAACGTCAAGCTGGCCGCCGCCGGCGCCGAGAAGTCGGGCCGCAAGGTGTTCGACGCCAAGCACGTGGACTTCGCCTTCGGCGACCGCGTACTGGTGCGTGATTTCAGCACCGTCATCCAGCGCGGCGACAAGATCGGCCTGATCGGCCCCAACGGTTCGGGCAAGACCACGCTGCTCAAGCTGCTGCTGGGCGACCTGCAGCCCACCGCCGGCACGGTGCAGATCGGCACCAACCTGGAGATCGCCTTCTTCGACCAGCTGCGCGGCGCACTGCGCGAGGACTGGAACGCGCTCGACAACGTCTCGGAAGGCCGCGAGTTCATCGAGATCAACGGCAGCCGCAAGCACGTGATGGGCTACCTGCAGGACTTCCTGTTCAGCCCCGACCGCGCGCTGTCGCCGATCACCAAGCTCTCGGGCGGCGAGCGCAACCGCCTGCTGCTGGCCAAACTCTTCGCCAAGCCGTCCAACCTGCTGGTGATGGACGAACCCACCAACGACCTGGACGTGGAAACCCTCGAGCTGCTCGAGGAAATGCTGATCGATTACCCCGGCACGCTGATCCTGGTGTCGCATGACCGCGCCTTCCTCGACAACGTCGTCACCAGCTCGCTGGTGATGGAAGGCAACGGCCGGGTAGGGGACTACGTGGGCGGCTACACCGACTGGCTGCGCCAGCGCCCGATCGCCCAGCGCATCGCCGCCGCGGCGGCCGGTGCGCCCAAGCTCACGCCCCAGGTGGCGCCCAAGCCCGCGCCGGCCGCGGCGCCCGAGCCGGCCAAGCGCAAGCTGTCGTACAAGGAACAGCGCGAGCTTGAACAGCTGCCCGCCCTGATCGAACGCCTCGACGGCGAAATCGCCGCGCTGACGCTGCAGATCCAGGACCCGGCCTTCTATCGCCAGGGGCCCGAGGCCGTCACCAAGGCCAACGCCAGCCTGTCCGCCCTGCAGGCCGAGCTGGAACAGGCCTACGCCCGCTGGCAGTCCCTCGAATAGCCCATCGCTGTGGGAGGGACTTCAGTCCCGACGCTGCTGGCTAAGAAGCCTCGGGACTGAAGTCCCTCCCACAGTCGAGTAAAATGGCGCCTTCGCGAACCGCCCGAAGGCCCGCCGTGTCCCAGCCGATCAAGCAGGAAGACTTCATCCAGAGCGTCGCCGACGCGCTGCAGTACATCTCGTACTACCACCCGGTGGACTACATCAAGAACCTCGCCGCCGCCTACGAGCGCGAGGAATCCACCGCGGCCAAGGACGCCATCGCGCAGATCCTGATCAACACGAGCATGTGCGCCGAGGGCCACCGGCCGATCTGCCAGGACACCGGCATCGTCACCGTCTTCCTGGAAATCGGCATGGACGTGCGCTGGGCCGACGCCACCATGGGCGTGGAAGACATGGTGAACGAGGGCGTGCGCCGCGCCTACAACCACCCCGACAACAAGCTGCGCGCCAGCGTGCTGGCCGACCCGGCCGGCAAGCGCACCAACACGAAGGACAACCCGCCCGCCGTGGTGAACTTCAAGGTGGTGCCCGGCGACACCGTGGACGTGATCGTGGCGGCCAAGGGCGGCGGCAGCGAGGCCAAGTCCAAGTTCGCCATGCTCAATCCGTCCGACTCCATCGTGGACTGGGTGCTCAAGACCGTGCCCACCATGGGCGCCGGCTGGTGCCCGCCGGGCATGCTGGGCATCGGCATTGGCGGCACGGCCGAAAAGGCCATGCTGCTGGCCAAGGAAGCGCTGATGGAGCCCATCGACATCACCGACCTGCAGGCCCGCGGCGCCAGCAACCGCGCCGAAGAGCTGCGGCTGGAGCTGTACGAGAAGGTGAACGCGCTGGGCATCGGCGCCCAGGGCCTGGGCGGCCTGACCACGGTGCTCGACATCAAGGTCAAGGATTACCCCACGCACGCGGCGAACCTGCCGGTGGCCATGATCCCGAACTGCGCCGCCACGCGGCACGCGCACTTCACGCTCGACGGCAGCGGCCCGGTGATGCTGGAACCGCCGTCGCTGGACGACTGGCCCAAGCTCACCTACGACACCTCCAAGGGCCGCCGCGTCGACCTCGACACGATCACCCGCGAGGACGTGGCCGGCTTCAAGCCCGGCGAAGTGCTGCTGCTCAACGGCAAGCTGCTCACCGGCCGCGACGCCGCGCACAAGCGCATGGTGGACATGCTCAACAAGGGCGAGCCGCTGCCGGTGGACCTGCGCGGCCGCTTCATCTACTACGTCGGCCCGGTGGATCCGGTGCGCGACGAAGTGGTGGGCCCGGCCGGCCCCACCACGGCCACCCGCATGGACAAGTTCACCGAACAGGTACTGGCCCAGACCGGGCTGATGGGCATGGTGGGCAAGGCCGAGCGCGGCCCGCTGGCCATCGAGGCCATCAAGAAGCACCGCTCGGTGTACCTGATGGCGGTGGGCGGGGCGGCCTACCTGGTGTCCAAGGCCATCAAGGCCTCGAGGGTGGTCGGGTTCGCCGACCTGGGCATGGAGGCCATCTACGAATTCGAGGTCCGGGACATGCCCGTCACCGTGGCGGTGGACTCCGCCGGCGAGTCGGTGCACCGCACCGGGCCGCGGGAATGGCAGTCCCGGATCGGCAAGATCCCGGTCGTCCTGGACTGATCCGGCGGGCCCGGACCTGAACCGGGCCAGGGGGCTTGACGGGCAGCCCCGCGAAAGTGTTGGCTTTCCGCCCCGGAAAGGCGTATCGTCGCCGGCGACTGTGTTTGCGAAGGGTCACTGTGAATCGTGGCCTGATGCGGTAGATCCACCGATCCGCTACATCTTTTCACCTCGCTCTCCTTGCAACCCCAGTCGCGCGGCAGCTTCTGCCGACGCTTCTTTTAATTTGTTCCAAGGAGATTCAAATGTCGGATCGTCAGATCGGTACCGTTAAGTGGTTCAACGACGCCAAGGGCTTCGGCTTCATCAGCCGCGAGAACGGCGAAGACGTCTTCGTGCACTTCCGCTCCATCCAGGGCACGGGCTTCAAGTCCCTGGCGGAAGGCCAGAAGGTTTCCTTCAAGCTCGTCAAGGGCCAGAAGGGCATGCAGGCTGACGAAGTGCAGCCCATGTAATCCAATCCTCACGGATTGAGCGAAGCCCCGGGTGGAAACGCCCGGGGCTTTTCTTTTGCCGGGTACGCCGTGCCAGCCCGCCCGTCGTATGCTTCAGGTCCCTCCCGGCCGGTAGATTCCATGTACACCCTCTATTACTCCCCCGGTGCCGCCAGCCTGGTCGTGCACTGGCTGCTGATCGAGATCGGCGCCAAGCACGAGCTGCGCAAGCTCGACCTGCAGGCCGGTGAACACAAGCGCCCCGAGTACCTGGCCGTGAATCCCAACGGCGTGGTGCCGACCCTGCTGGTGCACGGCGAACCGCTCACCGAATCCGCCGCACTGGTGCTGCACCTGGCCGACGCGCACCCGAACTTCGGCCTGGCCCCCGAGCCGGGCAGCATCGAACGTGGCCGCTACTACCAGTGGATCCTGCACCTGGCCAACACACTGCAGCCGGCGTTCCGCACCTGGTTCTACCCGGCCGAGGCGGCGGGCGAAGCCCACGCCGACGCCGCCAAGGAGCTGGCGCGCCAGCGCATCGAAGGCTGCTGGGACCGCATCGAGGCACACCTGGCCAAGCGCGGCCCCTACCTGCTGGGCGCCTCTGCCAGCGCCGCCGATTTCCACCTCACCATGCTGATGCGCTGGTCGCGCAACATGCCCAGGCCGGCGACGCAGTGGCCGCAGCTCGAAGCGCTGGCGCAGCGCATGAAGGCGCGCCCGTCGTTCCGCACGCTATACGAGCGCGAAGGCCTCACCGAATGGGCCTGAGCCCGTGAGCCGGGTCGCCACCGTGCTGCTGGCCGGGGCTTCGGGCCTGGTCGGGCAGCAGGTGCTGTCGAAGCTGCTCGCGCAGGCCGACGGGCCGCGCGTGCTTGCGCCAGTGCGCCATGAACTGTCCCCGCGGTCGCCCCGGCTGGTGACGGCGGTGTCCGGCCTCTCGCCGGCGGACGACGCCGCGCTGTCGGCCCAACTGCGCCAGGCGTCGCCAACGGTCGATGCCTACGTCTGCTGCCTGGGCACCACGCTCAAGAAAGCCGGCTCGCGCGAAGCCTTCCTTGCCGTGGATCGCGACCTGGTGCTGCGCCTGGCCGCGATCGCCCGCGACCTGGGGGCGCGCCAGGCCATCGTGGTGTCGTCGGTGGGCGCCAGCGCCCAGTCGGGCAATTTCTACCTGCGCGTCAAGGGTGAAACCGAGCGCGCGCTCAACGAAATGGGCTTCGATCGCGTGGACCTGCTGCGGCCCGGCCTGCTGCTGGGCGAGCGCGACGAATCGCGCCCGGGCGAAGCCATTGCCCGCGCCCTGACGCCCTTCACCAACCCGCTGCTGCGCGGCCCGCTGCGCCGCTACCGCGGCATCGCCGCGAGCGACGTCGCCGCCGCGGCCGTGGCCCTGCTCGGCCGGGACGAGCCCGGCCGGTTCGCACACGAATACGCCGACCTGGTGGCGCTGGCCGCTACCTGACCTTCGCCAGGCCCACGCGCAGCAGCTTGCCGTCGGCGTCGTCGGTGAGCAGGTACAGGTAACCGTCCGGGCCCTGGCGCACGTCGCGGATGCGTTCGCCGAAGTTCACCAGCAGCGGCTCTTCGCCCACCACCTTGTCGCCGTCCAGCGTCAGGCGCACCACGCGCTGGAAGGCCAGCGCGCCCACGAACAGGCTGCCTTTCCATTCGGGGAACCGGTCGGCCGTGTAGAAGGCCAGGCCGCTGGGCGCGATGGACGGCGTCCAGGAATGGATCGGCTGCTCCATGCCCGGCGCGGTCTTCTCGCCCGAGCCTATCGGCTGGCCGTTGTAGTTGATGCCCAGGGTGATCACGGGCCAGCCGTAGTTGCGGCCCGCCTGAGGGATGTTGAGTTCGTCGCCGCCGCGGGCGCCGTGCTCGGTCTGCCACAGCGCGCCCGTGACCGGGTGCAGCGCCGCGCCCTGGGCATTGCGGTGCCCGTAGGACCAGATGGCCGGGAGGGCGCCCTCGCGGCCCACGAAGGGATTGTCGGCCGGGATGCTGCCGTCGCGGTGGATGCGGAAAATCTTGCCCTGGCCCTTGTCCAGGCGCTGCGGATTGTCCAGGTTGGCGCGGTCGCCGCTGGTCACGTACAGGCGGCCTTCGCGGTCGAACACCAGGCGCGAGCCGAAGTGCTGGCCGGCGTCGAGCTTGGGCTCCTGGCGGAAGATCACCGCCACGTCCGACAGTGCGCCGTCCTTGAGCCGCCCGCGGGCCACCGCGGTACCGCCGCCGCCTTCGCCCGGCTCGCTGAAGCTCAGGTACACCCATGGGTCGGTGGCGAAGTCGGGATCCAGCGCCACGTCCAGCAGGCCGCCCTGGCCTTTGGTGAACACCGCGGGCACGCCGGCCACCGGCGCCGACACCGCGCCGTCGCCGGACACGATGCGCAGCCGGCCCGGGCGTTCGGTCACCAGCATCCGGCCATCGGGCAGGAAGGCCAGGCCCCAGGGATGTTCGAGTCCGCTCGCGATCGTCGTGATGTCCAGGCCCTGGTAGACCGTCGATTCGGGCGGGGAAGCGGGCTGCGCGGCGCCGGAGGCATCGGCGGACTCGCGGGCGCCGCAGGCGGCGCAGGCCAGGATGAGCAGGGAGGCGAGGGTGGTTTTCATCAACGGTTCCTGGGAAAGGGCCAAAGAAGGCTCAGCGCAGCAGCGGGGCCAGCGCCGGCCACACGTGGTCGCGCAGCCGGGGCTGCGCCTCGGCGACGGGATGCAGGTTGTCGGACTGGAACGCGCTGCGCTCGGTGGCGATCGGCTCGAGCAGGAACGGCAGCAACGCCGTGCCGTGCGCCTTGGCGAGGTCGCGGTAGTTGCGCTCGAAGCCCTCGGTGTACTGCGGGCCGAAGTTGGGCGGCATGCGCATGCCCACCAGCAGCACGCGCGCACCGGCCTGCTTGGACGCCACGATCATGCGTTCCAGGTTGGCCCGCGTCTGCGCAAGGGGCAGGCCGCGCAGGCCGTCGTTGGCGCCCAGTTCGATCACCACCACGGCAGGCTTGTGCCGCGCCAGTTCACCGGCGATGCGGCTGGCGCCGCCGGCGGTGGTTTCGCCGCTGACGCTGGCGTTGGCCACGCGCCAGCCCGGGTGGCGGGCCTTGAGGCGCTGGTCGGTGAGGGCCACCCAGCCCTGGGCGGGGGCGAGGCCGTAGGCGGCGGAAAGCGAATCGCCCATCACCAGTACCTTCCGCACTGGCGCGGGTTCGGCCGCCGCGGCGACAACCGCGGGCAGGGCCAGCGCCAGCAACAGGACCGTGACGCCCCGTTGAACCCTGGCCCGCCATGCTCCATATCCAAGTGACATTGATTCGAACTCCCAAATTGAGGATTGCCATGGCCGACAGCCACGATATGCCCACCACCGCCCAGGCCCTGCGTGCCGAAGGTCTGGGGAAGCGGGTGCCGCTGCCGTCGGGCCAGCTCACCATCCTCGATGGGGTCGGTTTTACCATCACCAAGGGTGAAGCCGTCGCGATAGTCGGTGCCTCCGGTTCAGGAAAGAGCACGCTGCTGTCGCTGCTGGCCGGCCTGGACGTGCCCAGCGAAGGTTCGGTCACGCTCGACGGCGCGCCGCTGTCGGCGCTGGACGAGGACGGGCGGGCCAAGGTGCGCGGCGCGAAGGTCGGCTTCGTCTTCCAGAGTTTCCAGCTGCTGCCCTCGCTGACCGCGCTCGAGAACGTGATGCTGCCGCTGGAGCTGCGCGGCGACGCCGACGCCGAGGGTCCGGCGCGGGACATCCTGGCCCAGGTCGGCCTGGCCGATCGCCTGGGCCACTACCCGCGCCAGCTGTCGGGCGGTGAGCAGCAGCGCGTGGCGCTGGCCCGTGCCTTCGTGACGCGCCCGGCGGTGCTGTTCGCCGACGAGCCCACCGGCAACCTCGACACCATCACCGGCCAGGCCATCGTGGACCTGCTGTTCGAACTCAACCGCGTGGCCGGCACCACCCTGGTGCTGGTGACCCACGACGAACGCCTGGCCGCGCGCTGCGGACGCGTGCTGCGGCTCGATTCCGGCCGCCTGGTGTCGGCATGAGGATCCCCCGCCTGGCGTGGCGCCAGCTGCGGCGAGACCTCGCCTCGGGCGACGTGCGCATCCTGCTGGCGGCCCTGGTGCTGGCGGTGATGGCCGTCAGCTCGGTCGGCTTCGTCACCGACCGCGCCGAACGTGCGCTGGCGCTGGAAGCCAACCGCCTGCTGGGCGGCGACACGGTGCTTCGCGCCGATGCGCCGATCACCGGCCTGCTGCGCGAAGCGGCCTCGGCTCCAGGCCTGAAGCAGACCGAGACGCTGAATTTCCCCAGCATGATCCGCGCCGGCGAAGCGCTGCGCCTGGGTGAGCTGAAGGCCCTGGGCGAAGGTTTCCCGCTGCGCGGCAGCTTCCGCCTGCTCGATCCCGCCACCGGCCTGGAAAGCACCGCCGACGGCGTGCCCAGGCCCGGCACGCTGTGGCTCAGCCGCGCCGGCGCCGACGCGCTGGGCGCGAAGGTGGGCGACCGCATCGGCGTGGGCACCAGCGAGCTGCGGCTGGCCGCGCTGGTGGTGCAGGAGCCCGACGCCGCGCTCGACTATTTCAACACCTCGCCGCGCGTTTTCCTGAACCTGTCCGACGTCGCGGCCACGGGCCTGGTGCAGGAAGGCAGCCGCATCACGTATCGGCTCGTGGTGGCCGGCGACGCCACCGCGGTGGAGCAGTTCAACGCCATTGCGCGCGACAACCTCGGGCGCGGCCAGCGGCTGGAAACCGCGGCGTCCGCACGGCCCGAGATCCGCCGTGCGCTCGAGCGCGCCGACCGGTTCCTGGGCCTGGCCGCGCTGGTGTCGGTGGTGCTGGCCGCCGTCGCGGTGGCCATGGCCGCGCGCCGGCACAGCGCCCGCCATCTGTCGGGTTCGGCGGTGATGCGCTGCCTGGGCGCAAGCCAGAACACGCTGGTGGGCATCCACGCCGGCGAACTGCTGATGCTGGGCCTGCTGGGCAGCGGCCTTGGCATCGCGCTGGCGTTCGGGCTGCAGTGGCTGGTGGCCGACTGGCTCACCGACGCGCTGAAACTGTCGATACCCGGCGCCGGCTGGCGGCCGGTGCTGGAAGGCTTCGGCGTGGGCCTGACCGTGCTGCTGGCGTTCGGCGTGCCGCCGGTGCTGGCCCTGCGCCGCGTGCCGGCGCTGCGCGTGCTGCGCCGCGACCTCGACCCCACCGAGCCCAGCGCCTGGCTGGTGGCGCTGGCCGGTTTCAGCGGCCTGGCCGGCCTGCTGTGGTGGAAAGCCGGCTCGGCGGCGCTGGGCACGGCGATGCTGGTGGGCATCGTTGCCACGCTGGCCGTGCTGGCCGGCCTGGCCTGGCTGCTGATCGCGCTGCTGCGGCGGGTTCGCTCGCGCCTGCGCGGTCCGTGGCGCTACGGGCTGGCCAACGTCAGCCGCCGCGCCGGGGCGAGCATCGCCCAGGTGTCGGCGCTGGGCCTGGGGCTGATGGCGCTGCTGCTGCTCACCTTCGTGCGCACCGACCTGCTGGACCGCTGGCGCAACGCGCTGCCGGCGGATGCGCCCAACCGTTTCATCATCAACGTGCAGCCCGACCAGGTCGGGCCCGTGCTCGACTTCCTCACGGCCCAGGGCGTGTCCGAGCCCGAGCTGTTCCCGATGATCCGCGCCCGCCTCGTGGACGTGAACGGCACGCCGGTGGACGCCGAGGCGATGGGCGAGGAGGGCGGCCGTGCGCGGCGCATGGCCGAGCGCGAGTTCAACCTCTCGTCGGCGGCGTCGCTGCGCAAGGACAACGAAATCACCGCCGGCACGTTCTGGACCGGGCGCGTGCCGTCGGAGACGGAGCTGTCGGTGGAAGAGGAATTCGCCGCCACGCTGGGCTGGAAGCTCGGCGACACGGTGACCTTCGACATCGCCGGCTCGCCCTACACGGGCCGCATCACCAGCCTGCGCAAGATCGACTGGGAAAGTTTCCGCCCCAACTTCTTCGTCATCGGCTCGCCGGGTTCGCTCGATGCGTACTCGGGCAGCCACATCACCGCAGTGAACGTGCCCGAAGGTCGCACGCGCTTCACCACCGAGCTGGTGGACGCGTTCCCGAACCTGTCGGTGGTGGACATCGACGCGGTGCTCGACCAGGTGCGCGGCACGGTGGAACAGGTGTCGACCGTCGTGGAAGCGGTGTTCTACTTCTCGCTAGCGGCCGGCGTGCTGGTGCTGCTGGCGGCGGTGAGCGCCAGCCAGGACGAGCGCCTGCTCGAGGGCGGCGTGATGCGCGTGCTCGGCGGCAGCCGGCGCCAGCTGCGCTGGGCCCAGGTGTCGGAGTTTTCGGCCATCGGCCTGCTGTCGGGCGTGGTGGCGGCCATTGCGGCATCGGTGCTGGCGGGGGTGGTGGCCAAGCAGGCCTTCGACCTGCCGTGGACGCCCGACCCGGTGCTGGCGCTCACGGGCGCGGCCATCGGCACGGTGGCGGCGCTGCTGGCGGGGCTGGCAGCCACGCGGCGCGTACTGGACGCACCGCCTTCGGTCACGCTGCGCGAGCTGCAGGACTGAGGTTTACCAGGCCCACATCGCGAGGATAAACAGCACCAGCATCGCCAGCGCGAGCATCAGCTTGAGCACGGCGCCCACCAGGATTCCCAGCCAGGTGCCGAGCCCGATCTTGGACGCGTCGCGCCAGGCGCGCCCGTGGGCCATTTCACCCAGCGAGGCGCCCAGGAAAGGCCCGGCCACCAGGCCGGGCACGCCGAAGAAGATGCCCGCGAAGCCGCCGATGCCCGCGCCCCACAGCCCCTTGTTCGAGGCGCCGGAACGCTTGGCGCCCAGGATGCTCGAGGCCAGGTCCACGCCGATGGACAGCAGCACCAGCACGCCCAGGGCGGTCAGGGTGCCGGCGCCGATATGGGCGAAATCACCGGCCCAGGCCGCCAGCAGCATGCCGGCGAACATCACCGGCAACCCGGGCAGCACGGGCAGGATCGTTCCAAGCAGACCGACGACGATCAGCACGCCGGCCACGACGTAATAAAGCGATGTGTTGTCCATGGCGCCAGCATAACAAGGCCAGGCCGCCAAAAAAAAACGGCCCGCCGAGAGGCGGGCCGCGGGCTTGCCCCCGGGAGGGGAGGGCGGTTACTCGGGCATGATCACCGTGTCGATCACGTGGATGACGCCGTTGCTGGCGGCGATGTCGGTGGCGGTGACGGTGGCTTCGTCCACCTTGACCGTGCCGTCGGTGACGGTGATGTCGGCCACGGCGCCGTTGACGGTGGTGGCGTTGTCCAGGCCCACCACGTCGGCGGCCATGACCTTGCCGGCGACGACATGGTAGGTCAGCAGCGCGACCAGCTTGTCCTTGTTCTCCGGCTTGAGCAGGTTCTCCACGGTGCCGGCCGGCAGCTTGGCGAACGCGGCATCGGTGGGCGCGAAGACAGTGAACGGGCCGGCGCCGCTGAGCGTCTCGGCCAGGCCGGCGGCCTTCACGGCAGCGACCAGGGTTTCGAAGTCGGCGTTGCCGGCGGCCACGTCGACGATGGTGCCGGGGGCCTTGGTTTCGGCCTCGTTGTGGTGGCCGGCGAAGGCGGGGGTGGCGACGACGGCGGTCATCATGGCGGCGAGCAGGCTCTTGCGCAGAAGGGTCATCGGAAGCTCCAAGGAATGGGGAAGTGCTCTGGGCACGGGGCAGAGGTTGCGCCCGGCGCCGTCGCGGCAGCGTGCGTGGCGCGTCAACGGTTTGTCCGTTTTGCGTGTCGGTGGCGTGATCGGCCCTGCCGGGCCGGCGCCGCAGTGGGTATGCTGCGCGGCATTCGATACTGCGGTGCCACCATGTCCCTCGTTGAACTGCCCATCGTCGCCGGTGACGGCCACGCCAGCCTGCTGCGCCTGCACCGCACCGCCGAGCCGGGCCCCGGCTTGTTCTGGATGCCCGCGCTGGGCGTGCCCGCCGCGAAATACGATGCGTTCGCGAAGGCCCTGGTGGCCGAAGGCGTCACCTGCGCCGTGCACGAATGGCGCGGCAACGCGAGCAGTTCGCTGCGCGCGCGCCGCGGCGTGGACTGGGGCTATCGCGAACTGCTGCAGCACGACCTGCCGGCCTCGATCGCCGCGCTGGACAGCGCCACGCGCTGGTACTTCGGCGGCCACAGCCTGGGCGGGCAGCTCGCCGCCATGGCGGCGGCGCGGCAGCCGCACGCCAGTGCCGGCCTGGCCCTGGTGGCCACCGGCGTGCCGCAGGCGTCCACTTTCAGGGGCCGGCAGCGGCTGGGCGTGGGGCTGTTCGCAGGCGTGCTGCCGCTGCTCACGCGCGTGGCCGGCTACTATCCGGGCCACCGGCTGGGCTTCGCGGGGCGCGAGGCCGGGCAGCTGATGCGCGATTGGGGCGCTACCGTGCGCACCGGCCGCTACGATCACTACGGCCATCGCGACGACCTCGACAGCGTGCTGGCCAGGCTGCAGCAGCCGGTGCTGGGCGTGCGCATGACGCGCGACTGGCTGGTGCCCGAAGCATCGATGCAGGCGCTGCTGGGCAAGGTGGGCAGCGGCGTGAAATCGGTCGAACGCTTCGACGATGCGCGCCTGGGTGCGCGCGCCGACCACTTCCGCTGGATGCGGCAGCCGCAGGCCCTCGCGGCCTGCATCGCCGCCTGGATGCGCGCTAGCCCTTGAAGTCGCGGTGGCAGGCCTGGCAGCCGCCGTTCACCCGGTCCACGACCACGCGCGCGGCGGCGCAGTCCGCCGGCGGCGCCGACAGCGCGGCGTCGAGCGCGGCGCGCAGCTCGCTGGCGTGGGCGATGAAGCGCTCGTCGTCGGCCGTGGGCAGGAAGGCCGGCTCGAGGTCGTTGCCCAGGTGCCGCAGCGTCTGCAGCGACGGGGTGAGGTCGGTGGCGGCGCAGCGGTTGCGCTTGAGCGACTGGTCGAGGGTCTTCATCTGGGCCGACATCACGGCCATGACGCCGTTGGGGTAGGCCGTTCCCTGGCGCAGCGTGTTGATCAGGATCAGGGTGCACAGGGCGCCGACCAGCAGGCCGATGACGCCAACGATCAGGGATCGCATGGTTTTCTCCATGAAAAAAGCCGCCGTGAAGATATCACGGCGGCTTTCATGCGACGCGGGGATCAGCGCAGCGGGATCAGGCGATTGCCGTCCACGCGCACGTAGGCGCCGATGCGGATGTCGTTGCCCAGGCTGTTGCGGTTGATCACCAGGCGGCGACCGTCGTCCATGCGCACGTGGATGTCGAACGTTTCCTCGTTCACCTTGTTCTCGATCGCGTTGCCGGCGACCGCGCCCGCGACCGCGCCGGCCACCGTGGCGGTGTTCTTGTTGCCCTGGCTGCCGTGCTTGGGCACTTCACGCGCCACCACCGCGCCGATGACGCCGCCGAGCACCGCGCCGGTGCGGCTGTTGCTGCGCGCGCCATAGACGGTCTCGATGCGCTCGACGGTGCCGCAGTCATAGCAGCGCTGCGGCTCGGAATAGGCAGGACGGTCGTCGTAGCCGCCGTAGCCGGCGTTGCGGGGGGCGGTGGTGGTGCAGGCCGTGGCCGTGAGGGTCAGGGCGGCGGCGATCAGCAACGAAGTCTTCATGGCGCGATCCTCTTGGGGGATGTTTCGTGAACAACCGTAGGCCTTCGAGCCTGAACAAGTCCCGACCAGGCCCGGTCCGGCACCGGCTCGCGTTCAGGACCCGGCGCGTGCCGTAAAATACTCGCATGGAACCCCAGACCCAGGCGCGCTTCGCCGGAATCGACCGACTTTACGGCGTGGGCTCCGCCGCGCGCCTGGCCCAGTCCCAGGCCTGCGTGGTCGGGCTGGGCGGCGTGGGCTCGTGGGCCGTGGAGTCCCTGGCCCGCAGCGGCGTCGGGCGGCTGGTGCTGATCGACGCCGACGACATCTGCGTGAGCAACACCAACCGCCAGCTGCACGCGCTGGACGGCCAGTTCGGCCGCGGCAAGGGCGAGGTCCTGGCAGAGCGCTGCCGGGCCATCAATCCCGACATCCAGGTCGAGGTGATCGCTGATTTCCTCACGCCGGCCAACCTCGAGTCGCTGTTGGACCGGGGCCACCACGTGGTGCTCGACGCCTGCGACAGCTTCCGCAGCAAGCTCGGCATGATCGCCTGGTGCCGGCGCCGCAAGCTGCCGGTGATCGTGTGCGGCTCGGCCGGCGGCCGCACCGACCCCACCCTGGTGCGCGTGCGCGACCTCTCGCGCACCGAACAGGACGCCCTGTTGGCCCTGGTCCGCAAGCACCTGCGCTCGGGCTTCCATTTCCCGCGCAACCCCGACCGCTACTTCGGCGTGCCGGCGGTGTATTCGCTGGAGAACGTGAAGTACCCGCAGCGCGACGGCAGCGTCTGCGGCGTGCGGCCCCAGCTGGGCGCGGACGAATCGCTCAAGCTCGACTGCGGTGCCGGCCTGGGCGCCGCCACGCACGTCACCGGCACCTTCGGCTTCGCCATGGCCGGCAAGGCCATCGAGCTGCTGCTCAAGCGCTGAGCGGCGGGGCACCGAACAAACGTGAGGCATTGGCCGTGGTCGCCGCGGCCAGCGCCTCGGGCGCCATGCCGCGCAGTCCGGCCACCACGGCCAGCACTTCGGGCAGGTAGCCGGGCTCGTTGCGTTCGCCGCGATGGCCCGCGCCGGGCTGGTCGGGGGCATCGGTTTCCAGCAGCAGCCATTCGATCGGCATCGACGCCACGGTGCGCCTCAGGCGCTGCGCGCGTTCGAAGGTCACCGGGCCGCCGATGCCCAGGTGGAAACCCAGCCCGAACAGCTGGCGCGCCTGTTCCTCGCTGCCCGACCAGCTGTGCACCACGCCGCGCAGCCCACCGATGCGCCGCAGCGCGGCGATTACTTCGTCCACGGCGCGGCGGGCGTGCAGCACCACCGGCAGGTCGAATTCCCGCGCCAGCTCCAGCTGGCGCAGGAAGTACCCGCGCTGGGCGTCGGGATCCAGGCCGGCCACGAAATGGTCCAACCCGCATTCCCCGACCGCCGCCGGGCGTTCGTCGGCCAGCCATTGCGCCAGGTCGTCCAGGTGCGACGGCCGGTGCCGGTCCAGGAACATCGGGTGCAGGCCGTAGGCGGGGCGCAGGCCGGGGTCGGCGGCGCACAGGTCGCGCAGCTTCTCCCAGCCGGCCCGGTCCACCGCCGGCACCAGCTGCCGGCGCACGCCGGCCGCGCGGGCCCGGGCGATCACGCCGGGGCGATCGGGGTCGAACTCCGGGGCGTCGAGGTGGCAGTGGCTGTCGTAGAGATCGGTCATTCCCGGCGCGATTCACCGTCGATGGTCACGCCGGTGCGCTCGGGCTCCGCAGGCGTCTCCTTGCGCGTCTTCCAGGTGGCCAGCATCAGGGTCAGCAGGCCCATCACGATCTCGTCGATCAAGGGCAGCGGGTCGGGGATGATCATGTTGATCGCCCACAGCCCCAGGGTGATGAAGAACAGGGTGGGGAACTTGAGGCGGCTGGCGAACCCCATCAGCGGGCCGGTGGCGGGGTTGGGCATGGCGGGGCTCCGGTTGGGAATGTGGCGCCGGGAAAAGTAGCATGGGCTTGCGCCACCCCGCTTCGGGCATCGTTCAGGCTGGCGGGGACACTCTCCACGCTGCGCAGGCGGGGAACCGCCGCCAAACCAGAGGATCCACACCATGAACAAGACCGTATTGGCCGTGCTGGCCGGAATGCTCGCCGGTGGTGGCGCCATCGCCGCCTACCAGACTTTTTCCACGCCGTATGCCGAGGTGGTGTCGTCCACCCCGATCACCGAGACGCAGCCGGTTTACGGCGACGTGATTTCCTCGGTTGCCGTCACCGAGATGCGCACCGGTTCGCGCGAGGTTTGTGAGGACCAGGTGGTCGAGAAGCGCCGCGAAGAGCGCTTCGGCGACAAGGATGGAATGGTGGTGGGCGCCCTCGTCGGCGGCCTGCTGGGCAACCAGGTGGGCGGCGGCAGCGGCAAGAAGGTCGCCACCGTGGCCGGCGCCGTGGGCGGCGCCTACGCGGGCCGCGAGATCGACCGCCGCCACACCGGCGGCCAGAAGTACACCGAAGTCGAGCAGGTCTGCCGCACGGTCACCGAGCCGCGTGAAGAAGTGATCGGCTACGACGTCGAGTACCGCAGCGACGGCCAGGTGGCCCGCAAGCGCCTCGACGAGAAGCCGGGCGAGCAGATCCTGCTGGGCGAAAAGGAAGTGGTCGTGGGCTACGACGTCACGTGGAGCTACGACGGCCAGACCGGCAACCTGATGATGGACCAGGACCCGGGCGACCGCCTGCCGATCAAGGACGGCGTGATCGTGGTGGACAGCGGCGACAGCGTGGCGCCGCCGCAGGGCTGAGCCCTCCCGCCCGCGCGACCCGGAAGGGCCGGCCATGCCGGCCCTTCTTCGTTCCGGGCCCCGTACGGGTGCGTCTGCCGGCGTCATCACGCCATGCAGGCTGCCGCGAAGGGGCAGGGCAGGCTAAAATGCCGCCCTTCCCGCCGACCGCAGACCGATCCCCATGGCCCTGAACCCCACCGACCTCTTCGATATCCGCAGCCTGCTCACCGAAGAGGAGCGCATGATCCAGGACAGCGTCGCGCGCTTCACCGACGAACGCGTGCTGCCGATCATCGGCGACTGCTTCGACCAGGGCCGCTTCCCCAAGGAGCTGGTGCCCGAGATCGCGGCCATGGGCCTGCTGGGTTCCTCGCTGCCCGAGAAGTACGGCTGCGCCAACCTCAACGCGGTCAGCTACGGCCTGATCTGCATGGAGCTCGAGCGCGGTGACTCCGGCATCCGCAGCTTCGTCTCGGTGCAGAGCTCGCTGTGCATGTACCCGATCTTCGCCTACGGCACCGAAGAGCAGCGCATGAAGTACCTGCCGGGCATGGCCCGCGGCGAAATCATCGGCTGCTTCGGCCTGACCGAGCCGCACGGCGGCTCCGACCCGGCCAACATGAAGACCACCGCCAAGAAGGACGGCGGCGACTGGGTGATCAACGGCGCCAAGATGTGGATCACCAACGGCAACCTGGCCGACATCGCCATCGTCTGGGCGATGACCGAAGACGGCATCCAGGGCTTCATCGTCGAGAAGGGCACCAAGGGCTTCGCGGCGCAGGAAGTGCACAAGAAGATGAGCCTGCGCGCCTCGGTCACCTCGGCGCTGTTCTTCGACGAAGTGCGCGTGCCCGACAGCCAGCGCCTGCCGAACGTGAAGGGCCTCAAGGGCCCGCTGGGCTGCCTGACGCAGGCCCGCTACGGCATCACCTGGGGCCCGATCGGCGCCGCCATCGCCAGCTACACCTCGGCGCTGGAGTATTCCAAGACCCGCATCCTGTTCAACCGCCCGATCGCCGCCACCCAGGCCGTGCAGCTCAAGCTGGCCGAAATGGCCCGCCGCATCACGCTGGCGCAGCTGCTGAGCCTGCAGCTGGGCCGCCTGAAGGACCTGGGCCAGATGCAGCCGGCGCAGGTGTCGCTGGCCAAGTGGAACAACTGCCGCATCGCGCTGGACATCAGCCGCGAGGCGCGCGACATCCTGGGCGGCGCCGGCATCACCACCGAGCACCCGCCGATCCGCCACGCGCTCAACCTCGAGTCCGTCATCACCTACGAAGGCACCGAAACGGTGCACCAGCTGGTGATCGGTCGCGAAGTCACCGGCATCAACGCCTTCTGATCGCAAACCATGGCCCTGGACGCCCTGCGCCTGGAAACGCCGCGGCTGCTGCTGCGGCCCACGCAGCTTGTCGACCTCGCGCCATGGACCGAAATGATGCAGGACCCCGAAACCTGCCGGTTCATTGGCGGGGTCCAGCCGCCGTCGATGGCCTGGCGCACCTTCATGACGATGTTCGGCGCCTGGCGTGCCGAGGGCTTCGCCATGTTCTCGGTGCTCGAGCGCGACAGCGGGCGCTGGGTCGGCCGCTGCGGGCCGTGGTGCCCGCCGGGCTGGCCCGGCACGGAAGTCGGCTATTCGTTCCTGCGCGACACCTGGGGACGCGGCTACGCGACCGAGGCCGCCACTGCCGCCACCGACTGGGCCCTGCAGTCGCTGGGCTGGACCGAGGTCATACAGACCATCGACCCTGAGAACACCGGATCACGCCGCGTCGCCGAGAAGCTCGGCGCCGTGCTTCGCGGCCCCGGAAAATTGCCGGCGCCGCACGACCACGCCAAGGTCGAAATCTGGGGCCAGACCCGCGGCCAATGGCTTGCGCGCCGTGCCGCACCGGGGGCACTTCCCGCCTCCCAACCACGCTGATCTTCTTCGAGAACCCCATGTCCGCTGCAGCCCCGCTCATTCCCGCCCGCCAGAAAGACGTCAACCGCGCCAAGGTGTGCGACGACAACTTCACCGAGTTCGTCACGAACTGGAGCGGCACCGTCGAGGCCCGCCCGGCGCCGCATGAAGCGGTGCTCGAGGGCAGCGCCTGCACGGCCGAGGATTTCCTGGCGCTGTTCGATTCGCAGCTGGCCTCGCGCCACCTCGACCTGATGGCGCGCGTGCTGCGCGTGCAGCAGAAGGTCTTCTACACCATCGGTTCGTCGGGGCACGAAGGCAACGCGATGGTCGCGCGCCTCACGCGCCACACCGACCCGGCGTTCCTGCACTACCGCTCCGGCGGCTTCATGGCCGAGCGCTTCCGCAAGCTGCCGGGCATGGACCCGGTGATGGATTCGGCGCTCAGCTTCGCCGCCAGCGCGGAAGACCCCATCTCGGGCGGCCGCCACAAGGTGTGGGGCAGCAAGCCGCTGTGGGTGCTGCCGCAGACCTCCACCATCGCATCGCACCTGCCCAAGGCCCTGGGCACGGCGATCGCGATCGAACAGGCGCGCCGCATCGGCCACGCGCTGCCCATCCCCGACGATTCGATCGCCATCTGCTCGTTCGGCGACGCGTCCAGCAACCACGCCAGCGCCCAGACCGCGTTCAACACCGCGCAGTGGACCGCGTACCAGAAGCTGCCCGCGCCGGTGCTGTACGTGTGCGAGGACAACGGCATCGGCATCTCGGTGAAGACGCCGGGCGGCTGGATCGCCAACGCGTTCAAGGACCGCCACGGCCTGGATTATTTCTACGCCGACGGCCTGGACATCGCCGAAGGCTACGGCCAGGTGCAGGCCGCGGTGGAGCACTGCCGCCGCACGCGCCGCCCGACCTTCCTGCACCTGCGCACCACGCGCATCATGGGCCACGCCGGCACCGACTTCGAGATCGAGTGGCGCAGCTTCGAGGAGCTGATGGCGGTGGAGGCGAGCGATCCGCTGCTGCGTTCGGCGCAGATCGCGCTGCAGTCGGGCCTGATGGGCAAGGACGAACTGCTGGCGAAGTACGAAGCCATGCGCAAGCGCTGCTTCGCCGCCGCCGATGAGGCCGACCGCAAGCCCAAGCTCACCGACCTGGCCGAAGTGATGCGCCCGCTGGCGCCGTACACGCCGGACAAGGTCTACGCCGAAACCGCCCGCAGCGACTACGCCGGCAAGCGCCTCGCCGTGTTCGGCAGCGAGGCGAAGCTGCCGGAGAACCAGCCGCCCAAACACCTGGCCATCCAGATCAACCAGGCCCTGCACGACCTGTTCTGCAAGTACCCCGAGACGCTGCTGTTCGGCGAGGACGTGGCGCAGAAGGGCGGCGTGTACACGGTAACCAAGGGCCTGCACAAGGCGTTCAAGAACGCGCGCGTGTTCAACACCCTGCTCGACGAGACGATGATCCTGGGCCTGGCCCAGGGCTACGCCAACGTCGGCATGCTGCCCATGCCCGAGATCCAGTACCTGGCGTATTTCCACAACGCCTGCGACCAGATCCGCGGCGAAGCCTGCAGCCTGCAGTTCTTCAGCAACGGCCAGTACCGCAACCCGATGGTGATGCGCATCGCGTCGCTGGGCTACCAGCGCGGCTTCGGCGGCCATTTCCACAACGACAACTCGATCACCGCGCTGCGCGACATCCCGGGCCTGCTGGTCGGCTGCCCCAGCCGCGGCGACGACGCGGCCACCATGCTGCGCACGATGATGGCGCTGGCCAAGGTCGATGGCCGCGTCTGCGCCTACCTCGAGCCCATCGCGCTGTACATGACGAAGGACCTTTACGAGGCCGGCGACGGCCAGTGGCTGACGGCCTACCCGCCGGTGCACGAATCCATGGTGGTGGGCGAAGAGCGCACCTACTTCCCGGAAGCCCGCGACCTGGTGATCTTCAGCTTCGGCAACGGCGTGCCGATGAGCCTGCGTGCGGCGCGGGACATCGAGCGCAACCAGGGCTGGAAGGTGCGCGTGGTGGACCTGCGCTGGCTGCAGCCGCTCAACGCCGAGGCCATCGCCCGACACGCCGGGGAGTGCGACCGCATCCTGGTGGTGGACGAGGGAAGGCGTTCGGCCGGCGTGGGCGAGGGCATCATCACCGCGGTGGTGGAGGCCGGCCTGGGCGCCAAGCCCCTGCGCCGGGTGGTCGGCGAGGACACCTACACCCCGCTGGCGGGCGCGGCTTTCCTGGTCATCCCGAGCGAGGCCGACATCGTCGCCATGGCCGCGCAACTGGCCTGAACCCGTTGCTTGAAGCGATGAATGACGGCCACGCCGGCTTCGCCTAGACTCGGACCCAATGAGCGCATCACGGCCCCAGACCATCCTCTTTGCCGACGTCAGCGGCAGCACGCGGCTGTTCGAGACCAAGGGTGACGTGGAGGCGCGCCGGCTGATCGCCGCGGTGCTCGAGGCGTTGACGCAGGTGTGCCGCCAGCACGGCGGCCGCGTCATCAAGACCATCGGCGACGAGATCATGTGCACGTTCCCGGGGGCGCTCAACGGCGTGCTGGCCGCCTGCGACATGCAGCGGCGCATGGGCCGCGACATCGACTTCGTTCGCGACAGCCTGGCGGTGCGGATCGGCCTGCACCACGGCGACGCGCTGGAAGAGGAGGACGGCGACGTCTACGGCGACGCCGTGAACACCGCCGCGCGCATGGCCTCGCTGGCCAAGCGCGAGCAGGTGGTCACCACCGCCGCCACCTACGACAGCCTGTCGGGCAAGGTCCCCGAGGCGCGCAGCCTGGGCAAGGCCCGGGTCAGCGGCAAGCTGCTGCCCATCGAGATCGTCGACCTGGTCTGGCAGGAGGACACCTGCTTCAATACCGAGCGCTCGAGCGATGGAACGGCAGGCTGCCAGTGATGAATGGCGGCGGTGCAATGCCGATGCTCACGTTCGACATCGACAAACTCGGTAAGGGTGGCGACGAGGACGAGAAGAAGCTGCTCGAGCTCTTGGGTCAGGAAGAAGAAATGGAAAAGCGCGACGCGAAAGCGGCGAAGGACGCCAAAGAGGTGAGCGACGCGGAGCTCAAGGCTGTGAAGGATGCGGCCGCTGCTGCAAAGGCTGAAAAGGCCGCGCCGAAGCCGTGACTAGAGCCTCTGCTCCACATGCGTGCGCTTGTTGAGCTCCTCGAGCCACTTGCGCTTCGCCTTCTCCAAAATCTCCGTCTGTAGCCGCTGAACCATCTCGTCCTTCGACTCCTCGAAGCTCTTGTACCGCGAC
>JAPLSJ010000009.1 GCA_026398695.1 Arenimonas sp.
CGCCGGCAAGCGCGACCAGGAGCGCGAGGCCCGCGAATACCGCCAGCGCCTGGCCACCGCGTCACGCAGCAAGGGCGCGCCGCTCGCCATCCCCGAGCCCGTCACGCAGTCCGACGAGGCCCTGACCCAGCAGGCCATCAACACCATCCGCCGCCGCTGGCTGCAGGACCAGCACGCCCGGGAAACCGTGGCCCGCGACTCCCTGGCCTCGGCGCAGTTCGGCGAAGTGGCCATCGACGCCTACATCGACGACCCGCGCGGCCGCCTGTTCCAGTCGCCCAAGTCCATGATCGGCTTCAAGCTGCTGCCGGGCGTGCGCGAAGTGGTGCAGGACGTGCTCACCCGCATCCTCACGCACATCCGCCTGGGCGCGCAGCTGCACTTCGGCCAGCCCGTGGACAGCGCCGTGATCGGCCGGCCCGTGCACTTCAAGAGCTCGATGGGCCCGGCGGGCGACGAACAGGCGCTCGACATCCTGCGCGACGCCGCCAGCGCCGCCGGCTTCGAACGCGTGGATTTCCTGTACGAACCCGAGGCCGCCGCGCTCGACTACCACCAGCGCTCGCCCGACCGGCACGTGGTCCTGGTGGTGGACATCGGCGGCGGCACCTGCGACCTGTGCCTGGCGCAGGCCGGCGGCAGCGAAGCATTCGCGCCGCTGCAAAGCTGGGGCGACGCCACCGGCGGCGGCGACGTGGACTACTGGCTGAACCTGCTGCGCTTCATGGGCCACTTCGGCCGCAACGTGGGCGCGTTCCCGAACCACATCTATTCCGAAGCCGCGATGGTGTCGGACGTGGTGCGCCAGGCCGCGTTCAAGGCCTATTCGTTCAAGGACTACGAACCGCCCTTCCGCCAGCGCCTGGAGTCCCTGCAGGCCGACGCCAACACCGTGCGCCTGGCCCGCGCGGCCGAACAGCTCAAGATCCTGCTGTCGACGCAGCCCGAGGTTGGCGCCTCGCTGGACTACATCGAACCGGGCCTGGACGTCACCGCCGCGCAGCCCGACCTCGCGGCGGCCGCGTCGTTCTTCGTGCAGCGGCTCGACCGCCTGCTGGCGACCGTGCAGAGCGCCCCGCATGAACCGCCCACGCGCATCCTGCTCACCGGCGGCGGCTCGTCGGCGCCCTACGTGGCCCAGGCCGTGGCCGAACGCTACCCGGGCGTGGCGCTCGTGCGCGGCGAACCGTCGCTGGCGATCGTGTCGGGGCTGGCGAAGGCAGCCGCTGGCTGAACGCGGCCACCCGACCCGGCCGCAACTGCGGCCGGGCCGTCCAGCGCCGCGTCGTCAGCGCACGACCGACTGCACCAGGTTGTCGGTGCGCCGCCAGATGCTGCCGCTGTCGGTGATGGCCCAGGCGTTGCCGGCCTCATCCACCGCCACGCGCTTGCCCGCCCCCTTCACGTCCACCCAGCTGCCGGCGTTGTTCCAGCGGTAGATGGCGTTGCCGTCGCCCTGCCCGCGCCTGCAGGAAACGGCGTAGACGTTCTCGCCGTTCGCCGCCACGTCGGTGAAGCAGCCCGGGCGCTGCACCCAGCGGCTGCTGCCGTCGCGCCATTCGAAGAGATCGCCCTGGGCATTGACCACCCACGCACCGGCGCCCACCGAGATGCGCACGGCCGAGCCTTCCACCGCGCGCCAGCCGCAGTAGTCGTTGCCGCCCGTGAGCGCCGCGGTCGGGCAGCGCTCGGAGCGCGAGATGGCGTTGCCACCCTCGCTGTTGGGCTGTGACGTGACGATCCAGATGCCCAGGCGGCCGGCACCGATGTCGGTGATGGGCAGGTTGTCGGGCGTGCCGCGCTTGCGCCATTCGCCGTCGTTGATGCTCGAGTACAGCATCGCGTCGCCGCCGATGGTGTAGCTGTTGCCGCCGAGCGTGGCCAGCGCACTGCCCTGCCCGGGCACCGACAGCGGCACGAACGCCGCGCCGTTCCAGCGGAAGATGGCCGACGCGCCGCGGCTGTTGGGCGCCACGTCGCAGCCGGTGACATACACCACGCCGATGCCACCCGCGACGATGTCGCGGGCGCCGCCGGCCACCTGCTCCCAGCGCGCCCCAGGTTCGGGCAGCGGCGCAGTCTTGGGGTCGGACTGCGGCGTGCGCGGCAGCACGGTCGGCGCGACGGGCCCGGCCAGCGACGAAGCGTCGGCGTGCATCGGCAGGGTGGCGCAAAGGCTCGCCAGCGCGGCGAGCGGAAGGATCAGGGCAGTGTTTCGCATGGAGGTTCCTTGGGTGGGGAGAGAGAGGATCGGATCGCTGCCGTTCACGGCAGCACCAGCTCGACGCGGCGGTTGCGCGCGCGCCCTTCCAGCGTCGCGTTGTCGTGCACGGGCCTGCTTTCGCCGAAGCCGCGGCTGGCCAGCCGCGACGCCAGCGCCGGTTCCAGCGCCACCAGCGCCGCGCGAACGGCCTCGGCACGCGCCTTGGACAGGGCCAGGTTGGCGGGGCCTGCGCCGACGGCGTCGGTGTGGCCTTCCAGCGCCAGCACGCCGGCCGGCGCCGAGCGCACCGCGGCAACGATGGCCGGCAGCTGGCTGGCGGATTCCGGCCGCAGCACGGCCGATCCGAAATCGAAATAAAGGCCAGGCAGCACCACCCGCTTTTCGGCCCGCAGGCGCTGGGACAGCGCATCGCCGGGCTTGGCCACGGGGAAGTCCAGCCGCACCACGCGCAGCGACGATTCGCCGATGCGCCACTGCAGCGCCAGCGCATTGGCCGGGTCGTCCAGCAGGCTCAGCTCGGCGTCCATCGTGGTCCCGTCGCGCGCGGTGAAGCGGCCCGCCGCCACCAGCACGTCCAGCACCTGCGGCTGCCCGTTCACCAGCACCGAAAAGCGACCCTTTCCCTTGGGCAGCAGCTCACCCCGGAAGGCCACGCTGTTGTTGCGGGTCAGGCCCGCCACGAGGTCGGACCCCGGCAGCGCCTTGCCGCCTGCGCCCGCCAACGACGGCAGCACCCACGACGATTCACCCACCAGGGAAAACTTCGCCCTGCCGCCGGCACGCAGTTCGGCCAGCACCTGGCTCGACACCCCGAGCGCCGTGGTGCCCGGATAGTCCTCCGACACGTCCTGCTCGAACGCGGTGCGGTAGCTGCGCGCCGCCACCAGGTCGGCGTCGTGCACGTAGCGCTCGCTGGACACCTGCCGCGCACGGCCCGCCGCGCCGGGCACGCTGGCGCTGTAAGCCAGCAGCCAGCCGTCGCCGTCGCGGCCCGTGAGGATCTTGCGCGACTCGTAGTCGCCTTCCTGCCCGGACAGCGCCGTGGTGACCGTCAGCCCCGCCTGGTGCGGAATGCGCAGCGGCGCGGCGGCCGCCGACGCGACCGCCAGCAGCAGCGCGGCCGCCACGCCCAGCCTCACGGGAAGCATTGGTTGCCCCGCTTGGGATGGATCACGCACAGCGCGCCGCCGCTGCCCGACAGCGCGCCGGCCGACACCACGTTGTTGCCCGCCGCGTCGGTGGCGGTGAAGTTGCCGCCCGAACCGGTGCCGCCCTGCGACAGGCGCATCACCGCCGCCGGCTTGCCGGCGCGGTTGGCCAGCAGCAAGTGGCGCAGGCCGCCGCTCAGCTCCACCACGCCCTTGCCGCTGGCGTCGAACACGCGCAGCTCGCCCGCGCCGTCGGCGCCCGAATACATCAGCACGCCCATCGCCTTGCCGGGCGCGCTGAGGCCGATCTGTCCCCGCCCGCCTTCCTGTGTGTTGCTGCCCGCGGACAGCACCGTCTTGCCGTCCTTGTCGAACAGCCGAAGGATGCCGCCGCTCTCGCTGATGTTCACCGCGAACTCGCCCAGCGACTTGGCCGCCGGCTTGCCCTTGCCGCCGCCGCCATCGCGCAGGAACACACCGTGGCGATTGCCCGAGCCGTTGCCGACGATGGTGGAGTGTTCCTTGGTGTAGACCTCCAGCCGCGGGCCGCGGCCTTCCAGCACGCCCAGGCGCGCCTGGGTGTCGCTGCTGCCCAGCTGGGTCACCACCGTGGCCATGGCGCCGGTGCGTTCAAGCTGGATCGCCGGGCCCGAGCCCAGCACGCCCATGCGCAGGAAGTGGGTGTTGCCCGCGGCGTCGATGGTGACGATGGGCTTGTTGCCCGCGTCCACCACCACGAACGGCGCGCGCACGCGGTTGTTGGGCCGGTTCTCGAGCTTGTGCAGCCTGGCTTCGAGCGCTTCGAGCGTGAGCGCATTGCCCTGCGCCGAAACGGTGCCGATGCCGGTGAACAGGCACGCCGTGGCCGCCGACGACGTCACCGCCACCAGCACCGCCAGCCGCAGATCGGCCCGCGTCACGGCGCCGACTCCAGCCGCGCGAAGGCCTGCCGTGCCGCTGCCTCCAGCTTCGGGCACAGCGACGCCTGGCGCTCGCCCTTGGTCATGCCGGTCACGTTGAGCGTGAGCAGCACCGTGCCGCTGCGCACGATCACCTGCTGCGTGCCCACCAGGTCGGCATTGCTGGCCGAACACCAGGCGGCGTCCCCCAGGCCTTCGATGTCCTGGCCCGACTTGCGCGTGGGGGTGCCCGCCGCGTCGTTCACCGCCATGGCCAGGTTGCCCGACAGGCCTGTCAGGCTGTCGAACAGCGTGGCGGATTCCTCGGCCGAATCGGCGCGTATCAGCTGCACCATCAGCATGGTGATGGCGCCGGGGCTGTCGCCGCCGGCCCACATGCACACGTCCTGGTCGTTGGCCATTTCACCGACCTCCGAGCCGATCACGGCCTGGGCATCGTCGGCCGTCACCAGCGTGCACGGGCGCGGCAGTTCGGCCGGCATGGCATCGCTGCGGGCGCTGGCGGGGACTTCGTCGAGCGACGGCCAGGCGGCTTCGGGCGGGCTGTTGCCGGCCTGGCTGCAGCCTGCCAACAGCAGGGCGAAGGTGATGGCGAGGGTGTGGCTGGAATGCTTGGCGGTCATGGTGTCGTCCTCAGGGCTTGGGCGCGGTGACGCCGGTGTAGCGATGGCGAACCACGGCCTCGTCGCTGCGCTGTCCGTACACCAGGCCGTCGGCGCCGATGTAGGCCTTGCTGCCGCCCGCCGGCATGCCAGGCACGGCCACCGAGTAGGCGTAGACCGTGACGACCCTGCCCTCCATGGATTCGGTGCCGAGCTTGCGGCAGCCGCTGATCGGGTATTGCCCGGCGCGGATGGCGGCGACGAACTGCTTCTCGGCCGCCAGCGGATCGGCCTTGCCGCTGCGCTTCACCGGCTGCCACTTGCCGCCGTCGAAGCGCGTCCAGGCCTGGCCGCCCGTCATCACCAGCTCCAGGCGCACGCCGCCGGTCTCGGTGACGCTGTGGCGCGAGGGCTGGCTGGCCGACTTCTCGGCAGCGCGCAGGTAGGTTTCGCAGGCGGGCTCGAGCGCGGACGCACTGCCGGCGGCCAGCATCAGGCCAATGGCCAGTGCGGTTGAAAGCGTGGGCTTCATGTTGGGCTCCGTTGTCGGATTGACAACTGCCGAACGGCCGGGCGGCCGCCGAACCGGACATGGCCCCGGACTATTTTTCCTGAGACGCCGCCCCGGCCGTCCGCGCGACGGCCGCCATGTCCCGAACCACCACCGTGTCGCTGCCCGGATGGTCGTAGCGGGCGCTGGCTGCGGCCGCGACGTTTTCCATCGCCTGCGCCGCCGCCACGTCACCGCCGGCGGCCAGCGCATCGGCGCGCACGCGCTGCAGCCAGGGCTGCATGCGTACGTCGCGGAAGCCGGTGACGTAGTCCCACACTTCCAGCGCCCGCCCGCTGTGCGCGAGCGCCGCCGGCGCGTCGCCGTCTGCCAGCGCGGCGCGCGCGAGGCCGGCATGCGCCAGCGCCACGTGCGCCAACGGCCGATCCCCGGCGCTGTCGACCACGTTGCGGAACTGCAGGCGCGCTTCGTCGGCGCGACCGTCGCGCAGCAACCAGCGGCCCCAGCTCTCGCGGATCGCCATCACCGGCTGGTCGACGTCCTGCTGGTGGGCCAGGTAATCGTCCAGCGACAGTTTCAGCAGGCGGCCCGCGTCGGCGTGCCGGCCGTCGCGCGCATAGGCCTCGCCCAGGTACCGGCGCACCAGCCGCAGCTGGAAGCCGTAGTCGCTCTGCCGGGCGTAGCCGCGCTCCACCAGCTCCAGCACCGGGATCGCCAGCTTCGGCCGCCCCTCGCTCGACAGGCGTTCGCCGTAGTGCGTGCGGGCCGTGATGGCCTCCAGCGCGGCGTCGGCGCCGTCGGGCAGCAGCGGCAGC
>JAPLSJ010000093.1 GCA_026398695.1 Arenimonas sp.
ACTGGCCAAGATCGACGATCTGAAAGTGGCCGGCCGCACCTCGTCGTTCTACTTCAAGGGCCGCAACGAATCCCTGGCCGCCATCGGCAGCACGCTCGGCGTGGCGCACGTTCTGGAAGGCTCCGTGCGCAAGCAGGGCGATCGGCTGCGCATCAGCGCCAAGCTGCTGCGGGTCAGCGATGGCGTGGAGATGTGGGCCGACACCTTTGATGGCACGGATGCCGACATCTTCGCGCTGCAGGAAAGCATCGCGCAGCAGGTCACCGGGCAGCTGAAGGTGGCGCTGAAGGCAGGCCAGGGCGCCGCGCTGGTCGACACGGGCACGACCAACCCGGTCGCCTATGCGCTGTATCTGCGCGCCAGCGACAGCTTCAATCGGCGCGCTGCGAGTGAGTTCCCGAACGCCATCAAGCTGCTGGAGGAAGCCGTCGCGCTCGATCCGGACTTCGCGCGCGCCTGGTCGAGGCTCGGCGCCCTGCATGCACTGACCCCGGATTACCTGAACATCGACAACCGCATCGCGGAAGAAGCGGCAACGGCGAGCGCGAAGCGCGCGATGGCCCTGCAGCCAAACTTTGCCGAGCCACATGCGGTGCTTGGCCAGATCCACTCCCAGGCCCTGCGCTTCAAGGAGGCCAGGGCCGAGTACGAGCAGGCGCTGGCCATCGATGCCAACGACCTCACCGCCAACCTGTGGTACGCCATCGAGCTCGGCAACACGGGCTATCAGCGTGACAAGGCGATACGCCTGGAGCGCCTGCTTGAGCTCGATCCGCTGCTGCCAAATGCCCTCAACCACTACGCCGACGTGCTTATCATCAAGGGTGATCTGGACGGCGCCCGGAGAACCCTCGAGCGCGCGGCGGAACTGGGCGCCGCCAACGGGGACATCTTCCTGTGGTCTGTCAGCCTCCGCCAAGGGCGAAGGACCGAGGCCCGCGACGAGCTCGAGCGAGGCATAAGGACCTTCGGCGCCAACCTGCCGCCGACTGCGGCACCGGTGATTGCCGCTGGCATCCTCGATCAGGGTGAAGCCCGCGCCCGTGCCCTCGCGCTGGTGCGCAGCCTGGTGGCGCAACCCGTTTACGCGGATTCCGGAATGCTGGCACAGGCGCTGATCCGGCTGGGGGCTCCCGACGAAGCGCTGGCGATGATGGCAAAGCAGCCAATGAATTCATCAGTGGGGCTCAATGTGATCTGGCGCCTGGGCGGCGAGCCCGCCCGCACCAGCCCCGGGTTTGCCGAATTCGCACGCAAGTTGGGCTACGCCGCGCTGTGGGACCAGTACGGCCCGCCCGATCTGTGCCGCAAGGATGCCAACGGGGACTACCGCTGTGAATGAGGACATCGCCGCAGTCGCCGAACCGCGCCGCACCCGCCTGCTGCGCGTGGCCGAGCACGTGCGCACGCAGAACTGGACCGCCATCGGCATCGATTTCTGCATCGTCGTGCTGGGCGTGTTCCTCGGTATCCAGGTGTCGAACTGGAATGCCGAGCGCACAGAGCGCCAGCGGGGCGCCGAGTTCACCGAGCGCTTGCGCACCGACCTGGAAGCCGAGCGCTGGGTCTACGAGTTCATGATCGCCTACTACAGTGATGTGCGTGATGCCGCCGACGTGGCCGTGGGCGCGCTGGAGGGCACGGCGACGGTTTCCAACCACGACCTGCTGGTGGCGGCCTACCGCGCCACCCAGTACCGCGAGGGTGCGCGTCGCCGCGACACTTACGACGAGCTGGTGTCCACCGGCAGCCTGGGCCTGATCGCCGACCAGCGGTTGCTGGCCAACGCTGCGGCCATCTACCGCCTGCGCACCATCGAGAACGTCGTGCGCGAGAGCATCGAGCAGAGCTTTCGCAATCAGTTCCGCCAGAGTATTCCCAACGCCGTGCAGCGCGAGTTGGCCCGCCGCTGCGGCGACCGCATCGTCCGGCCCGGGCAGTACGAGGGCATCGACAGCGTGATTGACTACCCCTGCACGCTGGATCTGCCGCCCTCCAGCATCGACGCCGCCGCCCAGGCCCTGCGCTCTGATCCGGCGGTGCTGCGCGCACTGCGCCTGCGCATTGCCGACCTGGACACCCGCCTGGGTGATTTCACCGTCAACAACCGCGATTTGTTTGATGGCATCACGCCAGTGCAAGGTGCCACGCCATGAGCGCGAACTTCTTCAGCGAACTCAAGCGCCGCAACGTCATCCGCATGGCCGGCCTGTACCTGGTGGGCGCCTGGCTGCTGGTGCAGGTGGCCGAAACCGTGCTGCCGGTGTTCGACGTGCCGGCCTGGGTGCTGCGCGCGGTGATCATCGCGCTGGCGCTGGGCTTCGTGCCGGCGGTGGTGGCGGCCTGGGTGTTCGAGCTCACGCCCGAGGGCCTGCGCCGGGAACACAACGCCGATGGCAGCCCCGCGCCCGTGGACCGCACCGCGCGCCGCCTGGACATCGTGGTGATCGCGCTGCTGCTGGTGGTGGCGGGCGTCACCGTGATGGCGCGCATGGGGCAGGGTGACGCACCCGCAGCGGCAGCGGTGTCTGTCGAGCCTTCGGCCGCACCGGCGGCCAAGGCCCCGAGCGCCGGGCAGTCCATCGCCGTGCTCGCCTTCGCCGACCTCAGCCCCGGCAAGGACCAGGAGTACTTCTCCGACGGCATCTCCGAGGAGATCCTCAACTCTCTGGCCAAGGTGCCGGGCCTGCGTGTGGCCGGCCGCACCTCGGCCTTCCACTACAAGGGCCGCGACGAGGATCTGCGCGAAATTGGCAGCGCCTTGGGCGTGGCGCACGTGCTGGAGGGTTCGGTGCGCAAGCAGGGGGAGCGGGTGCGCATCACCGCCCAGCTCATCCGCAGCGACGACGGCTTCCACGTGTGGTCGGAAACCTACGACGGCGAAATGAGCGACGTGTTCGCGCTGCAGGAGCGCATCGCCCAGGCCATCACCGGCGAGCTGAAGCTGGTGCTAACCGGCCAGCAGGCGCAGCAGCTGGTGAACGTGGGCACCAGCAATGCCGACGCCTATTCCAAGTTCCTCCAGGCCACCGCCATCTTCAACCGGCGCGAGAGCGAGCGCTACCGCGAGGCGCAGGCTTTGCTGGAGGCGGCCATCGCGCTGGATCCGGAGTTTGCGCGGGCCTATGCGCGGCTGGCGTCGGTGTTGGTGGTGTCGAGCAATGTGCGGCTGGAGGATTCGCAGGCACTGCTCGATGACGGCATTGCCGCGGCGCAGCGCGCCATCGCCATTGATCCGAGCCTGGGCGAACCACACGCCGCGATGGGGCGTGCGCTGGGCCAGCGCTGGCGCCACGCCGAGGCACTGGCGGAGAACGAGAAGGCCGTGGCGCTGGACCCGGGCGACGTGAACTCGCAGTTCTGGCTCGCGGTGGGCCTGTTCAACACCGGCTACCGACGCCAGGGCATCGCGGCGCTGGACGCCACCCTGGCCCTGGACCCGATGCTGCCCAATCCCCTGTTCTGGCGCGGACGCGAGTATGTGCTGGCGGGTGACATCGACAACGGCATGCGCCTGCTCAAGCTGGCCGCCGAGGGCGGGCACCGCTTCGTTGGCCTGGAGATGGGCCGGGTGCTTGCGGCGCGCGGCGATTCGGCGGGCGCGGAAGCCGCCACGGCTGCGGGGCTGAAGTATTTCAGCGGCGCCCTCGCGCCCGAGGCGCCGGCCCTCTTCGCCAAGGCCATCCATGGCGACGCGGCGGCCCGGCAGCAGTCGGTGGCGCTGCTGGAGGCGTACGTGGCCACCCGCCCCGAGCTGATGCCGGGCGTGGTGCCGTACATCTTCCTGCGCCTGGGTGATTACGAGCGCGCCTTCACGGTGGCGGCGATGGGCCCCACCGACAACGACAGCCTGCTGATGGGCGATATGCTGGGCCCGCGCGCGGCACCGGCGCGCGCCCTGCCTGCCTTCCAGGACTACCTGCGCCGCAGCGGTTTGGCCGATGTGTGGCAGCAGCGTGGCCCGCCGGACCAGTGCCGCAGGCTGGCCAATGGCGACTTCCAGTGCGACTAGGGCTCGGCTGGCGTAGCGTTTCGTGGCCGGCCCGGCCCACCCCCCTCAAGGACACCCCCATGAAACTGTCCCGGATCCGCACGCACCTGGCCCTGCTGGTCGTCATCGCCGCGACCTTGGCATTCCTTCCCGCCGCCCAGGCCCTGACTCCGCCGGCGCAGCATTCCTATGCCGGCAAGACCGTGCTCGTCACCGGCTCCACCGACGGCCTCGGGCGCGAGGTGGCGCTGGCGCTGGCCGCCGACGGGGCCCACGTGATCGTGCACGGCCGCAACGCCGAGCGCGGCCAGGCCGTGGTGGACGAGATCACCCAGGCCGGCAAGGGTTCGGCGCGTTTCGTCGCCGCCGACTTCGCCTCGCTGCAGGCGGTGCGCGAGTTCGCCGACACCATCGCAAGCACCACGCCCAAGCTCGACCTGCTGGTGAACAACGCCGGCGTCGCCTTCACCGGCGACCAGCCGCGCCGCACCAGCGCCGACGGCCACGAGCTGCAGTTCGCCGTGAACTACCTCGCCGGCTGGGTGCTGGTGAACAAGCTACGCCCGAACCTCGCCGCCGCGGGCTCGTCGCGGATCGTCAATGTCGCCTCGCTCAGCGGCAGCGCAATTGATTTCGACGACGTCATGCTGGAAAAACCCGGCGCCCACGGCCGCGGCTACGGCCAGAGCAAGCTCGCGCAGGTCACCATGACCGTCGCGCTGGCGCCCGCGTTCCAGAAGCAGGGCATCACCATGATCGCCCTGCACCCGGCCACCATGATGGACACCACGATGGTGCGCGGCCTGGGCATGCCCGCGCGCACCACGGTGGCCGAGGGACGCGACCACGTGATGGGGCTGATCAAGGCGCCGGGCCTCACGCCCGGCGGGTTCTACCTGCAGGGCGCGCCCGGCGCCACCCGCGACCCGCAGCCGCAGGACCCGCAGGCGCGCGCGAAGCTGGTGGCACTGAGCGAAAAGCTCACCGGCGTGGCCTTTACTCCACGGTGATGCGCTTCACCTCGCCCAGGTTGAGCTCGCGGATGCCGGCTTCGATCACGTCCAGGTCGCCCACGATCACCCAGGTCAGTTCGCCCGGCTTGACCACGCCGGCCGCCGCGGCGTTCATCGCCGGTGCGTCCAGCGAGGACAGGTTCTTGGCGTAGTTGGCGTAGTAACCCGGGTCGCGGCCGGTGTTGACGATGTCCATCGCCGCCATCACCAGCGAGTCCAGGGTTTCGAAGCGGCCCGGCAGGCGCGCCACCTGGCTGCGCATGATGCTGGTGTATTCCTCGCCCGCCAGCGGCCGCTCACCGGCCACGCCCTGGATCTCGCGCACCACCTCGATAATGGCTTCCTTGGTCTTGTCGGTCTGCACCGGCGCATTCACCACGAAGGTGCGCGGGCCGCGCGCGGCGTTCACGCCGCCGTAGGCACCGTAAGACCAGTGCTTGTCCAGGCGCAGGTTGCGGTTGAGGCGCGCGGTGGCCATGCCGCCGAAGTTGCGCATCACCGTTTCCAGCGCCAGGTCGTCGGCCTGGCCCGAGGGCGAGGCCAGCTGTGCCGCCACGATCACCGTCTGCGGTGCACCGGGCTTGTCGATCAGATGCACGATGCCGCGGCCGGGCGACGTGCTGGCGCCAAGGGCCTTGGCCGGGGCCGCGCCGCCGCGCCACTTGCCGAAGCTGCGCTCAAGTTCGGCCACGAGTTCGGGCAGGGTGATGTCGCCGGCCGCCACCACGGTGGCATTGGTCGGCACGAACCAGCGCGCATGCCAATCGGACAGCGACTGGCCCGTCAGCGCCGCCACCGCGGCCTCGCTGCCCAGGCCGCCGCCGGGCGCCGAGTAGGGATGGTCGGGCGTGTACAGCAGGGTCGGCAGCACGCGCTGCGCGACGGCGCCCGGGTTGGCCTTCTGCTGCGCGATCGACGCCAGCTGCTGCTTGCGCTGCAGGTCCACCATGTCGGCCGGGAACGCCGGGTTCAGCGCCACGTCCGCCATCAGGTCGAGCGAGCCGGCGAGATTGCCGCGCAGCGCGCCCAGGCGCAGGAAGGACTGGTCGAGCGCATTGCCCACCGACAGCTGCGCGCCCAGCGCGTCGCGCTCGTCGGCGATGCGGAAGGCGTCGCGCGTCTTGGTGCCCTTGAGCAGCAGTTCGAGCGTGAAGTTCGCCGTACCCCGGGCATCGGCCGGGTCGGCGGCGATGCCGGCATCCACCGCCAGCATCAGGTTCACCAGCGGCGCCGAGTGGCGCTCGAGCAGCACCACCTTCAGGCCGTTGGACAGCGTGGCGCGCTGCACGTCGGGGAAGCGCACGTCGGGCGACGGGCCCAGCGCCGGCAGCACGGAGCGGTCGACGTCGCTGGCCGCGGCCTTGAGCGCCGGGAACGGATCCACCTGCAGCGTGTAGCTGGGGCGCGACAGCCAGGCCTTCGCGGTATCGCGCAGTTCGGCCGGGGTGATGGCGCGGTAGTCGCGGAAGCGCTGCAGGTAGGCTTCGGGGTCGCCGAAGTAGGTCTGTGACTCCACCAGCACATCGGAGCGCCCGCCGAAGCCACCCAGCCGCTCCTTGCCGCGCACGAACTGGGCCACTTCACCGGTGCGCGCGCGGTCGAGCGCGGCCACGTCGGGCGCCTGCGCCATGGACTTCGCCAGCAGCGCGTCCAGCTCGCGCTCCAGTTCGGCCGGGTCCACGCCCGGCCGCACGCTCGCCACCACCAGGAACAGGCTGGCCAGCTCGCCGTCCTGCACGCCGGCCATCACGCTGGTGGCCAGTCCCTTTTCGAACACCAGCTCGCGCTGCAGCAGCGAGCTTTCGCTGCCCGACAGCACGCTGCCGAACAGCTGCATGGCGTGCGTGGCGCGCTTGCCCATCGGCGGCAGGTGCCAGGCGCGGTAGATGCGCGTCTGCGGCACCTGGTCCTGCATGCTGTCGCGGATGTCGGCATCGAGCACCGGCACCCATTCGCGCTGGCGCGCCACCGGCTTGCCCGGGGCGATGCCGCCGAAGTACTTGCCCACCAGCGCCTTGGCCTGCGCCAGGGTGATGTCGCCGGCCAGGCCCAGCACGGCGTTGTTGGGGCCGTAGTAGTCGGCGTACCACTGGCGGATGTCGTCCATCTTGGCCGCGTCCAGATCAGCCATGCTGCCGATGGTGGACCAGCTGTAGGGGTGCGAGTACGGGTACATGGTTTCCGACACGCGGGTCCAGACGCGGCCATAGGGCTGGTTCTCACCCTGGCGCTTTTCGTTCTTCACCACGCCGCGCTCGCGCTCGAGCATTTCCTCGCTGAGGTTGCCGGCCAGGAAGCCCATGCGGTCGGCTTCCAGGTACAGCGTGCGCTCCAGCGCCGAGGTCGGCACGTCCTGGAAGAAGTTGGTGCGGTCGGTGCTGGTGGTGCCGTTGCGGTTGTTGGCGCCGAGGTCGTCCATGGCTTCGCGGAAGCCGAACGGGTGGTTCTCGCTGCCGTTGAAGAAGAAGTGCTCGAACAGGTGCGCGAAGCCGGTGCGGCCGCGCACTTCGTTGCGCGAGCCGACGTGGTACCAGACGTTCACGCCCACCAGGGGCACGCTGTGGTCTTCGTGCACCAGCACCGTCAGGCCGTTGTCGAGCACGAACTTGTGATGGGCGATGCGCAGCGGCGCGAGATCGGCCTCGACGGCCGCGGGGGCCGGCTGGGCGATGGCGAGGGTGGCAGGCAGGGCGGTCGCCAGCAGCAGCGTGGCGATCAGGGTGAGTCGGCGCATGGTGGGTCCTTCCCCGGAGACAGCGCCCGAATCTAGCGGGACGGCGGGCGCTTGCCCAGTGCGGGACGTGGGGCCGCCCCGCCCACCCCGGAGCCGGTGCCCACCGTCCGCAACCGCCGTCCCTTGGCGTTCCACCTCTCAAGCGCCCGCAAGCCGCGGGCGGACAGGGGGAATACCGATGGCCGGCAACAACCGACTCACCCGTCGCCAGATTATGCGGGGCGGCCTGGGCGCCGTGGCTCTGGTGGCCAGCGCGCCGCTCGCGGCCGTGGGCCTCACGCCCGCACAGACCGAGGGTCCTTTCTTCCCGAAGAAGGACCAGGCCGACAAGGACCTGGACATGACCCAGGTGGCCGGCCGCAGCGCACCGGCGCTGGGCGAAGTCATCAACATCAGTGGCCAGGTGCTCGACGAATCGGGCGCGCCCGTTGCCGGCGCCCTGGTGGACGTCTGGCAGGCCAACGCCGCCGGCCGCTACGACCACGAGGCCGACACCAATCCCGCCGCGCTGGACCCGAACTTCCAGAGCTGGGCCCGCCTGGTCACCGACGCCGAAGGCCGCTACCGCATCAAGACCATCAGGCCGGGCCACTACCCGGTGCGCGAGGGTTGGTCGCGGCCGCCGCACATCCACTTCAAGGTCGCGTGCCGCGGGTACAGCGAAATCACCACGCAGATGTACTTCGCCGGCGATCCGCTCAATGACGTGGACCTGATCTGGACCAAGCTCTCCGCCGACGAGCGCGCCAGCGTGACGGTGGCCATGGCCGCCGAGGGCGACGCGGCGCCCTCGGGCCGCTTCGACCTGGTGGTCCGGAAGATCTGAGCGCCAGCCGCCCGGCCGGGTGGGCCGGGCGGGAAAGGCTGTCACGGCCGCGGCGGCTCCGGGATAATGGCGCATCCCCGATCCAGGTCCGCCCATGAACTCCCTTTTCCGCAAGTCCCTGCCCGGCACGTCGCTGGATTTCTTCGATGCCCGAGCGGCGGTGGAATCGCTGCAGCCCGGCGCCTGGGACGGCCTGCCCTACGTGTCGCGGGTGCTGGCGGAAAACCTGGTGCGGCGCTGCGAGCCGGCCAACCTCGACGCCTCGCTGCGCCAGCTGATCGAGCGCAAGCGCGACCTCGACTTCCCCTGGTTCCCGGCGCGCGTGGTCTGCCACGACATCCTGGGCCAGACCGCGCTGGTGGACCTGGCCGGCCTGCGTGACGCCATCGCCGACCAGGGCGGCGATCCGGCGCAGGTGAACCCGGTGGTGCCGGTGCAGCTGATCGTGGACCACTCGCTGGCCGTGGAGTGCGGCGGCTTCGACCCCGATGCCTTCGCGAAGAACCGCGCCATCGAGGACCGCCGTAACGAAGACCGCTTCCACTTCATCGACTGGACCAAGCGCGCGTTCAAGAACGTGGACGTGATCCCGCCGGGCAACGGGATCATGCACCAGATCAATCTGGAGCGAATGAGCCCGGTGATCGGCGTGCTCGACGGCGTCGCGTATCCCGATACCTGCGTGGGCACCGACAGCCACACGCCGCACGTGGACGCGCTGGGCGTGATCGCGATCGGCGTGGGCGGCCTGGAGGCCGAGAACGTCATGCTGGGCCGCGCGTCGTGGATGCGCCTGCCCGACGTCGTGGGCGTCGAGCTGACCGGCAAGCCGCAGCCCGGCATCACCGCCACCGACATCGTGCTGGCGCTGACCGAATTCCTGCGCGCCTCGAAAGTGGTGGGTGCCTGGCTGGAGTTCCGCGGCGAAGGCGCCGCTGCGCTGACGCTGGGCGACCGCGCCACCATTTCCAACATGGCGCCCGAATACGGCGCCACGGCGGCGATGTTCTTCATCGACGCCAACACCATCGACTACCTGCGCCTGACCGGCCGCAGCGACGCGCAGGTGAA
>JAPLSJ010000048.1 GCA_026398695.1 Arenimonas sp.
GGTGCCGGGCAACACGCCGCGCGGCGAATGCCGTTTCGCGATCATGATCGAAGGCGAGCCGCAGCCGGCGCAGGGCAACGTGCCGCTGCCGGTGAGCGGCCGCATCGGCGTGATCGTCTACCTGGCCGTTGGCGACGCCGCCGCGGTGCTGCAGGTGGTCAAGGCCGGCGTATCGCCGGTGCAGGGGCGCGCGCTGCCCTTCCTGCAGGTGCGCAACTCCGGAGACATGCACGCCCGGCTCGACGGCTACCTGGCCGGGGTGGACGCGCGCGGCACCCGCATCGTGCTGGTGCCCGACAACAGCCCGATCCTGGTGGGCGTCACGCGCGACATCCCGCTCTACCCGCAGTCGGAGCAGGAGGGCGAAACGCCTCCGGACATCGCCTTCCCGCTGCAGATCAAGGGCAGGCTTGATTCGGACCAGCAGCGCCTGGAAATCGACGCCACCGTGGATCGATGAGCCTGGCGCCTGACTCCCCGCGCGGTCCCTTCGTCGCCACCGCGCTCGCGTGGGCGATGGCGCTGGCCTTGGCGCCGGCTTCCGCCCGGGCCGCCGACGCGCCGGCGGATGACGTCGCCTACGATCCGTTCCTGGCCTTCGGCAGCGCTGCCGGGGAAGCCGCCACTGCCGGCGGCGACGGCGCGGCCGAACCCTACCGCGACCGCATCATTGCGTCCGCCGAGCTCGAAGACCTGCCGCCCGACGAGGACGAAGCCGTTGCTTCTGGCGGCGCGCCGCGAGCGGCCCATGTCGATGTCGTCGTCAGCCGGAACCGCATCGCCGGCAGCGAGAGCAATGAATTCGGCCTGGCGTTCGGCGGCTTCATGGAAACCAACGACCTGGGCGCCGTGTCCATCGATGGCGTGGTCTTCCACAGCGACCGGATGGCCGACGGCGATACGTCGTGGCGCGGCCGGGCCACGCTCTGGCAGCGCGGCCTGGCGATGCCCGGCGGCTGGTCGGTGGACAGCGGCCTGGGCGTGGTCAACACGGCCCTGCCGCGCCTGCTGCAGGACCAGTACCGGTTCTTCCTGCCCAGCGTGCCCTTGCTCGGCCTGGCCAGCGAATGGACGCTGAAGGAACGCGGCGTGTCCTGGCAGGTCGCCGCCGGGCGCGGCGGCGGGTTCAACGGCGGGGTGATCAACGGCTTCGAGATCGGCGATGGCTCGGTCGCGAGCGCCGGCGCACAGTGGGACTGGTCGCCGGCCTGGTCGGGCGCGGTGTCGCTGCTGGCCACCGACGGCCGCATCGTGCCGGCCAGCCAGGGGCTGCCCGGTTTCCAGAACGGCGACACCCGCGCGCTGGTGTTCGGCAACCGCTGGCGCGGCGCGCGCGACGAGCTGGCCATCATGGTGCAGGCCAGCGACACCGCGGCCGACACGGCCGCCGGCGCCTGGTTCGATGCCCGCGCCACCCGCGGCCGCTGGACGCATCGCTACGGCGCGTTCCACCTCGAGCCCGGCCTGGCCTGGGGCGCCTGGCCCATCAACAACGACGTCCGCGGCGGCTACTACCGCCTGGACTTCAACCGTGCGCGCTGGAGCTGGAACGCGTCCATCGACCGCATCGACTCGATTTCCGGCGAAGGCTTCGGGGGCTGGTACACCAGCGCCTTCCTTCGCTACCAGGCCAGCACGCGACTGGCCTATGGCGGCAGCCTGTCGGCGCGCGCCAACAGCAACGGCGCGCAGGACCGCGCGCAGGCCGTGCAGCTTTTCGCGGACACCCGGTCGCGCTGGGGTCAGACCCGCGCGCAGGTGGACCTCGCGCGCAGCGACGGCAGCGCCGACAGCTGGGAGCTGACGCTGGACCAGTCGCTGCCCCTGCGCGAGGGTTCGCGGCTGTCGCTGTCGGCCGGCTACGGCGAGATCGCCGACGGCGCCGCTGCCGCCAGCCCATCGATCACCCTGGCGGCCTACGGCGGCCTGAGCCTGGGCCAGGCACTGACGGTCGACGGCTCCGTGCGCTGGCGCCGACTGGATCGCGACCAGGACTCGTCGGGCATGGACATCAGCCTGGGCATCCGCTGGCAGATGAGCCAGCGCTGGTCGCTGGCGGCCAACGTGGTCGAGAACCGCGGCCCGTGGACGTCGCCCTTCATCCTCGATCCGCTTGGCAACCCGACGCTGCCGGCCGACCTTCCCGCCGACCGCTCGATCCACGCCAGCCTTCGCTACGACTTCAGCGCCGGCCGCGCCAGGCCGGTGCTGGGCGGGCCCGTCGGTGGCGCCACCGGCGACATCGTCGGCAGTGTGTTCCTGGACGAAAACGGCGACGGCCAGCGGTCGGCGTCGGAACCGGCGGCCCGCAACGTCACGGTCACGCTCGACGGCCGCTACGTGGCGCGCACGGACGAGCTGGGGCGGTTCCGCTTCGACCGCGTGGCCGTCGGCACCCATGCCCTGGAAGTTGTCCAGGACAACCTGCCCCTGCCCTGGACCTTCGACGGCGACGCCGCGCGCCGGACCGTGTCGGTGGTGGTGCGCCAGGACGCCGTGGTGGACTTCGGGGCCCGGCGGCCCCGCTGAACCGGGCGCGCCCGGCTGCCGTCGCCGGACCCAATGTGACGCCTCCCGTCACCCGCGCGGCGAGGCGGGTTCGGCGCGATTCCAGCGTTTTTCGCGCCCGGCCGGCAACAGCGCGACTGTGACGGGCTTGGCATGAATCGTGCTTCGATTTCCCAAATGTCCCGTACCCCTGCCTACTCGCCCGCCCTGCTGCTCAAGCTGCTGGGCCTGATGCTCGCCGCCGCCGTGGCCGTGGGCCTGCAGGCGCGGGAGCGGGCCACCGCCTCGGCGAACCTCTACGGCTACACCCTGGCGCAAAGCCCGATCACCGGCACCTGTGGCTTCGACTACATCGAGCTCGGTGCCGCCGGAAAGCCGCTGCCCCTGGTGCCCGGCCACGCCAAGGCGGACGCCGACGACCGGGCCGCCTTGCTCGCGCTGCAGCAGCCCTTCGAGTTCTACCAGCTGCCCACGCGGTCGCTGGTGGTGTCGGGCAATGGCTACCTGGCCGCCGCCGACTCCCTGGCGGTGGAGGATGGCTCCGACTTCAGCAACGACTGTGGCCTGCCTGCGCGCGCCGACAACCCGGCCGCCGCCCAGAACCGCATCTACGTCTACCACGACGACCTGCGCGCCCGCGCCGGCGGCGAAGTGCGCCAGGCTTTCTTCGCCACGTGCCCGCGCCCGGCCGCCGCCGGCGGCAACGAGGCCTGCACGGTGGTGGAGTGGGACGGGTTCGAACGCGCCAGCCCGGTGCCCAGCACCCAGCCGCTGCGTGCGCAGGCCGTGCTGTACCACGGCAGCCACGAGATCGCGCTGCAGTATTCGTCGCTCGACGACAGCCGGGCCGCCCAGGCCACCATCGGCCTGCAGGGCTTCGACGGCCGCACGGCGCGCGAAGCCAGCTGCAATTCGAGCAGGCGCATCACGGCACGGCAGGCGGTGTGCTTCTTCGACCCGCGCAAGCGGCCGGCCGACACGATCGCCCAGCAGCCCGCGCGGGGCTGACCGCGCCGGCCAGCGTCAGGCCACCGCGGCCTCTAGCAGCGCGCCGACCAGGGCCTGCACGTTCGCGGCCCGTTCGGGCTGGTAGCGGCCCGTGGCCTCGTCCATGTAGGTGCACTGCGCCAGCTCCAGCTGCACCGCGTCCACGCTTTCGCCGGGCCGGCCGTAGTGGCGCGTGATGTAGCCGCCCTTGAAGCGGCCATTGGCGACCCAGGTGTAGTTGTCCTGCGCGGCCATCACCGCCTCGATGCGCGCCTGCCGCTCCGGCGCGCAGCTCGCCCCCGCCGCGGTGCCCAGGTTGAAGTCGGGCAGCCGCCCGTCGAACAGGAAGGGCACGGTGCTGCGGATCGAATGGCCTTCCCACAGCACCGCTCGGCCGTGCCGGGCGCGCACGCGCGCCAGCTCGGCGGCCAGCGCGTCGTGGTAGGGCCGCCAGTAGCGCTCCCCGCGCGCCGCCACTTCGTTGGCGGTGGGCTCCTGGCCCGCCAGGTACACCGGCGCGCCGCTGAAGCGCTGCAGCGGGCACAGGCCCGTGGTGTTCTGGCCGGGGTAAAGCG
>JAPLSJ010000113.1 GCA_026398695.1 Arenimonas sp.
CCAACGTCATCGGCAACTCCGTGGCCACGGCCGTGGTGTCGAAGTGGGAAGGCCAGCTGCGCGCCGAAGGCGAGCCGGTGCCGGACGAGCTGGCGCATGCCACAGAGCCGGTGGTTTCGCCCGACCTTCGCAGTTAGCGCGCAGGCAAGGGTCGAGCATTGGCTGGCGCGGGTAGAGGGCTCCGCCCTATGATGGCGATGTCGTACAGGGCCTATAGCTCAATGGTTAGAGCAGGGGACTCATCGAAAGGTGCCGCCGTTCCGTAAGGGGCGGACGGGAACGGGATGAATTCAGGGAAGCCTCAGCGGTTCGGCCGGTGGTAACCCTGAGCCAAGCCGGCGGTACACCGCCGGAAGGTGCAGAGACTACCTGAGGGCTCCAGTGCCCTTGATGACAGGCTCGAGCGTCCCGCACCCCACCCGCGCAGGCGGAGGGTGAAGAGATAGTCCGCGCCGGGGGGAAATCCCCGGGATACGCGAATCCCTTGGTTCCAGGTTCGAGTCCTGGTGGGCCCACCACATCCGCGCTTGCCGCATTCCCGTCACGTCCCGCCGCTAGCCTGTGGTGCTGGACCACCGGGGATGCTGGACATGTTTTCACGCACGCGCCGCGCGCTGCCTCTTGCTGTTTCCCTGATGCTGTTGGCCGCCTGTTCGGGCGAAGTGCCGCAGCCGCCACCGACTGCGGCCACGGCCGAGGCCGCGGCGCCAGCCGTGGCGCCGATCACCGATGAAGCCGGGCTGCGGGCCGCGGCGGCCAAGGCGCTCACCGAGCAGCGCTTCTATGCGCCGGCGGGCAACAGCGCGCTAGACCACTACCTCGCGCTGCGCGACCTGCGCCCCGACGACGCCAATCTCGCGACGGCGATGCTGGAGCTGCTGCCCTACGCCGTGATCGGCATCGAGCAGTCCGTGGCGCGCCAGGAGCTGGACGAGGCGCGGCGACTGCTGGGCTTGCTGGAGCGCGCCGACCCGCAGGCGCCGTCGCTGTCGCGGCTGCGCGACAGTATTGCTTCGGCCGAGGCGTCTGCCGAATCGGCCGCCGCCGAGGCGCTGGCCCAGGCGGCGCGCGACGAGGCCGCCAGGCTGGCGGCTGAAAAGGACGCCTTGGCGCAGGCCGCGACGGCCACCACTGCCGCGGAGGCGGCACGGTCAACGCCCCGTCCCGCGCCGGTTGCCATCGCTCCCGCCGCGTCTTCGCCGCCCGCCGCCGCGCGAGTCACGCCGCCGCCCGCCGCGACCCCGACCACGGCGGCACCGTCCGCGTCCGTCGCTGCCGCTCCGGCACCCGCCGCCACGCCGTCCACTTCCGCCGCCGGCGTACCGCGCCTGCTCAGCGCGCCGAGCCCGCGCTACCCGCTCATGGCCCAGCGTCGCAAGCTGGAAGGCCAGGTGGTGGTGCAGTTCACCATCCAGCCCGACGGCAGCGTGGCGTCGCCGCGCGTGGTGTCGGCCGATCCGCCGGGCGTGTTCGAGGAGGCGGCGCTGGTGGCGGCCAGCCGCTGGCGCTTCGAGACCGGCCCGCGCAGCGTGGACAGCTCGCGCGTGGTGCAGTTCCGGCTGGCCGCGACGCCCTAGGACACAGCGGGGCGGCGGGCGGGTCGCTTGACATGCAAATACGAATCATTATCATCAAGGCCGACCCTTCCAGGAGGCCCGAAGGCCATGATCCGATCCAGCGATGCCGCTGCGCCGCAGCGAAGCCCCGCCGCCGGCAGCCCGCCCAAGGCCGAGTTCGACAGCCAGGAACTGATGCGCGGTGGCCGTGAGGTGCTGATCCGCCACGGCGGCCAGGTCTACCGCCTGCAGCACACGCGCAACGACAAGCTGATCCTGGTGAAGTGATTCCAGCGCCCCCGGCCCAGCCGGGCTGGCTAGAATGCACGCACAGCCAACCAAGGGGCGCGCGTGATACGCATCGACGATCTGTCGTTCGGCTACCGGAAACACCGGCTGTACGAACGCTTCAGCCTCAGCCTCACCGAACCCGGCGTCTACGGCATCTTCGGCCGCAACGGCAGCGGCAAGTCCACGCTGCTCAAACTGCTGGCCGGGCTGCTGTTCCCGCAGAAGGGCCGCATCACGGTCGCCGGCTACGCACCGCGCGATCGCCACCCGGACTTCCTGGCCAGCGTTTACCTGGTGCCCGAGGAATTCCACCTGCCCGACCTGAGCGCCGCGCAGCTTGCCGGCACGCATGCGGGTTTCTATCCGACGTTTTCGGCCACGGCGTTGCGCGACTACCTGGACGTGTTCGAACTCTCCGGACAGCAGCGCTTCGGCGAGATGAGCCTGGGCCAGAAGAAAAAGGCGGCCATGGCCTTCGCACTGGCCACGTTCACGCCGGTGCTGCTGCTCGACGAGCCCACCAACGGCCTGGACATCGTCGGCCGGGACCAGTTCAAGGCCATCGTTGCCCGCCCCGAGCAGCGCGAACGCATGATCCTGATCAGCACCCACCAGGCGCATGACTTGGAGCGCATCATGGACCACATCCTGTTCATCGACACCGCGTCGCTGGCGCTGTCGGCCAGCAAGGCCCAGCTGTCGGCGGCGCTGACCATGGGCGTGGCCGCGCACGCGCTGGCACTGGAAGAGGTGGAAGGCGTGATCTACCGCGAGACGATGGGCGAGCAGCTGGCCTACGTGGCGCGCAACGTTTCGGGGAACCACGGCGCCGTGCATCTGGAGCTGCTGTACAAGGCGCTGAGCCTGCAGAAGGAAGGCGTGCTGGCCGCCGTGCGCGATTCCACCAGCGAGGTGGCCGATGTTTGACCCCAACCGTTTCCTCCGCCTGGCGCGGGCGCAGTGGGCCGAGTACTGGCGCACCTATGCGTGGTTCCTGGGCATCGGCGTCATCGTGCATCTGGTGCTGCTGCTGGTGATCCTGTCGGGGTCGGGCGGCTTCCGGATACTTACGCACGACGGCCAGGGCGCGTTCTACTTCACCGGCCTGTTCCTCACCGCGCCGCTGTTCGCCGCCCGCTATTTCCAGGCCATGGGCCGGCGTGAGTCGGCGGGGCTGCTGCTGATGCGGCCGGCGTCGGTATTGGAGAAATGGCTGCTGGCGTTCGTCGTGGTGGCGGTGTTCTACCCGGTGGCGTACTCGCTCGCCTTCCAGATAGGCAACGCGCCGGCCACGCTGCTGGCCGAAGCGGCCGCCGCGCGGGAAGCCGCCACGGCCGTCGCCGTCGACCATGGCAACGCCATGCACTCGCTGGGGTCGAACGATTACCGGCTGTTCATGCCCTGGGGCAGCTTCAAGACCTGGTCCGACGCGGCGCAGGTGCTGCTGTTCCTCACCATCTTCCAGGCCTTCGCGGTGCTGGGCAGCCTGTACTTCCGCTCCTTCCCCGCGCTCAAGACGGTGGTGGCGGCGTTCGTGCTGATGCTGTTCTTCATCCTGGTGGACACCGTGGGCGGCGGGCAGTCGCAGCTGTTCATGGGCTACTGGTCCAGTGAGCGCGAGCTGGCGACCTGGCAGCAGTGGTTCTTCCCGTTCGCGTGGTTCGCCATCCCCGGCCTGCTGTGGCTGGCCAGCCTGTTCGCGCTGGCCGAAAGGGAGGTCGCATGATGAAGCGCACGCGCCTGGCCTTCCTCGCCGCCTTGGGCCTTTACCTGGCCGCGATCGTGCTGCCCCGCGAACAGCCGGTGGACCATGTCACCGCTGCGCTGGACATGGACGGCATCGTCGAAGTGGACGTGGACGCCGCCAGTGCAGTGGACATCCTGTTCACCAACGCGGCACCGCCGAGGCTGCGCTACCCCGTGGGCGACGACCACCACGTCACGGTGACCCGCCAGGTTGGCCGCCTGCGCATCACGTCCGACGTCGCGGGCTACCAGGCCCTCGAGATCCGTCTGCCGGCAACGGTGCGCAAGCTGGTGGTGACCGATGCCTCCATCGACGCCGATGTCGCCCTGGACACGCTGGTGATCGAAGCGGGCGACGACCTTCGGTGGACCGGCGACGTCGGCAAGCTGACGGTGGTCGACGGTTTCACGCAGGTCGAGCCGCCCACCTCGCCCGCAGGCGCGGTGCCCGCTGCCGAATGCGCCCCGCACTGCGGCCTGAGCCTGTCGTTCGAAGAAGGAAAGATCGGCGAGCTGGCGGTGACCACCCGCCATTCGTCCGTCGTGCTGGCCAGCGTGGACACCATCGGGCGAACCACGCTCACCCTGGGCAAGGGCGCGCACTTCTCGCTGTCCGGCGCCACCCGCATCCCCGACATCACCCTGCTGCCGCACCCGGCGGAACCCCAGGCCCCGGAGGCCAAGACACCATGACCCTGCTCGAAACCGTCGAACACCAGACTGGCCCCGCGCCGCAGTGGAGCATCGTCTGGCTGCACGGCCTGGGCGCCGACGGCAACGACTTCGCGCCGATCGTGCCCGAGCTGGTGCGCTCGGGCTGGCCGGCGCTGCGCTTCGTGTTCCCGCATGCGCCGGTGCGCGCGGTCACCGTCAACAACGGCGTGCGCATGCGCGCCTGGTACGACATCCGCAATTTCGACTTCGACCAGCGCGCCGACGAAACCGGCGTGCGCGAATCCATCGCCCAGGTCGAGGCGCTGATCGCCCGCGAGGGCGAGCGCGGCGTGCCGCCCGAACGCGTGATCCTGGCGGGCTTCTCGCAGGGCGGCGCCATCGCCCTGGCGGCGGGCGTGCGGCGCGAGGCGGGGCTGGGCGGCATCGTCGCGCTGTCCACCTACCTGCCCATGGCGTCGACCACGGCCGCCGAAGCCACGCGCGCCGGGCTGGCCACGCCGGTGTTCATGGCCCACGGCAAGCAGGACCCGGTGGTGCCGGCGTCGCTGGGCGAGCGCAGCCGCGACGCACTGCAGGCGCTCGGCATGGCCATCCAGTGGCACGGCTACGCCATGCCGCACAGCGTCTGCGCCGACGAAATCCACGACCTGGGCGACTGGCTGCAGCTGCGGTTCGGCGCCTGAAACCGGGGCATACTCCGCCCATGAAACTGCTCCTCGTCGACGACGAACCCCTGGCCCGGCAGCGCCTTGCGACGCTGCTGCGCGGCATGGACGGCGTCGAAGTGGCGGGCGAGGCGGGCAACGGCCGCGAAGCGGTGGAAATGGCCGAGTCGCTGGCCGTGGACGGCGTGCTGCTCGACATCGCCATGCCGGTGATGGACGGCCTGGAGGCCGCGCGCCACCTGGCGCAGCTGCCGTCGCCGCCGGCGGTGGTGTTCTGCACCGCCTTCGACCAGCACGCCCTGGCCGCGTTCGAGGCCGCGGCCGTCGACTACCTGGTCAAGCCCGTGCGCCCCGAGCGCCTGGCCGAAGCGATCGAACGCGCCAGCCGCCAGCGCGCCGCACACCAGGCCTCGCGCCTGCCCGCCGCCAGCACCGAGCGCCGCCGCAGCCACCTCAGCGCGCGCCTGCGCGGCTGCCTGCGCCTGATCCCGGTGGACGACATCCGCTTCCTGCAGGCCGAGGAAAAGTACGTCGTGGTGCACCACGCCCGCGGCGAAGACCTGGTCGAGGAATCGCTGAAGTCGCTGGAAAACGAGTTCGGCGACCGCTTCATCCGCATCCACCGCAACTGCCTGGTGGCCTGGGATGAATTCGCCGAACTGCGCCGTTCCCCCGACGGCCAGGTCCATGCCATCCTCCGCCACGGCGGCGAGCCGCTGGAAGTCAGCCGGCGCTGCCTGCCGCTGCTGCGCGAACGCCTCAAGCACCTTTAGGAAATGCCCACCATGACGACCCTCCGACTGGCCACCCGCGAAAGCGCGCTTGCGCTCTGGCAGACCGAGCATGTCGCCGCCCGCCTGCGCGAAGCCCACCCGGGCCTGGACGTGGTGCTGGTGCCCATGACCACGCGCGGCGACCAGCTGCAGGACCGCCCGCTGTCGGAAGTCGGCGGCAAGGGCCTGTTCCTGAAGGAACTCGAGGTGGCGATGCTGGAAGGCCGCGCCGACGCCGCCGTGCATTCGCTCAAGGACGTGCCGATGGAGCTGGACGGCCCGTTCGAACTGGCGGCCATCCTGCAGCGCGCCAGTCCCTTCGACGCCTTTGTTTCGGTGAAGTACGAGGCGCTGGAAGAGCTGCCGTTCGGCGCGAAAGTGGGCACGTCGTCGCTGCGCCGGCAGGCGCTGCTGCGCGCGCACCGCCCCGACCTCAAGCTGGTGGACCTGCGCGGCAACGTCAACACGCGGCTGGCCAAGCTCGACGCCGGCGACTACGACGCCATCGTGCTGGCCTGCGCCGGCCTGGAACGCCTGGGCCTGGGCGAACGCATCCGCGAGCGGCTGGTCGCGCCGCGCTTCATCCCCGCGGCGGCGCAGGGCGCCATCGCCATCGAATGCCGCCAGGGCCAGCCTGACGTGCGCGCGCTGCTGGCCGTGCTCGACCACGCCGAAACCCGCGCCTGCACCAGCGCCGAACGCGCCATGACGCGCACCCTGGGCGGCAGCTGCCAGGTGCCCATCGCGGCCTACGCCACGCTCAACAAGGACAAGCTCTCGCTCGAAGGCCTGGTCGGCCGCGCCAGCGACGGGCAGACCGTGCGCGGCTACGCCAGCGGCCCGATGTCCGAACCCGACAAGCTGGGCCAGCAGGTGGCCGACATGCTGGTGAGCCGCGGCGCCGACGCCCTGCTCGACCTCTGACAAAAAACTTGTGGGAGGGACTTCAGTCCCGATGCTTCTCGCCGACGAGCATCGGGACTGAAGTCCCTCCCACAGGTTCACGCAGGGGCGTGGCTAGTAGTAAAGCATCACCACGTGTTTGGCTTCGGCGAAGAACAGCCAGCGCTCCACCATCGCTCCCAACAGCGCCGCCAGCGCCGCCAGTGACAGCGCCGGCAGCGCGAAGCCCGGGTGCAGCAGCGTCACCACGCACGCCAGCACCGGCACCGCGGCGAACAGGCCCAGCGCCAGCCGCCGCAGCTTGGCCGAGTGCTTGCGGGCCAGCACGTAGCCCATTTCGCGCGTGAGGTAGTTGGCTTCGGTGTGCGGCCGCTCGAACACGGTGGCCACGCGGTCGGCCGGAAGGCCCAGCGCCGAGGCGCGCGTGGCGGGCATAACGCCGCGGTCGATGTCGCGCCAGTAGCGGCGCTTGAGCACCGCCATCGCCACGGCCAGCATCAGCAGCGCCAGCACGGCGAACTCGTGCGGCGCCTGGTCGGTGGCCAGCAGCGCCAGCGTGCCCAGGCCGCCGGTAAGCAGGGCGAAGCCCAGGTAGGCCGGCAGCACCAGCGCATGGCTCCAGGCCGGGATCGGCTTGAGCGAGGCGTAGATCATCGCCGTGCACGCCACTGTGGCCAGCGACATCACCGCCAGCAGCACCAGCAGCGCGGGCACCATCAATGTCACCAGGGCGCTGCCCGACAGCAGCAGCGCCGCCAGCGCCAGCAGCGGCACGTAGGTCGCCAGCGCCAGCACGCCTTCGCGCGACAGCCAGCTGGTGCGCCACTGGCTGAAGGCGCGCCAGGCCCGCAGCGGTTTGCCCAGGTGCAGGGTGGAGCTGAGCAGGCCCAGGCTCACCAGCACGAAGCCGGCCGCCAGCCCGGTCAGATGCGCGGCGTACGCCGCATGGCCGCCGGGCGAGAACAGGAACGACAGCGACACCCAGAACCACAGCCCGTAGCCCAGGCCCGAGGCGGTGGTGAAGAAGATGACGGAAAAGGCCGGATGCATGTCAGCGGCTCAGCGCGCGGTCGAGCCAGCGCAGCAAGGGGTTGAGGTCGGTGGTGTCGAGCTTTTCCACCGACGCGACGGGCGCGGGCGCCTGCTCGCCGCCGCGCCGCGGCCGCATCGGCAGGTAGCGGTTCACCGGCGCGTAGCCCAGCTCGGGCATCAGCGCCACGCCGCCGCGTTCGGCCACCAGCTGCGACACCTTCGAATCGGGATCGCCCAGGTCGCCGAAGTGCCGCGCCTTGGTCGGGCAGGCCTGCACGCAGGCGGGCTGGCGCGATTCTTCCGGGATGGTTTCGTTGTAGATGCGGTCCACGCACAGCATGCACTTCTTCATGACGCCCTCGACCGCGCTGTACTCGCGCGCGCCGTACGGGCAGGCCCACGAACACAGTTTGCAGCCGATGCATTTGTCCTCGTCGACCAGCACGATGCCGTCCTCGGCGCGCTTGTAGCTGGCGCCGGTGGGGCACACCGGCACGCAGGGCGGGTCTTCGCAATGCAGGCAGCTCTTCGGGAAATGCACCGTCTGCGTGTTCGGGA
>JAPLSJ010000005.1 GCA_026398695.1 Arenimonas sp.
GCGTCCTCGATCAGCACGCGCTCGGTGAACTCCAGCTCCAGCGACGAGCCCGGCAGGCCGTGTTCGGCCAGCGCATGGGCGATGGTCTGCACCAGGTCCTCGGTGAGGAACTGGCGGTAGGACACGTTCACCGCCACGCGCTGAAGCGCGAAGCCCTCGGCGCGCCAGCTGGCCAGCTGCCGGCAGGCGGCGTCGATCACCCAGGCGCCGATGCGCACGATGTCGCCGGTGGTTTCGGCGTGGCTGATGAAATCGTCGGGGCTGATGTCGCCCAGGGTGGGGTTGGTCCAGCGGATCAGCGCCTCGGCGCTGCGCACGCGGCCGTCGGCCAGCGCCACCAAAGGCTGGTAGACCAGGCGGAATTCGCCGTTGTCCAGCGCGCGCCGGAGCTGGGCTTCGATCTGCACGCGGTCGTGCTGCTGGCGCGCCAGCTCGGGCGTGAACTCCTGCCAGGTGTTGCGGCCGCGCCGCTTGGCGTCGTACATGGCGGCGTCGGCGTTGTTCACCAGCTGCTGCACGGTGCGGCCGTGCTCGGGGTGGCGCGCCAGGCCGACGCTGGTGGTGATGGTGAATTCCTCGCCGGCGTAGCGGAAGCTGTCGCCGAAGGCGCGGGTGATCTTTTCCGCCAGCGCCTCGGCCGCGGCGTGGTCGTCGTGGGCGTCGGTGACCACCAGGAATTCATCGCCGCCGAAGCGCGCCAGCAGGCCGGCCTCGCCGACGCAGTGCTCCAGGCGGCGCGCGGCGTTCACCAGCATGTGGTCGCCGGCGGCGTGGCCCAGCAGGTCGTTCACCAGCTTGAAGCGGTCCAGGTCGATGTAGATCACCGTGGTGCCCTGGTGCTGGCCGTCGAGCCGGCGCTCGAGTTCGGTGAGGATGCCGTCGCGGTTGTACAGGCCGGTGAGCGGGTCGGTCCGCGCCTGGCTGCGCAGCGCTTCCTCGATATTCCGGCGCTGGGTGATGTCCTGCACGGTGCCGGTGATGCGCGCCGACATCGGCGCGTGGCCTTCGGCCTGGCCGATCAGCCGGGCCCAGTGGGTTTCGCCATCCGTGCGCACCACCTGAATTTCCAGGTCGAACGCGCCGCCGTCGCGCACCACGCTTTCCAGCGCGTCTTCCACCGCCTGACGGTGCGCGGGAGCCACGTGCACCATCGCGTCTTCCAGGGTGCGCGGCGGGTCGTCGCGGCGGCCGACGATGCGCAGCGCCTCGTCGGTGAGGTAGATGCGGTTGCGGCCACCGTCCCACTCCCAGCCGCCGATGCGGGCCAGGGCCTGTGCGCGCAGGAACAGCGCGCTGTCGCGCTTGAGTTCGGTTACGTCCGAAAACAGCGAGATCACCTGGTGCGGTTTGTCGCTGCCGGCGTGGAACTGCGGCACCGACGTGGCCGACACCCAGGTGAGCTGCTTGCGGCGATGGTGGTACAGGCCCAGCAGCGTGCTTTCGACGATCTTTCCCGAAGCCAGCGCGCGCAGCGGCGGCAGTTCGCGGAAGCGGATCGGGTGGCCGCGGTGGTCGATCACCAGCCAGTCGTCGAAACGCAGGCTGGCGGCGACGTCCAGGCCCTCGTCCAGCCCCAGGATGCGGTAGGCGGCGGGGTTGGCCGACAGCACGCGGCCGTCGAAACCCTGGAACAGAACGCCCTTGTCGATCGCCACCAGCAGCGCGGGGTAGTTGAGCTCGGCCTCGCGCCGCCGGCTCAGGTCGCGCGCCACGGCGATGACGTGGTGGTGCGGGCCGTCGTGGAAGCTGGCCGAATGCACTTCGACCGGGAACTGGCTGCCGTCGCCGCGGGTGTTGTTGACTTCGATGACGTAGGTTTCGTCGCGGGCCAGCGCCTCTAGCACCGGAAGCATGTGGTCGTGGGGCAGTTCGGGGTTGATGGCGTGTATGAGCTTGCCCACCAGCTCCCGGCGCTGGCGCTGGTAGGCCTTTTCCCCGGCGCGGTTGAGGTCGACGATGCGGCCGTCCGAGTCAATGATGCTGATCGGGTCGGGCACCGCGTTGAACAGGCTCTCGTAGCGGCGGCGCACGCTGTCGGTTTCGCGCTGCAGGCCGTGCACGCAGGCCAGCACTTCGGAAAGGAATACCGGGTCGGCCGCTGCGCCGGGCGTGTTGATCAGGGCCTCGAGCCGCGCCACCACCGGGTTGTCGCGCGAACGCCGGGCTTCGGCCATCGGGCCGG
>JAPLSJ010000105.1 GCA_026398695.1 Arenimonas sp.
CAGCGCTCGCCTTCGGCGTGCACCACTTCGGTTTCGGCCAGCAGCTCCAGGTAGGGCGTGGCGTCGACGGGGCCGAAGGTTTCGCCGCGCAGGAAGGGCAGCTCGAACGCGGCGCAGCGGATATGGTCGAGCAGGATCAGCGGCTGGTCGGCGTGCAGCCGCGCGTGTTCGGGCGGCGCGCCTTCGAAGAACTCCGGGTGCCGCACCAGGTACTGGTCGAGCGGGTCGGAGCTGGCCACCAGCACGCCCAGCGACGGCTGCTGGCGCCGGCCCGCGCGGCCCAGCCGCTGCCAGGTGCCGGCGATCGAGCCCGGGTAGCCGTTGAGCACCACCACGTCGAGCGAACCGATGTCCACGCCCAGCTCCAGCGCCGAGGTGCTGACGATGCCGTCGATGCGGCCGGCGCGCATGTCGCGCTCGGCGGCGCGGCGTTCGGTGGGCAGGTAGCCGCCGCGGTAGGCGCGGATGCGCGCCGGCTTGCGGGGGTCGTGGTCGAAGACGTCCTTGAGGTACTTGGTGAGCACCTCCACCATGGTGCGCGACTGCGCGAACACCAGGGTTTTCAGCCCGGACTTGATGGCCAGGCGCGCGATGCGGTTGCTTTGCGATCGCGCCGAGGCGCGCAGGCCCAGGTCGGGGTTCACCACCGGCGGGTTCCACAGCAGCACCGACTTGTCGCCGGTGGGCGCTCCGGATTCGGTGATGGCCGTGACCGGCGCTTCGATCACCGCCTCGGCGTGCTCCTTCGGATTGCCGATGGTGGCCGAGCACAGGATGAACTTCGGGTTGGCGCCGTAGAACGCACACACGCGCTTGAGCCGCCGCAGCACGTTGGCCAGGTGCGAGCCGAACACGCCGCGGTAGGTGTGGATTTCATCGATGACCACGTATTCGAGGTTCTCGAAGAACTGCGCCCACTTGGTGTGGTGGGGCAGGATGCCCTGGTGCAGCATGTCGGGGTTGGACACCACGATGTCGCCGTGCAGGCGGATGGCCTGGCGCGCATCCCCGGGCGTGTCGCCGTCGAAGGTGTTGGCACGCACGCCCAGGTTGCCGGCGGCGTTGAGCTCCAGCAGCTCGGCCACCTGGTCCTGCGCCAGCGCCTTGGTGGGGAACAGGTAGAGCGCCTTGGCTTTCTTCTGCATGGCCGCCGCCATCACCGGCAGCGTGTAGCACAGCGTCTTGCCCGAGGCCGTGGGCGTGACCACCACCGTGTGCTCGCCGCGCCGGGTGGCGGCCCAGGCCTGCGCCTGGTGGCTGTAGAGCCGGGTGATGCCGCGGGCCCGCAGCGCGGCGGCCAGGGCTTCGGGCAGGTCGTCGGGGAAGGGCGCGTACCGGCCTTCCCGGCCGGGGACGTGGATGACGCCGGTGATGCGGTCGGCGTACTTGCGGCCCAGGCGGTCGGTGAGCGCGCGCGAGGTCTTCTCGGGCACCGGCAGCAGGCCGGTGGCGTGGCGATGGGGGGCGAGCTGGGTGAGGGGAGGCATGGGCGCGGCAGCGGGCAGGGGCGGGCGCCCAGCAGGCGCCCTGGCCGTCTCACCAGGTGAGACCCGGCCCCGGCCGGGGCCGGCCCGGGTGGGGGCGCCGTCTTCACGCCGTCATGGTTGGCCGGGCCTACTACCCGGGCCGGTCATGGGTATATGCTCGGTCGGCAAAGCTCAACCGGGCCGGCGTGGGGGATCACGCATCAAGCGGCCGGCACCGTCAGTCCAATCCAATTCTTTCAGGGGTTACCACATGAATCGTTCCTCCATCGCTCTGGGTGTCTTCCTCGGCTGCGCCGTCCTTGCCGGCAGCGTCAGCGCCGCGCCCCTCGTCAGTGGCGAGCAGCAGCGCCGCTCCGACCTGGTCGTGCAGATCGTCGAGAAGTGGGGCGGCCACGTCGAGGGCGCCTACTCGCGCTCGTCCGAGGCCTGGGGCAAGGACATGGTTCCCCTGCTGATGAAGGTCCCGATGTCGTCCCTGCAGCGCGCCGCCGACGCCCGCACGTTCGAAGGCATGAACGATGCGCTGCTGGCCAAGGCCGCCCCGGTGCCGACCATGCCGCGCGTTGGCCTGCTCAACAGCGCGCGCGTGTCCGGTGCCAACGCGGCCCCCGCGGTCAAGAACGAAGACAGCACCGAAGCCCTGGGCGACGCCGCCAGCGACCTGGTCTACGTGCCCGTGGCCCCGTGCCGCCTGCTCGACACCCGCGTGGCCGGTGGCCAGATCGGCGCCAACAGCAGCCGCAGCTTCGACGTCGCCGCCGCCACCAACTACACCGCCCAGGGCGGCGCCGCCACCAACTGCAACATCGGCAGCGTCAGCGGCATCGCCTCGGCCGTGGTCAACTTCACCGTCGTGGGTCCGGCCTACGGCGGCTTCGTCACTGCCCATGCCTTCGGCACCCCCCTGCCGCTCGCGGCGACGGTGAACTACGCCACCGGCGAAATCCGCGGCAACCTGTCCATCGTGCCGCTCGACGCCGATTCGGCCGGCAACGACATCACCGTGTTCACCTTCGCCCCGACGCAGCTGGTGGCCGACGTGGTGGGCTACTTCATCGCCCCGCAGGCTTCGGCGCTGACCTGCACCTCGACCTTCGCCACCCAGAACGTCGCGGCCAACTCCATCTTCGACTTCCCGACCCCGGCCTGCCCGGCCAGCTATGCCCTCACCGGCGCCGGCTGCCGCACCCCGGGCTTCAACGAAGCCAGCTGGTCCATCAACGGCCTCTTCAGCCCGGGTGGCGGCAACCCGACCACCGGCTATTGCTCGGGCCTGAACCTCACCAGCGGCGTCATCACCGTGGAAGGCACGGCGCAGTGCTGCCGCGTGCCGGGTCGCTGATCCGCACTGGCTGACCGTGGCCGGCGCGCAGGCGCCGGCCGCCACGAAACCCCGCCATGCGCCCTCCGAGGAGGGTGGTCTGGCGGGGTTTTTTTTGGGCGTCAGGTGGCCGTTTCGTCCGGCAGCAGCTGGTCGTACTCGGCCTTCACCACCGCGTAGCACTCGCAGGTGCGCTCCTCCAGGCCGGTGCGGTCGAGCACGGCGATGCGGCCGCGGCTGTATTCGATCAGGCCGGCCTTCTGCAGGCCCAGCGCCGCGGCGGTGATGCCCTCGCGGCGCACGCCCAGGATGTTGGCGATCTGTTCCTGGGTCATCACCACTTCATTGCCCGGCAGGCGGTCCAGGCTCAGCAGCAGCCAGCGGCACAGCTGCTGGTCGACGCCGTGGTGGCGGTTGCAGACCAGCGTCTGCTGCATCTGGGTGATCATGGCCTGGGCGTAGCGCAGCAGCAGGTGCTGCATCGGGCCGCAGTGGTGGAACTCGGTCATCAGCGTGGCGGCCTTGAGCCGGAAGCCGCGGCCGGCGCTGCGCACCGTGGCGCCGCAGGGCGAGGAATCGCCGCCCATGAACAGCGACACGCCGACCACGCCCTCGAAGCCCACCACCGCGGTTTCCGCCGTGGCGCCGCTTTCGAGCACGTACATCAGGGAAACGATGGCCGTGGTGGGGAAGTAGACGTGGTTGACGGTGGCGCCCGCCTCGTAAAGCACCAGGCCCACCGGCATGTCCACCGGTTCGAGCTGCTGCTTCCAGTCCTGCGAGGCGCATTCCCAGAGCGAGGAAAGCAGTTGGTTGCTGCGCGGGTCGTGCGCGGAGTGGTGCTGTTTCATTCGTTTCGTCCGCATGCCGTGACGCGTTTGAACGCCGGGCAGGGCGCAGTTACCGGCGAGGATATCCGGTGCCGGGGGTTGCCTCTGTTGTTTATCGCACATAACCGACATCTGGCCGCTCTACGCCGAGGCCAGGCGTCCGTCGCCCAGCAGCCACGCGACGGCGCAAAGGTTCACCGCGACGGTCAGCCAGAACACGGCCAGGAACGAGGTCTTGCTGGACTTGTGGCGCAGCCGGCGCTGCGCCAGCAGGGCGCCCGGCCAGCCGCCCAGCAGGGCCATCAGGTGCAGGGTTTTTTCAGGCGTGCGGCGACGGCCCGCGCGCGCGGCGGATTTGTCGAGGGCATAGGTGCCATAGGCGATGGCGCTCATGACCAGGTAGACCAACGCTACGGCGGCCGCAGTCATGCCCGCTTACCCCGCCATCGGCGTGCACGGTTCCACCAGCGCGCGCCGGGCACGCAGACGAGGGTGTAGCCGAGGTTCATGGGATTCCTTGGCGGGCGGCGGATGTTTCTTTTTACCGCACGCCCGTCTCGGCCGGTGAGACAGGCAAGTGCTTGAATCCCTTGGCGCTTCCGAAAGGGGGTGACAACCGCCCGCCAAGGTGTATAAATATTCACCCATGAGCACCGACCTCACTCCCCGCCAGCAAGCCGTCCACGACTTCATCGCCGAGCGCCTGCGCACGGAAGGTGCGCCGTCGGTGGCCGAGATCGCGCGGGCCTTCGGCATCCACGACAGCGCCGCGCACAAGCACCTGCGCATGCTCGAGTCCAAGGGCGCGATCGTGCTGCTGCCGGGGCGCGCGCGCGGCATCCGGCTGCCGGCGTCGGCGAAGAAATCCGCGCGCCGCGACGAGATGATCTCGCTGCCCATCCTGGGCCGCGTGGCCGCGGGCGCGCCCATCGGCGCGGCGGCCGGGCACGACGGCCAGATGCTGTTCGACCGCGCGGCGTTTTTCCCCCAGCCCGACTACCTGCTGCGGGTGAAGGGCGACTCGATGCGCGACGACGGCATCCTCGACGGCGACCTGATCGCGGTGCACCGCAGCCCGGTGGCCGAGGACGGCCAGATCGTGGTCGCGCGCATCGACGGCGAGATCACCGTCAAGCGGCTCAAGCGCAAGCGCGACCGCATCCTGCTGATGCCGCGCAATCCCGACTACGCGCCCATCGAAGTGCCGGCCGACGCCGACTTCGCCATCGAAGGCCTGTACTGCGGCCTGGTGCG
>JAPLSJ010000117.1 GCA_026398695.1 Arenimonas sp.
AAACGATGACGTCCCCTGTGGCGGCACGGGCGCCGCGCTTGATAGCCGCGCCGTTCCCCATGGAGTAGGGTGAACCCAGCACCCGGGCGCCAAAACCCTCCGCCACGGCGGCGGTCTCGTCCGAGGACCCGTCGTCCACCACGATGACCTCCGCGTCGGGCAGGCACAGGCGCAGGGCCGGCAGTGTCCGGCGCAGGCCCTCGGCCTCGTTTTTGGCAGGCAAGACCACACTTACTCTCACGGCCACCCCCGATGATCCCAGCGTCCAGCTTACTTTATCCGACCCCCGTCCTCACTGTAAGAAAGTGTTGCAAGAGGCTGGCCAGCGGCCATTTTTCGGGTACAGTTGCCGCATCCGCGCGGCTCTGGGGAGCAGAGTGAACGCCAACGCCACCGCCAATCTGGTCGGCATCACCGGCATTGCCCGGCGCCTCGTGCTGGACGGCGCCCTGGGTGAAGCCGACGCCCGCAAGGCCCTGGAGGAGTCCGGCAAGCTCAAGCGCCCGGTCCACCAGTACCTGCTGGAAAAGAAGCTGGTCACCGCCGCCCACGTGGCCGGGGCCAACGCCGTCGAGTTCGGCATGCCCCTGTTCGACGCCACGGCGCTCGACCTCAACCAGGCCGCCACCAAGCTCATCAGCGAGGAGCTGATCACCAAGCACCAGGCGCTGCCGATGTTCAAGCGCGGCAACCGCCTGTTCGTGGCGATCGCCGACCCGACCAACACCCGGGCGCTGGACGAGATCAAGTTCGCGGCCAACCTGACGGTCGAGCCGATCCTCGTGGACGAGGACAAGCTGCGCAAGACCATCGAAATCGCCCTCACCGCCAGCGACAGCATGGGCGACAGCATGGGCGACGACGAGGGCCTCGAGAACCTCGAGTCCACCGGCGGCGACGACGACGCCAACGACAACATCGCCGACAGCAAGGGTGGCGACGACACCCCGGTGGTGCGCTTCGTCAACAAGGTGCTGCTGGACGCCATCAAACGCGGCGCCTCGGACATCCACTTCGAACCCTACGAAACCGAGTTCCGCGTCCGCCTGCGCATGGACGGCATCCTGCGCGGCGTGGCCAAGGCCCCGGTGAAGCTGCACCCCCGCATCACCGCCCGCCTGAAGGTCATGGCCCAGCTCGACATCGCCGAGCGCCGCCTGCCGCAGGACGGACGCATCAAGCTCAACATCTCCAAGACCAAGCAGATGGACTTCCGAGTCTCCACCTGCCCCACGCTGTTCGGCGAAAAAGTGGTGCTGCGACTGCTCGACGGCAGCGCCGCCAAGCTGGGCATCGACAAGCTGGGCTACGAGGAAGACCAGAAGCAGCTCTACCTGGACGCCCTGGCCAAGCCCTACGGCATGATCCTGGTCACCGGCCCCACCGGCTCGGGCAAGACCGTTTCCCTCTACACCGGCCTGAACATCCTCAACACCGAGGAGCGCAACATCTCCACCGCCGAGGACCCGGTCGAAATCCGCGTCCCGGGCATCAACCAGGTGCAGATGAACGTCAAGAAGGGCATGACCTTCGCCGCGGCCCTGCGCAGCTTCCTGCGCCAGGACCCGGACGTGATCATGGTCGGCGAAATCCGCGACCTGGAAACCGCCGAGATCGCCGTCAAGGCGGCCCAGACGGGCCACCTGGTGCTGTCCACCCTGCATACCAACGACGCCCCGCAAACGGTGTCGCGCCTGATGAACATGGGCATCGCGCCCTACAACATCACCTCGTCGGTCACCATCATCATTGCCCAGCGCCTCGCGCGCCGCCTGCACGACGCCTGCAAGAAGCCGATCACGCTGCCCGAGAACGCCCTGCTGGCCGAAGGCTTCACGCACGACGACATCAAGGCCGGCATGACCCTGTTCGAGCCGGGCGGCTGCGACGACTGCAACGACGGCTACAAGGGCCGCCTGGGCATCTACCAGGTGATGCCGATGGCCGAGAACATCCAGACCATCATCCTCGAGGGCGGCAACGCCCTGCAGATCGCCCAGGCCGCACAGGCCGCCGGCGTCCGTGACCTGCGCCAATCCGCCCTCTTCAAGGCCCGGCAGGGAATCACCAGCCTGGCCGAAATCAACCGTGTGACGAAGGACTAAGCCATGGCGACGACTGCTGCCAAGACCCCCACGACGCGTACCAACGCGATGGAACAGTTCACCTGGGAAGGCACCGACAAGCGCGGCGTCAAGATGAAGGGCGAAACCACGTCCAAGAACGCCAACCTGCTGCGCGCCGAGCTGCGCAAGCAGGGCATCAACCCCACGGTGGTGCGGGCCAAGACCAAACCGCTGTTCGGCGCTTCCGGCAAGTCCATCAGCGCGCAGGACATCTCGGTGTTCAGCCGCCAGATCGCCACCATGCTGCAGGCCGGCGTGCCGATGGTGCAGAGCTTCGAGATCCTGGCCACGGGCCAGAAGAACCCGCGCATGCGCAACATGCTGGTGGACATCCGCGACAACATCGCCGGCGGCAGCTCGCTCAGCGAGGCCATGGCCCGCCACCCGGTGCAGTTCGACGCGCTGTTCCGCAACCTCACCCGCGCCGGCGAAGGCGCCGGCGTGCTCGACACCGTGCTCGACACGGTGGCGACCTACAAGGAGCGCACCGAGGCGCTGAAGGGCAAGATCAAGAAAGCGCTGTTCTACCCGGCCGCCGTCATGGCCGTGGCCATGCTGGTCAGCGCCATCCTGCTGATCTTCGTGGTGCCGCAGTTCGAGGACGTGTTCAAGGGCTTCGGCGCGGAGCTGCCGGCCTTCACCCAGATGATCGTCAACGCGTCGCGCTTCATGACGTCCTGGTGGTGGTTGGTGCTGGGCATCGCGCTGGGCATCGTGTTCGGCTTCCTGGCCATCTACAAGCGCTCGCCCGTCCTGGAGCGCAACGTCGACCGCCTGCTGCTCAAGCTGCCCGTCATCGGCGACATCCTGCACCAGTCGGCCATCGCCCGTTATGCCCGCACCCTGGCCCTGACCTTCAAGGCCGGCGTGCCGCTGGTGGAGGCGCTGGAAACCGTGGCCGGCGCCACCGGCAGCATCGTCTACAACGACGCCGTGATGCGCATCCGCGACGACGTGTCGGTGGGTTACCAGCTGAACGTGGCCATGAGCCAGGTCGGCATCTTCCCGCACATGGTGGTGCAGATGACCGCCATCGGCGAAGAGTCCGGCGCCCTGGACACCATGCTGCTCAAGGTGGCCGAATTCTACGAGCAGGAAGTCAACAACTCGGTCGATGCCCTGGCCAGCCTGATCGAACCTTTCATCATGGTGGTCATCGGCACCCTGGTCGGCGGCATGGTGATCGGCATGTACCTGCCCATCTTCAAGCTGGCGGCGACCGTCGGCTGACCCGGCGATGCTGGATGCCATCCAGGCCTCGGCCGGGTTCACGCTCGGCCTGGCCTTCGTATTCGGACTGTTGATCGGCAGCTTCCTGAACGTGGTCATCCTGCGGCTGCCGCCGTGGATGGAGTGGCAGTGGCGGCGCGAGAGCCGCGAGCTGCTCGAACTGCCCGAACCCTACGAGCCGGCGCCGCCCGGCATCGTGGTGAAAGGTTCGGCCTGCCCCAAGTGCGGCCACACCCTGGCGGCCTGGGAGAACATCCCGGTCCTTAGTTTCGTGCTGCTGCGCGGCCGGTGCCGTGGCTGCGGCACGGCCATTTCGCTGCAGTACCCGGTGGTGGAGCTGGTGACGGCGCTGATGTTCGCCGCCTGCGCCTGGCGCTTCGGCGCCAGCCCCGAGACCCTGGCGGCCATGGTGTTCACCGGGCTGCTGGTGGCCATGGCGGGCATCGACCTGCGCACCACCCTGCTGCCCGACCAGCTCACGCTGTCGCTGCTGTGGATCGGCCTGGGCCTGTCCACCATCACCCTGTTCACCTCGCCCACCGACGCCATCTTCGGCGCCATCGCCGGCTACCTCAGCCTGTGGACGGTCTACAAGGGCTTCAAGCTGCTGACCGGCAAGGAAGGCATGGGCTACGGCGACTTCAAGCTGCTGGCCGCGCTGGGCGCCTGGTGCGGCGTGGGCGGCATCCTGCCGATCGTGCTGATGTCGTCCTTCATCGGCGCCGTCGTGGGCTCGATCTGGATCGCCTGGCGGGGTGCCGACCGCGCCACGCCGATTCCGTTCGGCCCCTACCTGGCGGCGGCGGGCTGGGTGCAGCTGATGTGGGGCCCGCAGATCCTGCAGGCCTACCGCGACTGGTCCGGCCTGAACTGAGGCCATGGCGGACTTCATCGTCGCCGTCACGGGCGGCGTGGCCTCCGGTAAATCGGCCGCCACCCGCGCCTTCGAAGCACTGGGCGTCACCGTTGCCGATGCCGACGTGGCCGCGCGCGCCGTGGTGGAACCCGGCCAGCCTGCGCTGGCGGAAGTGGCGGCCGCCTTCGGACCGCAGTTCCTGCTGGCCGACGGGCACCTGGACCGGGCCGCGATGCGCGAACGGGTGTTCTCCGACCCCACCGCCAAGGCCCGCCTGGAAGGGCTGCTGCATCCGCGCATCCGGGCGTGGCTGAGGGACGCCTGCGAGAGTGCACCGGGGCCGTACGTCGTCACCGCCATCCCGCTGTTGGCCGAAGTGGGCGCCAGGGCGACCTACCCGTGGCTGCAGCGCGTGCTGGTGGTGGATGTGCCCACGCCGCTCCAGGTGGCCCGGCTGATGCAGCGCGACGGCAGCTCGGCCGACCTGGCCGGGCGCATGGTGGCGTCACAGGCCAGCCGTGCGGCGCGGCTGGCGATCGCCGACGACGTGATCGTCAATGACGGGCCGTTGGCGGCGCTGCAGGCGGCGGTGGGCTCGCTGCATCAACGCTACCTGGCGATGTCACAGCGTCAGGCCTGAAGGCCCTCCCGACTCAGCGCGGCCACAGCCCCCGGATCCCCGCCACGCCCTGCCCGCCATGCCGGCGCACGGCGGCGACGTCCGCGGGCGCCATCCCGCCGATGGCATAGATCGGCAGCGACACGCCCTCGCGCAACAGGGAGAAGCGCTCCCAGCCCAGGGGCTCGGCGCCGGGATGGCTTTCCGTGGCCCGCACCGGGCCCAGCACGGCGAAGTGCACGCCCAGCTGCTCGGCATGGGCCAGTTCGGCTTCGTCGTGGCAGGACGCCGCCACGCGCTGCCCCTCGGCCAGGGCGGGCAGCGAAGACAGGGACATCAGGGCGCGGGCCGGCAGGTGCAGGCCCAGGCCCAGGTCGGCGGCCAGTCCCGGCTCACCGTTGACCAGCAGCTCCGCCCCGGCGGGCCGGCAGAGTGCGGCGGCGTCGCGGGCCAGGCCCGTCATCACGCCGGGTGGCAGGCCGCGCACCCGCAGCTGCACGCGGCGCACACCGCAGGCCAGCGCGCGCTCAAGCCGGGCCAGGAAGGCCGCCGGCTCCACGGTTTCGGGGCTGACCAGATAGCGTTCCGGGGCGGTGAGCGCGGCCACCACCGGGCGGTCGGCCGGCGGCATCGGGTAGCTGGCCAGCTTGTCCAGCGGCGCCCAGGCCAGGGCCTGCCGCTCGCGGCCGCGCGGCGTGCCCTCAAAGGCCGACACCGCATGCACGTCCAGCACGATGCGCTTGCCGGGGTAGGCCTGCGGGACGCTGATCAGCGGCTCGGCCGCGAGGACGCGGATGCCGAGCTCTTCGTCGAGTTCGCGGTCCAGGGCCTGCAGCGCGGTTTCGCCGGGCTCGACCTTGCCGCCGGGGAATTCCCAGGCGCCGGCCAGGTCCCGGCCGGCGGTGCGGCGCGCCAGCAGGACGCGGCCGCGGACGTCGCGCAGCACCGCTGCGACGACGTGGATGGGGGGCTTAATCGGGCCGCCGGGCATCCGGGCTGAGCGCCTGGATCACTCCAGGCGACCGTGGCACTGCTTGTACTTCTTGCCGCTGCCGCAGGGGCAGGGATCGTTGCGGCCGACCTTGGGCTCGTCGCGGGTGGCCGGCGTGGCCAGCACGCCCATGCCCTGGGCGGCGAGCGCCTGGGCCTGTGCGGCCTCCTCGTCGGCGCCGTAGCCGCCGGTCTCGGGATGCTGGAACTGCATCCTGCGGGTCTGCGCCTCGAGCTTCTGGCGCTCGGCGGCCTCCATGGCGGCCACTTCCTCTTCGTTGCGGATGCGCACGCGCGCCAGCAGCGAAGTGACTTCCTGCTTCACCTTGGTGAGCATTTCGCCGAACAGCTCGAAGCTCTCGCGCTTGTACTCCTGCTTGGGCTGCTTCTGGGCGTAGCCGCGCAGGTGGATGCCCTGGCGCAGGTAGTCCATGCGCGCCAGGTGTTCCTTCCAGTTCTGGTCGAGCACGTTGAGCATCAGGTGCTTCTCGAGGTGACGCATCATCTCGGGGCCCAGCTGGTCCTGCTTGTCGGCGAACAGCTTGGCGAAAGCGGCGTCGGCCAGCTCGAGGATGCCGTCGGCGTCGATGGCTTCCTTGGCGTTGGCCGTGCCCTGCAGGTCGACCACCACGCCGAACTCGTCGGACAGCGCGCGCTCCAGGCCCGGCAGGTCCCACTGTTCGTCGATGGATTCGGCCGGCACGTAGCGGCGCACGGTCTCGGCCAGCACGTCCTCGCGGATGGCCTGGATCGACTCTTCCACCGACTCGGACTCCAGCAGCTCGTTGCGCTGCTGGTAGATCACCTTGCGCTGGTCGTTGGCGACGTCGTCGAAATCGAGCAGGTTCTTGCGGATGTCGAAGTTGTGCGACTCGACCTTGCGCTGCGCGTTCTGGATCTGCTTGGTCACCAGGCCCGACTCGATGACGTCGGTTTCCTTCATGCCCATGCCACGCATGGCCTTCTGCACCCAGTCGGCGGCGAAGATGCGCATCAGGTTGTCGTCCAGCGACAGATAGAAGCGCGACGAGCCCGGGTCACCCTGGCGGCCGGCGCGGCCGCGCAGCTGGTTGTCGATGCGGCGGCTTTCGTGGCGCTCGGTGCCGATGATGTGCAGGCCGCCCAGGGCCAGCACTTCGTCGTGGCGCTTCTGCCATTCGGTCTTCACGCGCGCCTTTTCGAGCTCGCTGGTGTCCTCGGGCAGCTGCTGCAGTTCGGACTCGAGCGAGCCGCCCAGCACGATGTCGGTACCGCGGCCGGCCATGTTGGTGGCGATGGTGACGGCCTTGGGCATGCCGGCGTTGGCGACGATCTGCGCCTCGCGCTCGTGCTGCTTGGCGTTGAGCACCTCGTGCGGGATGCCGGACTGCTTGAGCTGCTTGGACAGCAGCTCGGAGGTCTCGATGGACGTGGTGCCCACCAACACCGGCTGGCCGCGGCCATGGCAGTCCTTGATGTCCTCGATCACCGCGTCGTACTTGGCCGGGCGGGCCAGGTAGACCAGGTCGGGATAGTCCTTGCGCACCATCGGGCGATGGGTGGGGATGACCGCCACTTCCAGGCTGTAGATGCTCTGGAACTCGAACGCCTCGGTGTCGGCCGTGCCGGTCATGCCGGCCAGCTTGGAGTACATGCGGAAGTAGTTCTGGAAGGTGATCGAGGCCAGCGTCTGGTTCTCGCGCTGGATCGGCACGCCTTCCTTGGCCTCGACCGCCTGGTGCAGGCCGTCGGACCAGCGGCGGCCGGCCAGGGTGCGGCCGGTGAATTCGTCGACGATGATGACTTCGCCGTCGCGCACGATGTAGTCCACGTCACGCTGGAACAGCGCATGCGCGCGCAGCGCGGCGTTGAGGTGGTGCACCACCGCCAGGTTGTTGCCCGAATACAGGCTGTCGCCCTCGGCCAGGATGCCGGCCTCGAGCAGCAGCTGCTCGGCGTGGCCCATGCCCTGCTCGGAAAGATGGGCCTGCTTGCCCTTCTCGTCCACCCAGTAGTCGCCCTCGCCGTCTTCCTTTTCCTGCTTGATCAGCTTGGGGACGATGCGGTTGGTCTTGATGTACAGGTCCGGGGAATCGTCGGCCGGGCCGGAGATGATCAGCGGGGTGCGGGCCTCGTCGATCAGGATCGAGTCGACTTCGTCGACGATGGCGAAGAACAGCCCGCGCTGGAAGCGGTCGTCCTTGCCAAGGGCCATGTTGTCGCGCAGGTAGTCGAAGCCGTATTCGTTGTTGGTGCCGTAGGTGATGTCGGCGGCGTAGGCGCCCTTCTTGTCCGAATGCGGCATGCCCGGGTAGACCACGCCCACGCTCAGGCCCAGGAAGTTGTAGAGCTTGCCCATCCAGGCCGAGTCGCGACGGGCCAGGTAGTCGTTCACCGTGACCACGTGCACGCCCTTGCCGGCCAGCGCGTTGAGGTACACGGCCAGGGTGGCCACCAGGGTCTTGCCTTCGCCGGTGCGCATCTCGGCGATGCGGCCCGAGTGCAGCACCATGCCGCCGATCAGCTGCACGTCGTAGTGGCGCAGGCCGAGGGAACGGCGCGAGGCCTCGCGGCAGACGGCGAAGGCTTCGGTCAGCAGGGAGTCGAGGCTGGCGCCGCCGGCGACCCGCTGGCGGAACTCGTCGGTCTTGGCCTTCAGCGCGGCGTCGTCGAGGCTTTCCATCTTGGGCTCGAGCGCGTTGATCGCGGCGACGTTCTTCTGGAACTGACGCAGCAGTCGCTCGTTGCGGCTGCCGAAGATGCGGGTGAGCAAGCTGTTGAGCATGGGGAAAGCCAGTTGGGGAACGGGACGCGCGGGCGCGAACGAAAAAAGGCCACGGCAGCCCTGGGAGGGGCGTCGCGGCCGACTAGTCTAACTTGGGGACGCAGGCGGGACTATCAAGCCCGCCCGAAGACTTCAGCCGCGGGCCTTCGCCAGGTATTGACGCGGGTTCACCTGGCGGCCGTTGAGCATCACTTCGAAGTGCAGGTGGGAGCCCGTGGAGCGGCCGGTCGAACCCACCTTGCCGATCAGCTGGCCGGCACGCACGACGTCGCCGGCGCGAACCAGGTTGCTGGAATTGTGCGCATAAAGCGTCTTGTAGCCGTTGCCGTGGTCGATCTCGACGACGTTGCCGTAGCCGCTGCGAACGCCCGAGAAGCTGACGACGCCCTCGGCGGCGGCGGTGATCGGGTCGCCGGTGTTGGAGTCGATGTCGATGCCCATGTGGTGGGCACGGCCGCGGCCGACGGGGTCGTTGCGGCCGCCGTAGCCCGACGAGATGTAGCCCGGGGCCGGCATGCCGGCGGGGGTGCCCTTGCTGTCGAGCTTCTGGTCGAACAGCAGCGACTCGAGCACCGACAGCTGGCGGCCGGAATGGGCGAACTGGGTCTGCAGCGAATCGAGGCTGGAAAGCAGGTCGCCGGACGGCACGTCGCTGGCGGACTCGGAGCCGCCCTGGCCGGGCAGCTCGCTGAAGTTGAACTCGCCGTCCTTGAGCTTGCCCACGCGGGTGAGGCGGTCGCCCAGGGCGTTGAGGCGGTTGGCCTGGGCCTGCAGCTCGCCGACGCGGGCGGCGATGGCGTTCACTTCGCGCTGCGCTTCCTCGCGGGCGAGGTCGAGTGCGACCTGCTGCTCGGCCATCTGCGCCTGGAGCTGGGCGATTTCCGCCAGCGCGGCGCCGTTGGCGCCGCGGGCCATGAAACCGATACCGAAAGCGGTCGCCAACACCAGCGCGATGGCGCCAAGGGCGATGCCGGCCACTTTCGGATCATCGAACGCCAATTTTTTCGGCGAGCGAAGGAATTTTGCTGCGATGATGACATTCATCATGTCTAGACCACCTAAAACCAATGTCCGCGGCGCTTCGCCGGCCGCCCTGCCCCCGCAAGCGCTGGAAGCGCTGGCTGGAACCGGACTGGCCAACCTGATGGAGCGTGCCCGATGGCTGGACGCGCTCGACCCGTTGTTGCGCCAGAGTCTCCCCGCCACCTTGGCCGACCAATGCAGATTGGCCAACGTGGATGACAAGCACTTGGTGTTTCTGGTCAGCGGCCCGGTCTGGAAGGCCAAGCTGCGGCTGCATGCCGACGCCCTGCTGGACGCGGCGGCCGCGGCCGGGCTCAAGGCCGGGACGCTGGTGGTGAAAGTGGCGGCACCCAGTCCCGTCGTCCCCGCGGGGACCGGTCAAACGAGGCCACTCTCCGAGGCAGTCCGCGATTCACTGCGGGCCACCGCCCAATCGGTTTCGGATCCGGAACTCCGGGCCCAGCTTCTGAGGCTGGCCGCCAGCGCCCGGTCACCGACCGACGGGGCATGATGCCCCGTGGAACGTCGTGAGTCGTTAATCGGAAGTTAAATGGCCGCCAAGGCCAGTGATGCGCGTCTCAAACCGCTTGCGCGGGATGGGCGTAGGAGATGGGCGCGAGGGCCGGATCGTCGAACGTCACCTCTTCCCAGGCCGAGGTGTCGGCCAGGAGGGTGCGCAGCAGCTGGTTGTTCAGGGCATGGCCGGACTTGTAGCCGTAGAAGGCGCCGATCAGGCTGTGGCCCAGCAGGTACAGGTCGCCGATGGCGTCCAGGATCTTGTGCTTCACGAACTCGTCCTCGTATCGCAGGCCGTCTTCGTTGAGCACGCGGTAGTCGTCCAGGACGATGGCGTTGTCCATCGAGCCGCCCAGCGCCAGGTTGCGCTCGCGCAGGTACTCGATGTCCTTCATGAAGCCGAACGTGCGGGCCCGGCTGACTTCCTTCACGAACGAGGTCGTGGAGAAGTCGATCTCGGTGCTGGACGTGGACTTGTTGAAGATGGGGTGCGCGAAATCAATGGTGAAGCCGACCTTGAAGCCCTCGAACGGCTCGAACCGGGCCCACTTGTCGCCGTCTTCGACCTTGATCGGCTTCTTGATGCGGATGAAGCGCTTGGCCGCGTCCTGTTCCTCGATGCCCGCCGACTGCAGCAGGAACACGAAGGGACCGGCCGAACCGTCCATGATCGGCACTTCGGCCGTGGACAGGTCGACGTAGGCGTTGTCGATACCCAGGCCGGCCATGGCCGAGAGCAGGTGCTCGATCGTCATGACGCGGACATTGCCCTCGACGAGGGCGGTGCAAAGGCTGGTGTCGCCGACCTTTTCGGCCTTGGCGTGGATTTCCACCGGCTGGTCGAAATCAACGCGACGAAACACGATCCCCGTGTCGGGAGCTGCGGGGCGGAGGGTCATGTAGACCTTCTCGCCGCTGTGCAGGCCGACGCCAGTGGCGCGTATGACGTTCTTGAGGGTTCGTTGTCTGATCATATTTGTAGCGGTCTCCGGGACAGGAGCGCGCAAAACCGTCCGAACCATAGCACACGGTGCATTGAACGAAAAGATAACAACTGGCCTTTGGTAACAGTTTGGCAACCCCGGGCGCGTAAAAGCCCGGCCACTTACCCGCAAGCCCTTGTCCTGGCTGGAAAAAGGCCCGCCGGACGTGCCGGCGGGCCAAGGCTATCCATTCCCCCTGGGGACAAACGGGTCCGCGCGCCTGGGCGCACGTCCTTCACGCCCGGCCGGCCATCCAGGCCCGCCGGTTGCGGCTGCCCGGCCCGCGGCGCCTGGTCGGGCGCACGCGGGACGGCGGCCGCCCCACTCAGTCGGCCTGGCGACGCAGGAAGGCCGGGATGTCGAGGTAGCTGTGGTCGGTCGGCAGGTCGGCCAGGGCGCTGGTGGCGCCCGACGCCGTGTCGTGGGCCCGGCCGGCGCGCAGGCCCATGTGGCTGTTGGACGGCGAGGCGGTGACGTTGGCCATCGCGCTGTCGTCGATCATGCCGGTGCTGGCGTTGCGCACCAGCTTGACCGGGGCGCGGTAGACCTCCTTCTCCGGGGCGCGCGGGGCGACCTGGCGCACGACGCCGCGGTTGAGGCCGGTGGCCACCACGGTGACGCGCACTTCGTCCTGCATGTCCGGGTCGAGCGAGGTGCCGATGACGACGGTGGCGTCCTCGGAGGCGAACTCCTCGATGATGCGGCCGATCTCGTCGAACTCGGCCATCGTGAAGTCCGGGCCGGCCGTGATGTTGACCAGCACGCCGTTGGCGCCCATCAGGTTCACGTCGTCCAGCAGCGGGTTCTTGATCGCGGACTCGGCCGCGGCCTGCGCGCGGTCGTCGCCGCGGGCCACGCCGGTGCCCATCATCGCCAGGCCCATTTCGGACATGACGGTGCGCACGTCGGCGAAGTCGACGTTGATCAGGCCCGGGCTGACGATCAGGTCGGCGATGCCCTTCACGGCGCCCAGCAGCACGTCGTTCGCCGCGCGGAAGGCCTGCACCATGGTGGCCTGGCGGCCCAGCACGGTGATCAGCTTCTCGTTCGGGATGGTGATGAGCGAGTCGCAGTGGTGGCTCAGCTCCTCGATGCCCTTGAGCGCGACCTGCATGCGGCGGCGGCCTTCGAACGGGAACGGCTTGGTGATGACGGCGACCGTGAGGATGCCCATCTCCTTGGCCAGCTGCGCCACGACCGGCGCGGCGCCGGTGCCCGTGCCGCCGCCCATGCCGGCGGTGATGAACACCATGTCGGCGCCTTCCAGCGCCTCGACGATGCGCTCGCGGTCTTCCAGCGCGGCCTGGCGGCCGACTTCCGGGTTGGCGCCCGCGCCCAGGCCCTTGGTGACGTTGCCGCCCAGCTGCAGCTGCAGCTTGGCGCCGCACTGCTTGATGGCCTGCGCGTCGGTGTTGGCGGTGATGAACTCCACGCCTTCGACGCCCGCGTTCACCATGTGCGCGACGGCGTTGCCGCCGCCACCGCCGACGCCGATCACCTTGATGACGGCGTTCGGGGCGAGCTTCTCGATCAGTTCAAAATGTGCCATGTGGTGATCCTCCGTGATTCCGATCCAGGGGTTTTGTTTTCTTGGTTGCGTTGTGTTTCGTTACCGCGACGTCGCTCAGAACTCACCTCGATACCAGTTCTTGAACTTCGTCCAAACCGTGCCCGCCTTGCCCGCCGACAGCGTCGGGCGGCGCGGGTGTTCCAACTGGCTGCCCCAAAGCAGCAGGCCCACGCCGGTGGCATGCACCGGGTTGCCCACCACTTCGCCCAGGCCCGAGACGTGCTGGGGAATCCCCACGCGCACGGGCATGTGCAGCATTTCTTCCGCGAGTTCGACCACGCCTTCCATGCGCGAGGCGCCGCCGGTGAGCACCAGGCCCGCGCGCACCAGCTCCTCGAAGCCGGAGCGGCGCAGTTCGGCCTGCACCATCTCGAAGATTTCCTCGTAGCGGTTCTGCACGGCCTCGGCCAGCGCCTGGCGCGCCAGGCGGCGCGGCGGGCGGTCGCCCACGCTGGGCACCTGGATCGATTCCTCGGCGGTGGCCAGCTGAGCCAGCGCGCAGGCGTAGCGCACCTTGATCTGCTCGGCTTCCGGCGTGGGCGTGCGCAGCAGGTGGGCGATGTCGTTGGTCACCTGGTCGCCGGCGATCGGCAGGGACGCCGAATGACGGATCGCACCCTGCACGAACACGGCGATGTCGGTGGTGCCGGCGCCGATGTCCACCAGCACCACGCCCAGTTCCTTCTCGTCCGAGGTCAGCACGGCGGTGCTGGACGCCAGCGAGCTCAGGATCAGGTCGTCCACCTGCAGGCCGCAGCGCTGCACGCACTTCATCACGTTGCTGGCGGCCGACTGCGCGCCGGTGACCAGGTGCGCGCGCACTTCCAGGCGCACGCCCGACATGCCCACCGGGTTGCGGATGCCTTCCTGGGAGTTGTCGACGATGTATTCCTGGGCGATGGCGTGCAGGATCTTCTGGTCGGCCGGCACGGCCACGGCCTTGGCGGCCTCGAGCACGCGGTCGAGGTCGGCGTAGGTCACCTCGCCGCCCGCCACCGGCACGATGCCGGGTGAGTTGCGGCACTGGGTGTGGCTGCCGGAAATGGACGCGTACACCGAGCGGATCTCGCAGCCGGCCATCAGCTCGGCCTCTTCCACGGCGCGCTGGATGGACTGCACGGTGGATTCGATGTCCACCACCACGCCGCGCTTCATGCCGCGCGATTCGTGCGAGCCGATGCCGATCACTTCGATTTCCTGGCCGGGCGAGTACTCGCCCACCAGCGCGGTGACCTTGGAGGTGCCGATGTCGAGTCCGACGATCAGCGACTTGTCGCCTTTGCGATTCATGTGTTGGCCTGTGCTGCGGATGCGGGGGGAGTGGCCAGCGGCGCGGGGGCGTCCTGCCAGACGAGGGTGAAACCGTTCGTGTAGCGCAGGTCGGCGCGCACCAGCAGGCGCGGGTCGGCGGCGCGGATCTTGGGCAACATGCGGGCGAAGCGCGCCAGGCGCGACTGCGGGTCGCCGCGGCCCGCTTCGATCACCGTGCCGTCGTCGAGCAGCAGGCTCCAGCTGCCGCGCGCGCTCAGCGCCACGGTTTCCACGCGCAAGCCCAGCGGCAGGAACAGCGGGCGCGCCAGGCTGTGGAAGGACATCAGTTCGCTGGCGCGCGCCTCGGGGCCTTCGAACAGCGGCAGGCCCGCGCCAGCGCCGGCCGGTGCGGCGAACAGCTTGCCGTCCTCGGAGAGCATGCGGCCGTCGGTCCAGCGCGCCACCGGGGTGTGCTCGGCCAGGCTCACTTCCAGGCGGTCGGGCCAGCGCTTGCGCACTTCCACCCGCTCCACCCAATCGAGCCGCGACACGGCGTCGCGCACCTGGTCCAGGTCCACCGCGAAGAAGCCCTGCTGCACCATCGGCAGCACCGCTTCGCGCACCGCCGCCTCGTCCACCTGGCGGAATTCACCGGTGACGGCCAGGCTGCGCATCGGCCAGCGCTCACCGGCGATCCAGCCGTTGAGCACGGCCACGACCGGCAGCGCCACCAGCACGATGGCGAAGGTCCAGGCGAGGATGCGCAGCAGGGCGTTCACGGGCGGATTGCCTCCTGCGGCAGGCTGGTCTCGAGCACGCGCCAGCACAGGTCTTCGAAGGAAATGCCCACCTGCCCCGCCGCCTTGGGCACCAGCGAATGGCTGGTCATGCCAGGCGCGGTGTTCACTTCGAGCAGGAAGTTGTTGCCGTCGCGGTCGCGCATCACGTCCACGCGGCCCCAGCCGGTGCAGCCGGCGGCGCGGAACGCGGCCAGCGCCTGCGCCTGCATCTGCGTCTCGGCCGTGCCGTCCAGGCCCGGGCACACGTACTGGGTGTCTTCGGCCACGTACTTGGCGTGGTAGTCGTAGTACTCGCCGGCCGGCACGATGCGGATGCTGGGCAGCGCCACGTCGCCCAGGATGCCGACGGTGTATTCGCCGCCGACGATCATCTGTTCCATCAGCAGCTCGCCCGGGTAGCGCGCGGCCAGTTCGACGGCGGCGGCGAGGTCGGCTTCGTTGAACACGCGCGACACGCCCACGCTGGAGCCTTCGCAGGAAGGCTTCACGATCACCGGCAGGCCCAGGCCCAGCGCAGCGGCCTTGATGTCGTCGCCCGGCTCCAGGCGCACGTAGTGCGGGGTCGGCAGGCCCAGCGACAGCCACACCTGCTTGGTCCGGATCTTGTCCATGCCCAGGGCCGAGCCCAGCACGCCCGACCCGGTGTAAGGCACGTGCAGCGCTTCGAGCAGGCCCTGCAGCACGCCGTCTTCGCCGCCGCCCTTGTTGCCGTGCAGGATGTTGAACACGCGATCGAAGCGCTTGGCCAGCAGCGCCTCGATCAGCGCCGGGATGCCGTCCACCGCGTGCGCGTCCACGCCGCGGGCGCGCAGCGCCTCGAGCACGTTGGCGCCCGAATTGAGCGACACCTCGCGCTCGGCGCTGGTGCCGCCCATCAGGACCGCGACGCGGCCGAAGGCCCTGGCGTCGGTGCAGCGCGGGGCGGGAATGCTGGGCTTCATGCCTGGTGTTCTCCGTGGATGCCGTGGGCCGCGAGATCCGCGGCGACGTAGCCGATGTCGCCCGCGCCCATCATCAGCAGCAGGTCGCCGTCGGCGAGCAGGTCGGCCAGCACCGCCGGCAGGTCGCGCGCGCTGCCCGCGACCACCGGATCGATGCGGCCGCGTGCGCGGATGGCGCGCGCCAGCGACTTGGCGTCGGCGCCGATGATCGGCGCTTCGCCGGCGGCGTAGACCTCGGTCAGCACCACCGCGTCGGCGCTCGAGAGCACGGCGGCGAAATCGTCGAACAGGTCGCGGGTGCGGGTGTAACGGTGCGGCTGGAACGCCACCACCAGGCGACGCTCGGGCCAGCCACCGCGGGCGGCGGCGAACACGGCCTCCAGCTCCTTGGGATGGTGGCCATAGTCGTCCACCAGCAGGGCCGTGCCGCGGCCGAAATCAAGCTCACCCTTGAGGTTGAAGCGGCGGCCGATGCCCTGGAACTTCTGCAGCGCCGAGGCGATCTGCGCCGGCTCCACGCCCAGCTGCCAGCCGATGGCCGCGGCGGCGAGCGCGTTGAGCACGTTGTGGCGGCCCGGCAGGTTCAGCGTGACGTCCTGCGGCGCGGCCTCGGGCAGGTGCAGGGTGAAGCGCATGCACGGGCCTTCCTGGCGCACGTCGCGGGCGAACACGTCGGCGGGCTGCTCGATGCCGTAGGTCACCAGGTGGCGCGGCGTCTGCGCGGCCAGCGCGGCCACTTCGGCGTCGTCCACGCACAGCACGGCCAGGCCGTAGAACGGCAGGCGGTGCAGGAATTCGTTGAAGGCAGCCTTCACCCGTTCGAAGTCGCCGCCGTAGTTTTCAAGATGGTCGGCGTCGATGTTGGTGACCACGGCCACCAGCGGGTTGAGGCGCAGGAAGCTGCCGTCGCTCTCGTCCGCCTCGGCCACCAGCCACTGGCCACCGCCCAGGCGGGCGTTGGCGCCGGCCGACAGCAGCTGGCCACCGATCACGAAGGTCGGGTCCAGCCCGCCTTCGCTGAGCACGCTGGCCGCCAGCGACGTGGTGGTGGTCTTGCCGTGGGTGCCGGCGATGGCGATGCCGCGCTTGAAGCGCATCAGCTCGGCCAACATCTCCGCGCGCGGCACCACCGGGATGCGCTGCTCGTGGGCCGCGGCGAGTTCGGGATTGGTGGCCTTGATCGCGCTCGACACCACCACGACGTCGGCGCCTTCGATGTTGGTCGCCGCGTGGCCGCGGAACACGGTGGCGCCCAGCGAGGCCAGGCGGCGGGTGGTGGCGGAGTCGCTCTGGTCCGAGCCCGACACCTGGTAGCCCAGCGTGACCAGCACTTCGGCGATGCCGCTCATGCCGACGCCACCGATGCCGATGAAGTGCACGCGCGGGAAGGCGCGCGCCAGGTCACCCGATTCCTGCAGGCGGCGACGGATCATGCGCGGGCCTCCTCGATGACGATCTGCGCGACGCGCGCGGCGGCGTCCGGCATCGCGGCGGCGCGCGCGGCCTGGGCCATGGCCAGGCGGCGCGGCGCATCGGCCAGCAGCGGCTGCGTGGCCGCGAGCAAACGGTCGGCAAAGCCCTCGCCCTCGGCGACGATGGCGGCGGCGCAACGTTCGGCCAGGTACTCGGCGTTGCGGGTCTGGTGGTCGTCCACCGCGTTGGGGAACGGCACCAGCAGCGCGCCCACGCCGGCGGCGCAGAGTTCGGCCAGCGTCAGCGCACCGGCGCGGCACACGACCAGGTCGGCCCAGGCATAGGCGGCGGCCATGTCGGCGATGAAGGGTTCGATGCTGGCCTCGACGCCCGAGGCCGCATACGCGGCGCGCGCCTTGTCGGCGTGGCGTTCGCCGCACTGGTGGCGCACCTGCGGACGCTGCGCCGCTGGCAGCGTGGCCAGCACCTGCGGCAGCGCCACGTTCAGGCTGAAGGCACCCTGGCTGCCGCCCAGCACCAGCAGGCGCACGGGGCCTTCGCGGCCCGCCAGGCGCTCGGCCGGCGCGGGGATGGCGGCGATTTCCGGACGCACGGGGTTGCCCACCGCCTCGGCGTCGCGATGCGCGAAGCTGCCCGGGAAACCGCACAGCACGCGCCGGGCGAAGCGCGCCAGCACGCGGTTGGTGAGGCCCGGCGCGCGGTTCTGTTCGTGCACCAGCAGCGGCCGGCGCAGCAGCCACGCGGCCAGGCCACCCGGGCCCGCCGCATAGCCACCGAAGCTCAGCACCGCGCGCGGGCGCAGGCGCCGCACGACCGACAGGGCCTGCCAGAGCGAACGCAGCAGCAGCACCGGCGCCTTGACCAGCGTCGCCGCGCCCTTGCCGCGCAGGCCGCTGACGGCGATGGTTTCGATCGTGATGCCGGCCTGCGGGACCAGGCGCGTTTCCATGCCGCCGGCCGAACCCAGCCAGACCACCGGCACGTCGCGCGCACGCAGCGCCTGGGCCACGGCCAGCCCCGGGAAGATGTGGCCGCCGGTGCCACCGGCGAGGATCAGGACGGGCGCGCTCATGCCACGGCTCCGATCTTGGGCTCGATGCGATGGCGCGAGCCGCGCGGACCCATCGCCTGGGTGGCGTTGGCCGGCGCCTGCGACGCGGGCTGCGGCTCGTGACCGCCCTCGCCCGCCTCCGGCATCGCCATGTCGGCGCCGCGCAGGCGCGCCACCTGGCGCTCGGCGCGGTCGAGTTCGTAGCTCACGCGCAGCAGCAGGCCGATGGCCACGCAGGTCATCATCACGCTCGAGCCGCCCGACGAAATCAGCGGCAGCGTCAGGCCCTTGGTCGGCAGCAGGCCCAGGTTCACGCCGATGGAGACGAAGGCCTGCAGGCTGATCCAGAAGCCGACGCCGAAGGCGCAGAAACCGGCGAAGTGGCGCCGCATCTCCACCGCGCGCAGGCCGATGTTGAAGGCGCGCCAGGTGAACACCGCGAACAGCGCGATGATGCCGAACGAACCGGCAAAGCCCAGCTCCTCGGCCGTCACCGAGAAGATGAAGTCGGTGTGCGCCTCGGGCAGGTAGAAGAGCTTCTGCACGCTGCCGCCCAAGCCCACGCCGAACCACTCACCGCGGCCGATCGCGATCAGCGCCTGGGTCAGCTGGAAACCGTCGTTGAACGGGTCGGCCCACGGGTCGCGGAACGAGGTGAGGCGGCGCACGCGGTAGGGTTCCGCGATCGCCACCAGGGCCAGCATCGGCAGCGCCACCAGGGCCGGGATCAGCAGGTTGCGGATGCGCGCGCCTCCCAGCCAGACCATGCCGCCGGTGATGGCCAGCAGCAGTGCGGCCGAGCCGAAGTCAGGCTGCAGCAGCAACAGCACCACGATGGCGCCCGCCAAGCCCAGCGGCTTGATCAGCGCCATCCACTGCTGCGCGATCTCGTCGCGGTAGCGCACCAGGTAGCTGGCCAGCCAGATGATGAACATCAGCTTCACCGCTTCCACGGCCTGGAAGCCGGCGATGCCCATGTTGATCCAGCGCTGGGCGCCGTTCACCGTGCGGCCGATGCCCGGCAGGAACACCACCAGCAGCATCACGAAGCACATCGCCAGCAGCAGGTGGCTGTACTTCTCGACGATCTTGAGCTCCATGCGCATCAGGCCCCACGCCATGCCGCCGCCGATGGCGAGGAACACGAGATGGCGGGTGAGGAAGTAGAACGGCCCCACGTCCAGGCCTTCGGCGATGGCGATCGAGCTCGAGGCCACCATCACCACGCCCAGGCCGGCCAGCGCCAGGGTCACCAGCAGCAGCACCGGGTCGAAGCGACCGGTGATGGCGTCGAGCTTGGTGGCCTGGTGGGCGCGGTCGGTCGGGTTCATCTCAGCGCACCTTCAGGGTCGCGAGACCGACGAGCACGAGCATCACCGAGATGATCCAGAAGCGCACGATCACGCGCGGCTCCGGCCAGCCCTTGAGCTCGAAGTGGTGGTGGATCGGCGCCATGCGGAACACACGGCGGCCGGTGAGCTTGAAGCTGGCGACCTGGATCATCACCGACAGCGTTTCGATGACGAAGATGCCGCCCATCACCACCAGGATCGCTTCCTGCCGGACGATGACCGCGATGGT
>JAPLSJ010000085.1 GCA_026398695.1 Arenimonas sp.
CTTCCGGGCGCTTCTTGCGGAACGGCGGCGGGCCGCCGGCGCCGCCCGGCTTGCGCGGGCCGCGGTTGCCGTCGGCCGGCTTGCCGCCGCGCGGACCCGCGTACGGGCCCGCACCCTGCGGCTTCGGGCCACGCGGTGCGCCGGGACCGGCCGGACCGCGCGAATGCCCGTACGGCGCGTCGCCCTGCGGCTTCGGGCCGCGCGGGCCGCGCTGGCCGTAGGGGCTGTCGCCCTGCGGGCGTGGGCCACGCTCGTTGAACGGACGCGGCGCACCCTGCGGCGGACGCGGGCCGCGGTCGTTGAACGGGCGGTCACCCTGCGGGCGCGGGCCACGATCATTGAACGGACGCTCACCCTGCGGCGCGCGAGGCGTGAACGGACGCGCGGCGCGATCGCCGCGCGGGGGCGCGACCTTCGAACCGGTTTCCACGCCGTCGGGCACGTACCAGCTGCGGAACGCGGCCGGGTTGCTGTCGTGGGCATTGCTGTTGTGCGTGGGCTGCGCGTCGCCGCGCGGGCCGCGCGGCTTGATGAAGCCGCCGCCGGCGCCCGCGCCACCGGCGCGCGGGCCACGCGGGCCCTCGGCGCGGTTGCCGAAGTTGTCGTCGCGCGGCACGCCCGGCTTGCCGAACGGCTTGCCGCCCGGACGCGGGTTGCGCGGGCCGCGCGGCTCGGCGCCCATCGGCGCGTTCGGATTGCGCTTGCCGCCCTTGGGCGCGTACGGGCGGGCGGCGCCCGGTGCGCCGCGACCGCGGCCGCGGCCGGGCTTGTCTTCGCGGAAGGTGTCGAAGCGGCGCAGTTCGCGCGCCTCGTCGTCAACCGCGCCGTTCACGTACGAGGCCTGCTTGCGGTCCTTGCCGACGCGGATCTCGGTCGGGCGCGACTTGCGCTGGCCGATCACCGGCTGCAGGGTCAGCACCGGCGGGTTCTTCTCGAGCTGGAACTCCGCGCGCAGCTTTTCAACCGCCTCGGGCGTCATTTCCTCGCAGTGGCCGCGCTTGAGCAGGCGGGGCAGGTGCACGCTGCCGTACTTCACGCGCTTGAGGCGGCTGACGTTGAAGCCCTGCGATTCCCACAGGCGGCGCACTTCGCGGTTGCGGCCCTCGGTGAGCACCACCTTGAACCAGGCGTGCGAATCGGAGCTGCCGATGCGCTCGATCTCGTCGAACTTGGCCGGGCCGTCATCCAGCTCCACGCCCTTGGCCAGGCGGTGCACGACCGGGTCGGGCACTTCACCGTGGATGCGGCAGACGTACTCGCGGGCGATGCCGCTGGACGGATGCATCAGCGCGTTGGCCAGCTCGCCGTCGGTGGTGAGCAGCAGCAGGCCGGTGGTGTTGATGTCGAGGCGACCGACCGCGATCCAGCGCGCACCCTTCAGGCGCGGCAGCGATTCGAACACGGTGGGGCGGCCTTCGGGATCTTCGCGCGTGGTGACTTCGCCTTCGGGCTTGTTGTACAGCAGCACGCTGGCCGGCTCGGTCAGCGCGCTGGCCACGAACACCTTGCCGTCGAGTTCGATGCGGTCGCCGCCCTTCACCGACTGGCCGGTCTGCGCGACCACGCCGTTGACCTTCACCAGGCCCTGGGCGATGCGCTCTTCCAGCGCGCGGCGCGAGCCCAGGCCGGCCTGGGCGAGCACCTTGTGCAGGCGCTCTTCGACCTTGGCGGAGGCGGACTCGCTGCCCTTGGGGTTCAGGGACAGGGTTTTCTTGATCTTGTCGCTCATTACTTCTGCTCCGGCGCGGCGGTGTCGCCGGCCTCTTCGTTGGTGTCATTGCCGACCAGGTGGCCTTCGCCCGCCGTGTCGTCGTCGTTGGAAATCAGGTGGCCTTCGCCGGCGATCTGGTCGTCCTCGCCCTCGTCGGTGTCGTCATCGGAAGCCGCGTCGAACTCGTCTTCCAGCGGCGCCGCCAGCGCGGCCTTCGCCACGCCCGAGGGCATGTCGAACGGCAGCTGCGGGTCGAGCTCGGCGATGTCCTTGAGCTCGGCCAGCGGCGGCAGCTCGTCCAGGCTCTTGAGGCCGAAATAGTCGAGGAAGGTCTTGGTGGTGCCGAACAGCTCCGGGCGGCCCGGCACGTCGCGGTGGCCGACCGAGCGGATCCATTCGCGCTCTTCGAGCATCTTGATCATGTTGGCGTTGACGCTGACGCCGCGGATCTGTTCGATCTCGCCGCGGGTGATCGGCTGGCGGTAGGCGATCAGCGCCAGCGTCTCGAGCGTGGCGCGGGTGTACTTGGTCTGGCGCTCGGTCCACAGGCGGGCCACCCAGGCGTGCACGTCGGCCTTGACCTGGAAGCGGAAGCCCGAGGCCACCTCGACCAGTTCGACGCCGCGGTCGTCGCAGGCCTCGCGCAGTTCGGCGATGGCCTGTTCGATCGAGCCCGGCGGGGCCTGTTCCTCTTCCGGGAACAGCCCGGCCAGCTGGGCCAGGGTGAGCGGCTGGGGTGCCGCCAGCAGGGCGGCCTCGACGATCCGTCGGATCAGGGTGGGGTCCATCGCTTCGAAGGTTCCGGAATCAGGCGTCGGCATCGTCGCTGCCATCAGAGGTGGGGGTGGGGAGTTCCAGGTCGCTGTCGCGGTCGCCCGCGGCCAGCGACTTCACGTAGATCGGCGCCAGCGCCGGCGGCTTGGCGGTGCGCACTTCGGCGTGGGCCGGCGGCGCTTCCTGCACGATCTCGAGCAGCTGTTCCTTGGCGAGCTCCAGGATGGACAGGAAAGTGACCACCACGCCCAGCCGGCCTTCCTCGGCGTTGAACAGGTTCTCGAAGGCGTGGAACTTGCCGTCGCCCAGCTTGCCCAGCACCTCGCCCATGCGCTGGCGCACGCTGAGCGCCTCGCGCCGGATGGCGTGGTGGGTGAACAGGTCGGCGCGCTTGAGCACGTCGCGCAGGGCCAGCAGCATCTCGCGCAGGTCCACCGGCGGCGGCACCTTCACCGCGGCGCGCTCGGGCACGTGGGCGTGCACCACGTGCGTGTCGCGCTCCAGGCGGTCCAGCCCGTCGATGTCCTCGGCGGCCTTCTTGAAACGCTCGTATTCCTGCAGGCGGCGCACCAGCTCGGCGCGCGGGTCGGCCTCCAGGCCTTCCTCGCTGGGCGGGCGGGGCAGCAGCATGCGCGACTTGATCTCGGCCAGGATGGCGGCCATCACCAGGTATTCGGCGGCCAGCTCGAAGCGCATGTCCTCCATCACGCCGATGTAGTCGACGTACTGGCGGGTGATCTCGGCCACGGGGATGTCGAGGATGTCGAGGTTCTGGCGGCGGATCAGGTACAGCAGCAGGTCCAGCGGGCCCTCGAAGGACTCCAGGATAACTTCCAGGGCGTCGGGCGGGATGTACAGGTCCTGCGGCATCTGCAGCACCGGCTGGCCCTTGTAGACCGCCAGCGGCATTTCCTGCTGCTGCGGCTGCACCGGGAATGCCGGGTGCTCCGCAGGGATCGCGGTGAGTTCGCTCATCAAAGGCTCATGCAATGGGGTGTGGCTCGCTTGGAGCTGGCCCGCGGGGGCCGGTTGGCGCGATGTGGATCGGGACTTCGGTGCTGCAGGGTCGCGACGTCATGGACTTGCCAGGTCGCTGGGTCACAGTGTTACCGGATGGAACCCCTGGCGGATCACCTCGGGCTGGTCGCCCGTGCAGTCCACCACGCTGGTGGGGCCGGGCTCGCAGTCCTCGGCGTCCAGCATCACGTCGACCCAGCGCAGCCAGCGCTCGGCGACCACCTCGGCCTCGTGGCTTTCCGGATTCACCTCATCCGGCAGCAACAGGCTGGTTGACAGCAAGGGCTCGCCCATCGCTTCCAGCAGCGCCCGGGTGACCACGTGGTCGGGGAGGCGTATGCCGATGTCGCGGCGCTTGCTTCGGCCGCTGTTCTTGATGCGCTTGGGCAGGTCCGAGGAAGCCGGGAGGATGAACGTGCAGGGCCCCGGGGTCAGCGATCGCATCAGCCGGAAGGCCGGATCGTCGAGCCGGGCCAGGCGGCCGGCTTCACTCAATTGGCGACAGAGTAAGGTGAAAGGGTGCTTGCTGTCCAGTTCACGCAGGCGCTGCACCCGTTCCTCGGCTTCCTTCCCGTTCAGGCTCCAGGCCATGGCGTAGCCCGCGTCGGTGGGCACCAGGGCCAGGCCGCCGGCCTTGAGCACCGCCGCCGCCTTGTCGATCAGGCGGGACTGGGGGTTGACCGGGTGGACCTGGAAACGTTCTGCCATGGTCTGATTGTGCCTTGCACCGCACCGTCACCGCGACCTTTTCAGGTAGCCGGGCCGGTGGGGCTCGGCTACATTCCCGGCTGGTCTCTCCGTTTGGTTCCCATGCGCCTACGACACGTCCTTGCCTGCCTGGCGCTCTTGGTTTCGACTCCCCTGGCTGCCGCAGAGCTGATCCCGTTGGATCATTTCCTGACGCCGGGCCAATTCAACGAGATCAAGATCTCGCCGGACGGCCAGCACCTCGCCGCCACCGTGCCGCTTGCCGACCGCACCGCGCTGGTCGTGCTGCGCCGCAAGGACATGGTGCGCACGGGCCATGCCATGTTCGGGGCACAGCAGCACGTCACCGATTTCCACTGGGCCAATGCCCGCCAGCTGGTCTACACCGAATCTCGGAAGCTGGGCTGGCTGGCTGCGCCGGTCAGCATGGGCTACCTGTACCGGATGAACGTGGACGGCACCGAGAATCAGCCGGTCAGCAAGGCCTCCCTGCGGCTGGTGTCCACCCTGCCCGAGGACGACGAGAACATCCTGGTGGGATTCACCAGCGTCAGCAGCCGCACGCCAATCTCCCGCATGAACCTGCAGACCGGCAAGGTCGAGGTGAGCTACATGCGCTGGCCCATCGATTCGGGCGTCCACCACGTCGACAACGCCGGCAAGATCCGGTTCCTGTCAGGCACGTCCAACAACGAGCTGACCAGCCGGCTCTACCAGCGCGACGACGACGGCCAGTGGCATTTGGTGAACGTCGAGAAAGACACGGGCTTCCATGTCTACGTGATGGGTTTTTCCTCCGACAACCAGACGGCGTACTTCATCATCGAGGACGACGAGCTGACCGACGGTTTTTATGCCCACGACATGAAGACCCGCGAGCGTCGCCTGCTGGCGCGCCACCCGCGCGTGGACGTGGCGGGCACGCTGCGCTCGCCGCTGGATGGCGGAATCATCGCGTTGCAATATCTCGACGGCCTGCCGGAGCTGCAGGTCATCCAGCCCGACGATGCCTACGCGCGCGAAATGCAGCGGGTCCAGCGCGCCTTTCCCGGATCCTACGTCACGCCCACGTCCTCCACCCGAGACGGCAGCCTGACGCTGTACGCGGTGAGCTCGGACGTCAATTCCGGTGAGTACTACCTGGTGGACCACAAGACCGGGCAGGCCACCTTCGTGGCCGCGCGCGACGAGCGCCTGGACCCCGGCCAGATGGCGCCGATGCAGTCGCATCGTTTCAAGGCCCGTGACGGGCTGGAACTTCAGGCCTACCTCACCATGCCCCGGGGCATCAGCAAGGGCGCGCCGCTGGTGGTGATGCCGCACGGCGGCCCCAAGGGGCTGTATGACAGCTGGGGTTTCGATCATGAAGTGCAGATGCTGGCCAGCCGCGGCTACGCCGTGCTGCAGGTCAATTTCCGCGGCTCGGGCAACTTCGGCCGCAAGTTCCGCGAGTCCGGCAACGGCGAATGGGGCGCCAAGATGCAGGACGACCTCACGGACGCCACGAACTGGGCGTTGCGCCAGGGCTACGCGGCGCCGGGCCGCGTCTGCCTGTATGGCGCCAGCTACGGCGCGTACGCCGCGATGATGGGATTGGTGCGCGAGCCCGGCACCTACGCCTGTGGCATCGGCAATGTCGGCATCTATGATCTGCAGCGCATGTACCGCAATGAGCGCCGCTTCCGGGACAACAAGGACTATTTCGACGAGGCCCTGGGCGACGTGGACCTGGCCTCCATTTCACCCGTGCGCCTGGCCCGCGCCATTCGTGCGCCGGTGCTGCTGGGCGCCGGCGAGCTTGACGGCACCGCCCCCGTGGGCCAGACGCGCAGCATGCACCAGGCTCTCAAGCGCCTGGGCGTTCCGGTGGAGTACGCCGAGTACGCCAAGGAAGGCCACGGTTACTACAAATATGAACACCGCCTCGACTGGGCCAAGCGCGTGCTGGCCCACCTGGACAAGACCATCGGCGCCGGACGCGCCGCGCCGGTCGCCGCAAACTAGGAGCGTCACCATGTGGTACCTGATCCACGGCATCGACCACTCCAACTCGCTCGAGGGCCGCAAGGCTTCGCGGCCCGCGCACCTCGCGCGGCTCGAAGCGCTGCGCGACGCAGGCCGGCTCAAGCTCGCCGGCCCGCTGCCGGCCATCGACGCCGAGGACCCGGGCCCGGCCGGCTTCACCGGCAGCGTGATCGTTGCCGAGTTCGGCTCGCTGGCCGAAGCGCGCGCCTGGGCCGACGAAGACCCCTATCTGGCGGCCGGGGTTTACGCCCGCGTGGACGTCAGCCCGTTCAAGCTGGTGCTGCCGTGAGCCTGGCGAGGGAAGAGCGCCCGGCCGCCATCCGTGCCGCGCTGGAGGCCGCGCTGGCGCCGGTGTCGCTCGAGGTGCTGGACGAGAGCCACAAGCACGCCGGCCACGCCGGGGCCCGCGACGGGCGCGGCCATTTCGCGGTCAGCATCACCAGCGAGGCCTTCGCCGGCCTGGCGCCGCTGGCCCGGCACCGCCGGGTTTACGCGGCTTTGGGCGAGCTGATGACCACCGACATCCACGCCCTGTCCATCCATGCCCGCACCCCGGCCGAAGGCTGAGGCAGGGCGGGACCCCGGCGGGGCCGCTGGTATACTGGCCCACGGCCGCGTGCCGGGTACCGCGCTCCGCCAATGGAATCAATCACTTGGCGTGAGTCCTGACCTGGTCCGCGAGCTTCCCATCGACCCTGCGGCGGGGCGCCCCTGGCGTCCCGTGGCCGGCGACCACTGGCCGGCTGCTTGAGAAGAACAACGAATGCGCCTTTCCACCATCAAGCTGTCCGGATTCAAATCCTTCGTTGACCCGACGGTGCTGCACCTGCCGACCAACATGACCGGCGTGGTCGGTCCCAACGGCTGCGGCAAGTCCAACATCATCGACGCCGTGCGCTGGGTGATGGGCGAAAGCTCGGCCAGCCGCCTGCGCGGCGACTCGCTCACCGACGTCATCTTCTCCGGCTCGTCCACCCGCAAGCCGGTCAGCCAGGCCCAGGTCGAACTGGTGTTCGACAACTCCGAGGGCAGCATCGGCGGCGAATACGCCCGCTATGCCGAGATCTCGGTCAAGCGCATGGTCAGCCGCGACGGCCAGTCGAACTACTACCTCAACGGCGCCCGCTGCCGCCGCCGCGACATCACCGACCTGTTCCTGGGCACCGGTCTTGGCGCGCGCAGCTACTCGATCATCGAGCAGGGCATGATCAGCCAGATCATCGAGGCCCGCCCCGAAGACCTGCGCGTGTACCTGGAAGAAGCCGCCGGCATCTCCAAGTACAAGGAGCGCCGCAAGGAAACCGAATCGCGCATCAAGGCCACCCGCGAAAACCTCGACCGCCTGAACGACCTGCGCGAGGAAGTGGACAAGCAGATCGAGCACCTCAAGCGCCAGGCCCGCGCCGCCGAGCAGTACCAGGCCCTGCAGGCCGAGCGCCTGAACAAGGACGCCCAGCTCAAGGCGCTCGAGTTCCGCCGCTACGACACCGACCTCAAGGCGCTGCACGAAACCCTCACCCAGGACGAGATCAGGCTGCAGGCCCTGCTGGCCGACCAGCGCCAGGCCGAGGCCCAGATCGAGGCCTGCCGCAGCCAGCACGGCGAAGCCAGCGAGAGCCTGGGCAAGGCCCAGGCCGAGGTCTACCGCGTGGGCGGCGAACTGGCCCGCATCGAGCAGCAGATCCAGCACCAGCGCGAACTGCGCCAGCGCCTGGAAACCGCGCGCACCGAGGCCGATGCGGCCTTTGCGCAGGTGGGCGAGCACATCAGCGGCGACGAACGCCAGCTGGCCGAGCTGCACAACGCCATTGCCGCGGCCGACCCCCGGCTCGAAGCGCTGCGCGCCGAGGACACCGGTCGCCAGGACGGCCTGCGCGCCGCCGAAGCGGCGCTGCAGGACTGGCAGCAGCGCTGGGACACCTACGCCAAGGCGCAGGCCGAGGCCGCGCGCTGGGCCGAGGTCGAGCGCACCAAGATCGAATACCTCGAGAAGCAGGCGCTCGACGCCGGCCGCCGCCGCGAGGCGCTGGGCAACGAGCGCGGCACGCTCGACACCAGTGCGCTCACCGAAGCCCTGGCCCGCATGGTCCAGGACCACGACGCGCAGAAGTCCGGCCTCGACGGCCTGGGCACCGTGCTCGAGCATCGCAAGGCCGCGCTAACCGCGCTTCAGGAACAGCAGCGCCACCAGCAGAGCGAGCTGGCCGATACCCGCAAGCAGGGCCAGGCCGCGCGCGGCCGCCTGTCGTCGCTCGAGGCGCTGCAGCACGCCGCGCTGGGCCAGGAAAAGAACGTCGCGCTCGACTGGCTCAAGACCAACGGCATCGCCGACAACGCCCGCCTGGGCGAGTCGCTGCAGGTCGAGGCCGGCTGGGAAACCGCGGTGGAAACCGTGCTGGGCAGCCTGCTCGAAGCGGTCACCGTAGACGCGCCGTCGGAGTGGCTGGACGCGCTGTCGAGCCTGTCGCAGGGCCGCGTGGCCCTGGTCAGCGCGAGCGACGAGGCGGTGGACGTGCCGGCCGGTTCGCTGGCCGCCAAGGTGCAGGGCCCGGCGGCCATCCGCCGCCTGCTGGCCGGCATCCACGCCGTGGAAGGCGCTGCCGACGCGCGCGCCGTGCGCCTGGGCAATGGCGAAGCCGTCATCACGCGCTCGGGCGAATGGCTCGGCGCCGGCTGGCTGCGCGTGCTGCGCAGCGGCGAGGCACAGCAGGGTGCGCTGGGCCGCGAGCGCGAGATCCAGTCGCTGCGCGCCGACATCGACGCACTGGCGAAGAAGGAACAGGCGCTCAACGAAGGCCTGACCTCGATGCGCGACAAGCTGCTGGAAGCCGAACAGCATCGCGAGGACGCGCAGCGCTCGCTGTACCTGGCGCACCGCAGCGTGTCCGAACTCGCCGGCCAGCTGCAGGGCCAGCAGGGCCGGCTGGAGTCGGCGCAGGCCCGCGTCGCCCGCATCGACGGCGAACTGGCCACGCTGGCCACCACGCTGGACGAATCGCAGGCCAACGCCAAGGACGCGCGCGGCCGGCTGGAGCAGGCCGTCGGCAAGATGGGCGACCTCGAATCCGAGCGCCAGCGCCTGGACGCCGAGCGCCGCACCTTCGGCGAACAGCGCGACGCCGCCCGCAACGCCGCCCGCGAAGCCCGCGACGCCGCGCACCAGCTGGCGCTGACGCTGGAATCGCAGCGTGCCCGCGTGATCGCGCTCAGCCAGTCGCTGGCCCGCATGGGCAGCCAGAAGGCGCAGCTCGAAGTGCGCCTGAACGAACTCGTGGCCCAGCTCGCCGACGGCGACGCGCCGGTGGTGGCGCTGCAGGCCGAGCGCCAGGCTGCGCTCGACCAGCGCGTGATCGTCGAGAAGGACCTGGCCGCCGCGCGCTCGTCGCTCGACGGCATCGAAAGCGAAATGCGCGGCTACGAACAAACCCGCCAGCAGCGCGACCAGCAGTCGCTGGCCCAGCGCGAGGCGATCTCCGCCAAGCGCATGCAGGAACAGGGCCTGGCGCTGCGCGCCGACCAGCTGTCCGAAGCCATCACGTCGGCCGGCCTGGTGCTGGACGAGGTGCTGCAGGCGCTGCCCGAAAAGGCCGATTTCGAGGGTTGGCAGAAGACGCTGGCCGACATCGAGGCCAAGATGCGCCGCCTCGAGCCGGTGAACCTAGCCGCCATCCAGGAATACGGCGAGCAGAGCGAGCGCAAGACCTACCTCGACGCCCAGAACAACGACCTCACGTCGGCCCTGGACACGCTGGAAGCGGCGATCAAGAAGATCGACAAGGAAACCCGCGGCCGCTTCAAGGAAACCTTCGACCGCGTCAACGCCGGCGTTCAGGAGCTCTATCCGCGCCTGTTCGGCGGCGGCCACGCCTACCTCGAGCTCACCGGCGAAGACCTGCTCGACACCGGCGTGTCCATCATGGCGCGCCCGCCGGGCAAGCGCGTGAGCAACATCTCGCTGCTTTCGGGCGGCGAGAAGGCGCTCACCGCGGTGGCCCTGGTGTTCGCCATCTTCCGGCTCAACCCGGCGCCGTTCTGCCTGCTCGACGAGGTGGACGCGCCGCTGGACGAGGCCAACGTCGGCCGCTTCAGCGCGATGGTCACCGAGATGAGCGAGAAGGTGCAGTTCCTGTTCGTGACCCACAACAAGGCCACGATGGAAGCCGCAAAACAGCTCTCGGGCGTCACCATGCGCGAGCCCGGCTGCAGCCGCCTGGTGTCGGTGGACCTTGCCGAGGCCTCGCGCCTGGTCGGCGCCGCCTGACCGCGCCGCGGAATTCGGGCATCATTTCACGGCGGGCCGCGGACGCGGCCTGACCGAAAACAGGGAGACGCACCATGCTCGACGGACTCAGCGAAACCGCACTGTTGCGCATCGCCATCGGCGTCGCGGCGGTGGTCCTTTTCGCCGTCATCCTGTTCACCAGCCGCAAGAAACCCGAGCAGGGCAAGCGCAACCCGGGCTCCCGCCCCGAGGCCAGCGGCCCGCGCCAGGAGCCCACGCTGCGCGAAATCCTGCAGTCCGACGCCGACACCGGCGACCAGTCCGCGGCCATCGCCGACTCCGAGCTCGACCTGCTGGAAAAAACCCTCGCCGGCGAGTCCGTGCCCGACCGCCGCCCGGCGCCCGCGCCCACGGCCGGCGCACGTCCCGACGAAAACTTCGACAAGGTGGTGAGCCTGTTCCTGGCCGCGCGCGCCGGCCAGTCGCTGCAGGGCCCCGACCTGGTGGTCGCCGCCGAAAAGGCCGGTCTGGTCTACGGCCACCGCAACATCTTCCACCGGCTGGTGGACAACCATCCCGAGCAGGGCCCGATCTTCAGCGTGGCCAACCTGGTGAAGCCGGGCTGGTTCGACATGGCCACCATCCAGGACCTGCGCACGCCGGGCATCAGTTTCTTCATGGCGCTGCCGGGCCCGATGTCGGCCCTGGACGCCTGGGACGCGATGCTGCCCACCGCCCAGCGCATGGCCGAGCTGCTCGACGGCGTGCTGCTGGACGAGGAGCGCAACGCGCTCGGCCGCCAGCGCATCGCCCACATCCGCGAAGACCTGCGCAACTACGACCGCACGCAGCAGAAGTGGGACTTGCGCACCACCCGCTGAGGCCCACGCGATGAACGCCGCCGCCGCGCGCGCCGCCGAGCTGCGGCGCCAGCTCGAAGACGCCAACTACCGCTACCACGTGCTCGACGACCCGGCCATCCCGGACGCCGAGTACGACGCGCTGCTGCGCGAGCTGCAGGCCATCGAACTGGCGCACCCGGAGCTGGCCACGGCCGACTCACCCACCCAGCGCGTCGGTGCCGGCGTGCTGCCGGGCTTCGAGCAGGTGGTGCACGAGCAGCCGATGCTGTCGCTCAACAACGCCTTCAGCGACGAGGAAGTGAGCGAGTTCGTGCAGCGCATCACCCGTCCTGCGCACCGTGAAGGCCATCCCGCTGCGGCTGCACGGGCAGGCGCCGCCGGTGCTGGAGGTGCGGGGCGAGGTGTACATGCCGCGCGCCGGCTTCGAGGCCTACAACGCCCGCATGCGCGCCACCGGCGGCAAGGTGCTGGCCAACCCGCGCAACGGCGCGGCGGGTTCGCTGCGCCAGCTCGACCCGCGGCTGGCGGCGGCGCGGCCGCTGAGTTTCTACGCCTATGGCCTGGGCGTCACCGAGGGCTGGCCGCTGCCGCCCCGGCATTCGCAGATGCTGCAGGCGCTGCGCGGCTTCGGCTTCCCGGTGTCGCCCGAGGTGTCGGTGGCGCGCGGCGTGCAGGGGCTGCTCGATTACTACGCCGCCATCGGCGCCCGCCGCGACGGGCTGCCGTATGACATCGACGGCGTGGTCTACAAGCTCGACGACCACGGCCAGCAGAAGGCCATGGGCTTTGTCTCCCGCGCCCCGCGCTGGGCGATCGCGCACAAGTTCCCGGCGCAGGAACAGCTCACCACCGTCGAGGCCATCGAGATCCAGGTCGGCCGCACCGGCGCGCTGACGCCGGTGGCCCGGCTGGCGCCGGTGCCGGTGGCGGGCGTGGTGGTGACCAACGCCACGCTGCACAACGCCGACCAGATCGCCCGCCTGGACGTGCGCGTGGGCGACACGGTGATCGTGCGCCGCGCCGGCGACGTGATTCCCGAGGTGGTGCGCGTGGTGGAAGACCAGCGCCCGCTGGACGCCACGGGCGAGCCGCTGCACGCGCCGTTCGAGTTCCCCGCCGTCTGCCCGGCGTGTGGCTCGCATACCCAGGCGGTGCGCAAGGTCCTGCGGCACACCAAGGCCGGCGGCATCGAATACGCCGAGGGCGCCGCCATCGTCTGCACCGGCGGGCTGTTCTGCCCGGCGCAGCGCAAGCAGGCGCTCATCCACTTCGCCTCGCGCCGGGCGATGGACATCGAGGGCCTGGGCGAGAGCTTCATCGAGGCGCTGGTGGATTTCGGCTACGTGCGCACGGTGGCCGACCTGTACGTGCTCACGCTGGAAGACTTCCTCGCGATGAAACAGCGCGCCGACGAGCGCGACGGCACCGTGCCCGAGACCGTGAAGGCGGGCAAGGTGGCCACCCGGTGGGCCGAGAACCTGGTGGAGTCCATCGCCGCCAGCCAGGCCACCATGCTCGAACGCCTGCTGTTCGCACTGGGCATCCGCGACGTCGGCGAGTCCACCGCACGCACGCTGGCCCGCCACTTTGGCGCGCTGGCGCCGATCATGGCGGCCGACGAAGCCACGCTGTGCGAAGTGCCCGACGTCGGCCCGGTGGTGGCCGCGCGCATCGCCGCCTTCTTCGGCGAGCCGCACAACCGCGAGGTGGTGGACGCACTGCGCGCGGCCGGCGTCACCTGGCCCGAGGGCGCGCCGCAGCGCTCGGCCGAGGGTCCGCTGGCCGGGCAGACCGTGGTGCTGACCGGCGCGCTGACGGCGATGGGCCGCGACGAAGCCGGCGACCGCCTGCAGGCCCTGGGCGCCAAGGTGTCGGGCAGCGTGTCGAAGAAGACCAGCTTCGTGGTGGCGGGCGAGGCCGCGGGCTCCAAGCTCGAAAAGGCCCTGGTCCTGGGCGTCGAGGTCTGGGACGAGGCGCGCCTGCTGGCTTTCCTGAACGACCACCCCGCCGGCTGACCGCGCTGCCTCCGGCAGCCCCGCGGCAGGCGTAAAATGCCCGCATGAAGGACTGGAAACCGACCGCCAACCTCAAGGCCCTGCGCCTGCGCGCCGAGCTGTACGCGCTGGTGCGCCGCTTCTTCGCCGAGCGCGGCGTGCTGGAGGTTGAAACCCCGGTGCTGTCTTCGGCCGGCAACACCGACCCGAACATCGAAAGCTTCGCGCTGCGCTTCGACGGCCCGCGCACGGCGGGCGAGGCCACGCGCTGGCTGCGCACCTCGCCGGAGTTCCCGCTCAAGCGCCTGCTGGCGGCGGGCGTGGGCGACTGCTACGAGCTGGGCCGCGTGTTCCGCAACGGCGAAGCCGGCAAGCGCCACAACCCCGAGTTCACCATGCTCGAGTGGTACCGCGTGGGCATGAACCACCACCAGCTGATGGACGAGGTCTCGGAGCTGCTCAAGGCCGCGCTCACGCTGGCCGGTCGGCGCGCCACGGTGCGCGACACCAGCTTCCGCCAGCTGTACCTGGACAAGTTCGGCTTCGACCCGCTGCTGGCGCCCGAGGAAGAGCTGCGCTCGCCGCTGCAGGTCTACGGCATCGACCCCACCGGCCTCACCCGCGACGACTGGCTGGACCTGCTGATGACCCACCTCATCCAGCCCACCATCCCCGCCAACCGCATCCTGCTGGTGTACGACTACCCGGCCAGCCAGTGCGCGCTGGCGAAGCTGCGCGCGGGCGACCCGCCGGTGGCCGAACGCTTCGAGGTGTACCTGGGCCCGCTGGAGGTCGCCAACGGCTATCACGAACTCAACGACGCGCTCGAGCAGCGCCAGCGTTTCGAGGCCGACCTGGCCCGCCGCCGCGCCCGCAACGCCGCGACGCCCGTGCTGGACGAGCGCCTGATCGCCAGCCTGCCCAAGCTGCCGGCCTGCGCCGGCGTGGCCCTGGGCGTGGACCGCCTGCTGATGGCCCTGATGGGCACCGACAGGATTTCCGACGTGCTGGCGTTCCCGTTCGACAGGGCATGAACGGACGCTAAGCGGGTCGCGGCGAATGCCGCCGGGTTTGTCGCTTATTCATGCTCCGCCCCCTAAATTGCGTGGCGTGCGGCCAGCCGGCCGACGTCCAGGAGCCTTTGCCATGTCCCGTTACCTGTTTGCCCTGCTGGCCCTCGCCGCCGCCGCGCTGCCGCTGACCGCGTCGGCCGATTCGCGCTATCGCTACGACGATCGATATGGCTACGACGACGGCTACCGCAGCGGCGGCGAAATCCGCTGCAGCTCCGACGACGGCCGCACCCGCCGCTGCAACGTCGACACCCGCGGCGGCGTGCGCCTGGTGCGGCAGGAATCGCGCTCGCCGTGCATCCAGGGCCGCACCTGGGGCGTCGACCGCCGCGGCATCTTGGTCACCAACGGCTGCCGCGCGCGCTTCCAGGTCGGTGGCGGCCGCGGCTATGACCAGCCGGGCTATGGCTACGACGCCCCGGGCTACGGCAACGGCTACGACGAGCAGGTGATCCGCTGCGAGTCGCGCGATGGCCGCCAGCGTTTCTGCCGGGTGCCCGGTGGCGTGCGCGAAGCGCAGATCGTCCGCCGCCTGAGCGACACGCGCTGCCAGTTCAACTACAACTGGGGCTACCAGCGCGACGGCATCTGGGTGGACCAGGGTTGCCGCGCGGAGTTCCGCGTTTACTGATCCGCACGAAGGCGGATACCGAAGCCCGGCCTTGCGCCGGGCTTCGTCGTTTCAGGGTTTGGCGCGCTTGCGCGCTGCGGTCTTGCCGGCAGGCTTTTTCGCGGCGGACTTCTTCGCGGCGGGCCGGGCGGCGGCGGGCGCGACCACGGCGCCGAGCTGGCGGCCGATCGCGCTGGCCAGCTTGAGCGGGGGCAGGGCGAGCGACAGCGCCTCGGTGCTCCAGGCGCGCAGCTTGGAAGGAGCCAGGTTCAGGGCGCCGGCCAGCGGTGCCGGCAGCCAGTCGGCACCGGCCTTGCGCAGGCGGCACACGCTGTCGGCGTAGCGGCCCGCGGCCCAGGTGGCCGCCACGGCGCGCACGGTGGCGGTGACCAGCGGCTCGAGCGGCGTGTAGCGCATCAGCGGCGTGCTCACCGCGCTGGGCAGCCAGCCGCTGAGCAGCGAGCGCAGGCCTTCGCGGGTCGCCAGCGGGCTGAGCACCGCCTGGGTTTGCGCCACGGCCAGCACGCCTTCCACTTCCCAGCCGGCGGGCTTGAGCTTGTAGCTGCGGTAGATGGCCTGCACCAGCTTGCCCTGGATGTCCTCGGCCGATTCGCTGCTGCCGGCGCGGCGGATCGTCACCGGCAGGAAGGGCTTGAGCAGCGGCACCCGGTCCAGGCCGACCTGCAGCGCGGCGCCGGCGCCGGCTTTCACGCAGGCCGCGTGCAACATGGGTTCGATGCCGGCATCCAGGGCGGAGGACTTGGCGGGGGTGGTGCGCGCGGGTCGAGTGCTCATGGGCGGAGCATAGCGCGCTGCCGGCCTTGGTAAACTCGGGACATCGCATGGAGAACCGCGCATGGACTTCGACCGCTACGACCGCATCCGCCCGATCCGCTGGCAGGGCGACCACCTGTCGCTGCTCGACCAGCGCAAGCTGCCGTTCGTGGCCGAGTACGACCAGTGCCGCGACAGCGATGCCGTGGCCGCGGCCATCCATGCCCTGGTGGTGCGCGGTGCGCCGGCGATCGGCATCGCCGCGGCCTGGGGCGCGGTGCTCGCCGGGCAGCGCGTGGTGGCGGCCGACGGCGCGCAGGCGCTGGCCAGGCTCGAGCCTGACCTGGCGCACCTCCAGGCCGCGCGCCCCACCGCCGTGAACCTGGCCTGGGCGCTGGCGCGCGTGCGCCGCGTGCTGGCCACGGCCGGCGCCGACTGGCTGGCCGTGCTGGAGGCCGAGGCGGCCGCCATCGAAACCGAAGACCTCGCGGCCAACCGCTACATGGGCGCGCTGGGCGCGGCCCTGGTGGCGCCCGGCAGCGGCGTGCTCACCCACTGCAACACCGGCTCGCTGGCCACGGCCGGCTTCGGCACGGCCCTGGGCGTGATCCGCGCCGGCGTGGCCGAAGGCCGCATCGAGCGCGTGTACGCCAGCGAAACCCGGCCCTGGCTGCAGGGCGCGCGCCTCACGGTCTGGGAGCTCCTGCAGGACGGCATCCCGGCCACCCTGATCGCCGACGGCGCCGCGGCGCACCTCATGAAGACCGGCGCCGTGCAGTGGCTGGTGGTCGGCGCCGACCGCATCTGCGCCAACGGCGACACCGCCAACAAGATCGGCACCTATTCGCACGCCATCGCCGCCCGCCACCACGGCGTCAAGGTGATGGTGGTGGCGCCGTCGTCCACCGTGGACATGGCCACCGCGCACGGCGACGACATCGAGATCGAGATGCGCGACCCGGCCGAACTGCTGGCCATGGCCGGCGTGCGCACGGTCGCCGACGGGGTGGAGGCGTGGAATCCGGTGTTCGACGTCACCCCCGCGGGGCTGATCGACGCCATCGTCACCGAGCGTGGCGTGGTGCACCGCCCCGACCGGGCCGGAATGGCCGCTGTTTTCGGCGCCAAATCAAGCCCCTAAGTGCTTGTTTTATGGCCTTTAGGCAGCCCTTTGCGCGGGCTGTTTCTGGTATGATTTCACGTCCCTGAAAGCCCCTGTGCGCGGCCCCGGCCGCCGCACCCGCCCGAACGTCGAATACGGAAGCACGAATGGCAGATCTCGCGAAGGAAATCATCCCGGTAAACCTCGAAGACGAGATGCGCAAGAGCTACCTCGACTACGCCATGAGCGTGATCGTCGGCCGCGCGCTTCCGGATGTCCGCGACGGCCTCAAGCCCGTGCACCGCCGCGTCCTGTTCGCCATGAACGAGCTGGGCACGCACAGCAACAAGCCCCACGTGAAGTCCGCCCGAATCGTCGGCGACGTCATCGGCAAATACCACCCGCACGGCGACCAGTCGGTGTACGACACGCTGGTGCGCATGGCCCAGCCGTTCTCGCTGCGCTACCTGCTGATCGACGGCCAGGGCAACTTCGGCTCGGTGGACGGCGACTCCGCCGCCGCCATGCGATACACCGAGGCGCGCATGACGCGCCTCACGCATGAACTGCTGGCCGACATCGACAAGGAAACGGTCGACTTCCAGCTCAACTACGACGAAAAGGAAATGGAGCCGACGGTGCTGCCGTCGCGCTTCCCGAACCTGCTGGTGAACGGCTCGGCCGGCATCGCGGTCGGCATGGCCACCAACATCCCGCCGCACAACCTGGGTGAGGTGATCGACGCCACCATCGCCCTGATCGACGACCCGGAAACCAGCATCGGCGACCTCATGGCCTTCGTGCCGGGCCCCGATTTCCCCACCGGCGGCATCATCAACGGCGCCGCCGGCATCCACGCCGCGTACCACACCGGCCGCGGCCGGGTGCGCATCCGCGCCAAGGCCGACGTCGAGGTCAACGAAGACACCGGCCGCGAGGCCATCATCGTCACCGAGCTGCCCTACCAGGTGAACAAGGCCCGGCTGATCGAGAAGATCGCCGAGCTGGTGAAGGAAAAGAAGCTCGAGGGCATCAGTGAACTGCGCGACGAGTCCGACAAGGACGGCATGCGCATCTTCATCGAGGTCAAGCGCGCCGAGTCGGCCGAGGTGCTGCTCAACAACCTCTACCAGCAGACGCCGATGGAGTCGGTGTTCGGCATCAACATGGTCGCGCTCGTTGATGGCCGTCCGCAGATCCTCAACCTCAAGCAGATGCTGGAAGCCTTCATCCGGCACCGCCGCGAGGTCGTCACCCGCCGCACCATCTTCGAGCTGCGCAAGGACCGCGCCCGCGCCCACATCCTCGAGGGCCTGACGGTCGCGCTGGCCAACATCGACGCCATGATCGAGCTGATCAAGACGTCCGAGAACCCGGCGGTGGCCAAGGAACGCATGCTGGCCCGCGTCTGGGAGCCCGGCCTGGTCGGCGCGCTGCTGGGCGCCGTGGGCGCCGACGATTCCCGCCCCGAGGACCTCGCGCCCGGCATGGGCATGCAGGAAAACGGCTACCAGCTGAGCGACATCCAGGCCCAGCAGATCCTCGAGATGCGCCTGCACCGCCTCACCGGCCTGGAGCAGGAAAAGCTCACCGACGAATACAAGCAGCTGCTCGAGGCCATCCGCGCGCTCATCCACATCCTGGAAAGCCCGGACCGCCTGCTGGAAGTGATCCGCACCGAGCTGCGCACGCTGCGCGAGGAATACGCCGACGACCGCCGCACCGAGATCCGCCCGGGCGAGGAAGACCTCGACATCCTCGACCTGATCGCCTCGGAAGACGTGGTGGTCACGCTGTCGCACGCCGGTTACGCCAAGCGCCAGCCGCTCACCACTTATCGCGCCCAGAAGCGCGGCGGCAAGGGCCGCTCGGCCACGGCGGTGAAGGAAGAAGACTTCATCGACCGCCTGTGGATCGTCAACACGCACGACACGCTGCTGACCTTCACCAGCACCGGCCGCGTGTTCTGGCTCAAGGTCTACCAGCTGCCCGACGCCGGCCCGAATTCGCGCGGCCGCCCGATCATCAACTGGATCCCGCTGCAGGAAGGCGAGAAGGTGCAGGCCGTGCTGCCGGTGCGCGAGTTCGATGAAAGCCACTTCGTGTTCTTCGCCACCCGCGACGGCACGGTCAAGAAGACCCCGCTGTCCGAGTACTCGCGTCCGCGCAGCACCGGCATCTGGGCCATCAACCTCGACGAGGGCGACGGCCTGGTGGACGTGCAGCTGACCAACGGCCAGCGCGACGTGATGCTGTTCGCCAGCAGCGGCAAGGCCGTGCGCTTCGACGAGAACGAAGTGCGCTCCATGGGCCGCACCGCCACCGGCGTGCGCGGCATGCGCCTGAAGGAAGACGACGAAGGGCAGGGCGCCAAGGTCGTGAGCATGATCGTGGTCGACGGCGACGGTGACATCCTCACCGCCAGCGCCAAGGGCTTCGGCAAGCGCACCCCGGTCGAGGACTACCCGAAGAAGGGCCGCGGCACCCAGGGCGTCATCGCGCTGCAGACCAGCGAGCGCAACGGCCAGCTGGTCGGCGCCATCCAGCTGACCGAGAAGCACGAGATCCTGCTGATTTCCGACCAGGGCACCCTGGTGCGCACCCGCGCTTCGGAAGTGTCGCAGGTGGGCCGCAACACCCAGGGCGTCACGCTGATGCGGGTGGCGGCCGACGAAGAGCTGATCGCGGTGGAGCGCGTGGACGTCATCGACATCGTCGACGACGAGCGGGGTGCGTCGCTGGACGCGCCGGTCGTCACGGATCCGTCGCAGCCGCAGACCGAGGCTTGATCCCGGCAGGCCGCGCGAAACTTCTCGCGCGGCCCGTGCACCAAGGCTGGCACCCCCGACGGAGAGCTGCATGCGCCTGACCCGATTCGCCGCGGCGTGGATCGCCGCGTCCCTGATGCTGGCGGCCCTTCCGGCGCTGGCCCAGCCTGCCCCGGCCCCCGCGGCCGTGCGCGCCAGCGATGCCGAGCGCATCGCGGCCGCGCGCGACCGGGTGCTGCCGGTGGTGGTGAGCATCCTCACGGTGCGCGAAGACCACGTCCAGGGCGAGCCCGTGCTCAGCGTGTCCAGCGGCAGCGGCACGGTGGTGACGGCGCAGGGCCACATCGCCACCAACGCCCACGTCACCGAGAACGGCCGCAGCTTCCGCGTGGTGTTCGCCGACGGCCGCGAGCTGCCGGCGCGCCTGGTCGGCACCGACACCCTGTCCGACCTGGCGGTGCTGCAGGCCCTGCCGGCCGCGCCCGAGACCTTCGCCTACGCCGAATTCTCCCGCCAGCTCGACCTGCAGCCCGGCGACACCGTGCTGGCGATGGGTGCGCCCTGGGGCCTGTCCAACTCCATGAGCGCCGGCGTGGTGAACAACCCGCGCCGCCTGCTGGTGTCGCTGTTCGACGACGAAGCCGACTACGAGGACCGCCTCGGCGCCGACCAGCCCACCGGCCGCTACTACGCCTGGATCCAGCACGATGCCGCCATCGCACCCGGCAATTCCGGCGGTCCGCTGGTGGACCTGTCGGGCCGCATCGTCGGCGTGAACACGCGCGGCACGCTGTTCGGCGGCGACCTGGCCTTCGCCATCCCCGGCCCGGATGCCGGCGAAGTGGTCGCGGCGCTGGTGGCCAAGGGCCGCATCGAGCGCACGCACCTGGGCTTCCGCCTGCGCTCGCTCAAGGGCACCGGGCTCAAGGACGGCGTGCTGGTGAATGCCGTCGAGCGCGGCTCGGCCGCCGAGAAGGCCGGGCTGCTGGCCGGCGACCGCATCCTCACCCTGCAGGGCGAAACCGTGCGCGCGCTGCAGCCGGTGGACGTGCCGGCCCTGCAGCGCCGCCTGGCCGAGCTGCCGGTCGGCGCCGCGGTGGCGCTGGGCATCGACCGCGCCGGCAAGCGCAGCGAAATCCGGCTGACGGCGCAGCGCCTGCCCGACGACCGGATCGAAGAACGTGCCTTCACCCCGTTCGGGCTGTCGCTGGCCGAAATGACGCCGGCCCTGAGCCGCCGGCGCAACCTGGACGAAACCAGCGGCCTGATCGTCACCGGCATCCGCCCGGGCGGCCCGGCCGCCATCGCCCGCCCGGCGCTGGCGCAGGGCGACGTGATCCTGCGCGTCAACGGCAAGCCCGTGGCGTCGCATGCGTCGCTGGACGCCGTTGCCGGGCTCCCGCCCACCGACGGCAAGCCGCTGGTGATCGAGTTCCAGCGCGAGGCCGAGCAGCGCATCGCCGTGCTGGCGCCGATCCACGGCGACCGCCTGCGCACCCCGTTGCCCGAGCTGGCCAAGGCCTGGGCCGGCGTGGAAGTGCAGCCCGTCACCGCGTCGCTGGCGCGCGACCTGGGCCTGGCGGCGCCGGGCTTCCGCATCATCCGCACCTATCCGGGCAGCCCGCTGGCGGCCGCCGGTGCGCGCGTGGGCGACCTGCTGACCACCCTGGACGGCGAGCCGCTGCGCGCCGCCAACGAGAACTCCGCCGACGGCTTCCACCAGCGCGTGCGCGACCTGCCGATCGGCAGCACCGCGCGCTTCGAGGCACTGCGCGACGGCAAGCCGCAGGTGTTCTCGCTGGCGCTGGCCGAATCGCCGATCAACACCTCGGGCCTGCGCACCCTGGCGCTCAGCCGCCTGCGCGCACAGCTGCGCGAGATCGGTTTCTACGACCGCGCCGCGCGCCGCCTGCCGGCCAGCCAGTCCGGCGTGGTGGTGGACGGCGTCGAGGCCGGCGGCCCCGCGGGCCTGGCCCATCTGGCCGGCGGCGACATCATCATCAGCCTGGGCGGGGAGCCGGTGCGCGACCTGACCGGCCTGGCGCAGGCGCTCGAGCGCGCCCTGGCCAAGGGCAACGGCAGCGTCGTGCCGCTGCAGGTGGTGCGTGGCGGTGAAACCCGCATCCTGTACCTCGAACGCTACTGGCTCACGGAGACGCCATGACCCTGGTCCGCCTGATCGTCCTTGCCGGGCTGCTGCTGGCCGCGTCGCCAGCCCCGGCCGCCGCGGCTGCCGAGCCCTTCGACGACTACCGCGAGGTCTACCGCGACCTGGTGCAGCAGCATTCGTCCGCCATCGTCACGGTGAAGTTCGTGATGTCGGTGACCAACTCGGGCAACGAGCAGCGCATCGAGGACCGCACGCAGGCGGTGATGGTGAGCGCCGACGGCCTGCTGGTGGTGCCCGAACGGGCCGTCAGCATCGACTTCAGCAAGCTGGGCGCGGCGACGCCGGGCCAGGCCTCGCCGGTGGCCAAGTCCAGCGACTTCCGGGTGCGCCTGGCCGACAGCGAAGACTGGCTGCCGGCCGACCTGGTCACCCGCGATGCCGAACTGGGCCTGGCCTGGCTGCGGCTGCGCGACCCGGCCGGCAAGCTCGGCTTCGTCGACCTGTCGCAGGGCATCAAGGCCGAGCCGGGCATGGTGTTCTTCTCGCTGCTGCGCACGTCCGACGAATGGGGCGGCGTGTCGGTGTTCCGGCCGGGCCTGGTGCTGGGCGAAACCCGCAGCCCCACCTATCGGCTGATGGTGGACGGGGTACCGGGCATCGCCTTCTCGCACGACGGCAAGCCGATGGGCTACGTGGATATCGACCTGGCCGCGATGTCGCGCCAGGGCGGCACCGGCCTGGGCCTGGACCTGGCCGACCTGGTGCTGCGCATGACCCCCGTGGACAAGGTGGCCGCGGCCACCGCCCAGGCGGCCAGGCTGCCGGTGGCCGGCGCGGTCGAATGACGGCCCGCCGCCGCGCGCGGCGCTGACCGCTTTCCGCGGAAATTGCGTGGCGCCGTTCCTGCAACGTCGCCGCCCTATACTGGCCACCTCTCCCGGAGTGGCCCCATGAAAAACCTCGCATCGCTGCGCCGCGCACTTGCGCTGTTCGTCCTTTCCCTCGCCATCGTGCTCGTCGCCGGATGCAAGCGCGACGCCAACGAGGTGCCGGAAATGCAGAGCGGCGCGCCGGTGGACGCGCGGCCGAAGATCGAGGGCTTCGGCCTGGTGTCGGCCGGGCGCGGCGAGCGCCAGGGCGACGTGGCGATCGCGCTGGAATTCTCGCAGCCGCTCGCGGCCAGCCAGGAGTTCGACGCATTGATCGTGGTGACCGGGCCCGATGGCGCGGTGGTGACGGGCAGCTGGGTGCTCGACGACGAAGCGATGACGCTGCGCTTCCCCTACGTCGAGGCCAGCCGTGATTACACCGTGCTGATCCGCGCCGGCCTGGCTGCCGCCGACGGCAAGACCCTGGGCAAGGACGACCAGCGCACCGTCAACACCGGCCCGGTGGAACCTGCCGTCGGCTTCGCCTCGCAGGGCAGCGTGCTGCCGGCGCGCGATACCCGCGGCCTGCCCGTGGTGTCGGTGAACGTGCAGGAAGTGGACGTGGAGTTCCTGCGCGTGCGCGACAGCGAAGTCGCCAACTTCTTCGTCAGCTACCAGCGCGGCGGCCGCCGCGGCGGCTGGGAGCTCAGCGACAGCGAGTGGCAGGACCGCGTGGCGATCACGCGCGTGGCCGACTCGGTGTACCTCAACCGCTTCGTGCTGGGCGGCGCCGACAACGAGCGCCGCCTGACCTACCTGCCGGTGCAGAACATCACCGAGCTGCAGGAGCCGGGCCTGTACTTCGCGCTGATGCGCAAGGTCGGCGCCTATGGCGATGACTACGAGACCGCCACCTTCTTCGTTTCCGACATCGGCCTGCACCTGCGCGCCTACGGCGATTCGGTGTTCGTGCACACCGCGTCGCTCAAGACCGGCGAGCCGGCCGGCAGCATCGCGCTGAGCGTGCTCGACCGGAAGGGCGAAGTGGTGGCCAAGGCCGAAACCGACGGCAGCGGCAACGCCCTGGTGGGCTACAAGCTCGACGCCAGCCACGTGCTGGTGGCGCGCAGCGGCAACGACGTGTCCCTGCTGCCGTTCAACCAGCCGGCGCTCGATCTTTCCGAATTCTCGGTGGCGGGGCGCAAGCAGGCCTGGTTCGACGTGTTCGCCTGGTCGGGCCGCGACCTCTACCGCCCGGGTGAAACGCTGCGGCTGTCGGCGCTGATGCGCGACCACGACGGCCGCGCGGTGAAAGCGCAGCCCCTGTTCCTGAGCCTCAAGCAGCCCGACGGCAAGGTGTTCCTGGAAACCCAGCTGGCGGCGGGCGAGGGCGGCTACTACAGCTGGACCCATGCGCTGCCGGCCGACGTGCCCACGGGCCGCTGGCAGGTGGAGTTCCGCACCGCGCCCGGCGCCGCCGAAGTGGTGCAGGGCATGTCGCTGCGCATCGAAGAGTTCCTGCCCGAGCGCATGAAGCTCGACCTGGCCAGCGCCAAGCCCACGCTGGCGCCGGGCGAACCGTTCCCGCTGTCGGTCGAGGCCGCGTACCTCTATGGCGCGCCGGCCTCGGGCAACCGCTTCACCGCGCGCCTGTCGGTCACCGCCGACCAGCATCCGCTGGAAGCCTTCCCCGACCATTATTTCGGCGACCCCACCATCACCCTGCCCAAGGACGCCAAGGACGCGCTCGACCAGGCGCTGGACGCGAAGGGCAAGCTCACCGCCTCGCTGCCCCTGCCCGAGGAGGCCGCCGCGCCCACCGCGCCGGTGGCCGTGGTGGTGAGCGGCAGCGTGTATGAAAGCGGCGGCCGCACCGTCACCCGCAGCCTCAAGCGCACGCTGTGGCCGGCGCCCGCGCTGGTGGGCGTGCGCCCGCTGTTCGACATGAAGGAAGGTTCGCCCGCCAACGGCGTGGCCGGCTTCAACGTGATGCGCACCGACGCCGCGGGCAAGCGCCTGCCGGCCGCCGCGCTGAAGGTGAGCCTGGTGCGCGAGCGCCGCGACTACCACTGGCGCCAGGAAGAAGGCGGCGGCTGGGGCTACGACTACAGCGCGCGCTACGAAACCGTGGAGTCGCGCGACGTCGCGGCCCGTGCCGATGGCGACACCCGCGTCGATTTCCAGGTGGAGTGGGGCGAGTACCGACTGGAAGTGCTGGATCCGGAAACCGGCCTGCTCACGCGCCTGCCCTTCGTGGCGGGCTGGAGCTGGGACAATCAGAATCGCGGCCTGGACGCGCGCCCCGACAAGGTCAAGCTGGCGCTGGACAAGACCAGCTACCGCGCCGGCGACACGCTGCGCATCACCGTGACGCCGCCGCAGCCGGGCCAGGGCATCCTGGTGGTCGAATCCGACAAGCTGCTGCACGTGCAGCCGCTGCTGGCCAAGCCCGGCGAGACCTACGAGCTCAAGGTCACCGAGGAATGGGAGCGCCATGACGTCTACATCACCGCGCTGGTGCTGCGCGGTGGTTCGGCGCTGGAGAAGGTGACGCCCGCGCGCGCCGTCGGCGTGGCGCACGTGCCGATGGACCGCACCGCGCGCACGGTGCCGGTGACGGTCGAGGCCCCGAAGCAGACCCGCCCCGAACAGGCGCTGCCGGTCACCATCAGCGCGCCCGCCCTGGCCGGCAAGACCGCCTGGGCCACGGTGTCGGCGGTGGACGTGGGCATCCTCAACATCACCCGCTTCCCGGTGCCCGACGCGGCCGCGCATTTCTTCGCGCAGCGGCGACTGGGCGTCGACGCGTACGACCTCTATGGCCGCGTGATCGAAAGCTTCGAAGGCGAGGCGGCCACGCTGCGCTTCGGCGGCGACATGGCGCTGCTGGCGCTGCCGCAGGCCCGCCGCCCGACCGCGCGCGTGCAGACGGTGGACCTGTTCGCCGGCCCGGTGAAGCTCGATGCCAAGGGCCGCGCCAAGGTGGACGTGATGGTGCCCGACTTCAACGGCACGCTGCGGGTCTCGGCCCTGGTGTACAGCGACGAGGTGTACGGGCAGGGCAGCAGCGAAAGCATCCTGCGCGCGCCGATCCTGGCCGAAGTGAGCGCGCCGCGCGCACTGGCGCCGGGCGACCGCAGCACGGTCACGCTGGACCTGCAGAACTACACCGGCCAGGCCGGCGAGTTCAGCGTCAGCCTCGACACCACCGGTCCGATCGCGGTGGCGGGCGAGCGCCGCAAGGTGTCGCTGGCGCCGGACGCGAAGTCCACGCTCACCTACGTGCTCAGCGGCACCGAAGGCTTCGGCGTGGGCACGCTGAAGCTGCGCGTCGAGGGCGGCGGCTTCACCGTGAACCGCGAGTTCGACGTGCCGGTGCGCGCCGCCTGGGGCAGCGTGGTGCGTTCGCGCGCCCAGACGCTGCAGCCCGGTTCGTCGCTGTCGTTGGGCGGCGAGCTGGCGGCGGGCCTGATGCCCGGCACCGTGTCGGCGCGCATGACGCTGACCACGCAGCCGCCGATTCCGTTCGCACGCGCGCTGCAGGACCTGCTCGACTACCCCTACGGCTGCGTCGAGCAGACCACCACCCGCGGCTACGCGGCCCTGCTGCTGGACGCCGACAGCGCCAGGCGCATGGGCTTCGCCGGCCTGGACGAAGAAACCCGCCGCAAGCGCATGGAAGGCGCCTTCAGCCGCCTGGCGGCGCTGCAGTCGGGCAACGGCCACTTCTCGATGTGGGGCGGCAGTGACTCGGCGGCCATCCTGACGCCGTACATCACCGAGTTCCTGCTCAACGCGCGCGACGCCGGCTTCGCGGTGCCCGACGCGATGCTGCAGAAGTCGCTCGAGCGCCTGAGCGAGGACCTGCTCACCGGCGGCGTGCCGTTCTATTCCTACGACGCCTCCGACCACCTGCGCTTCGCCTACCAGGCGCAGGCCGGCTACGTGCTGGCCAAGGTGAACCGGGCGCCGCTGGGCACGCTGCGCGCGCTGTACGACAACGAGCGCGGCAAGTCGCTCACCGTCCTGCCCCTGGTGCACCTGGGCCTGGCGCTGGCGATGCAGGGCGACGAGGCCCGCGCCAGCAAGGCCATTGCCGAGGGCCTGGCCAAGAAGGACGCGCGCCCGCGCTGGCTCGGCGACTACGGCTCCGACCTGCGTGACCAGAGCCTGATGCTGGCCCTGCTGCGCGAGAACAAGCGCGCCGGCGGCGGCCAGGACCAGCGCCTGCTGGCCCTGTCGCGCGACATGCAGGCCCGCGTGGCCGAGACCCACTACTGGCTCAGCACGCAGGAACAGATCGCGCTGGCCCGCCTGGGCAAGAGCCTGGCGCTGGACGCCAGCGCCACGTTCTCCGGCCAGCTCAGCGTGGGTGGCGAAGACACGGCAATCGACGCCGACCGCCTGCTCAGCCGCGACTTCGCCTTCGGCGACCTGGCGGCGGGCGTGCGCTTCGCGCCCCAGGCCGACGCCGACGCGCTGCTGGTGGACCTGCTGCCGGCCGGCCTGGAAATCGAAAACCTCAACCTCACGCCGGACGAGCAGTGGGCCGACGTCACCATCGAGGGCATCACCATCACCGATCGCAGCGACGCCTCGGAGATCCAGCACGAGGAGTACCGCGACGACCGCTACGTGGCCGCGCTCAAGCTCTATTCGGGCCAGAAGGCGCAGCTGTTCTACCTGGTGCGAGCCGTCACGCCGGGCACGTACGTGGTGCCGCCGCCGCAGGTGGAGGACATGTACCGGCCCGAGCTGCGCGGCGTGGGCCGCGCCATCCCGGCGACGGTGACCGTCGTCCAGCCGTAGCGTGCGCAGGGCGCGCGTAACGGCCGCCGCCGCGGCAGGGCTGAACCGGCCTGCCGCGGGCCAGCGCCGGCCCGGCACGCGGCGTCGCCGCCTGCTGGCGGCCGGCGTGCTGGGCCTGCTGTTGCTGTTTGCGCTCGACCGCCTGTTCCCGCCGCCGGTGCCGGAGGCCAGCGATGGCGGGGCGGTGGTGCTGGCCGCCGACGGCACGCCGCTGCGCGCGTTCGCCAACCGCGACGGCGTGTGGCGCTACCCGGTCACGATCGGCCAGGTGTCGCCGCACTACCTGCAGGCGCTCGTGACCTACGAAGACCGCTGGTTCCGCCGGCATCCGGGCATCAATCCGCCGGCGATGCTGCGCGCGGCCTGGCAGTGGGCCGCCAATGGCCGCGTCGTGTCGGGCGGGTCCACGCTGACCATGCAGGTGGCCCGCATCCTGGAGCCGCACTCGCGCACGCCGCTGGGCAAGCTGCGGCAGGCGCTGCGCGCGCTGCAGCTGGAGTGGCGCTACTCGAAGGATCAAATCCTTTCGCTCTACCTCAACCACGCGCCGTTCGGCGGCACCATCGTCGGCGTGGAAGCGGCGAGCTGGGCTTACCTGGGCAAGCCCGCGTCCAGCCTGTCCCAGGCCGAGGCGGCGCTGCTCGCGGTCCTGCCGCAGGCACCCAGCCGCCTGCGCCCCGACCGCCACCCCGAAGCCGCGCGCGCCGCGCGCGACAAGGTGCTGGCGCGCATGGCCACGCTGGGCACCTGGACCCGGGCGCAGGTGGACGACGCCCGCATCGAGCCGGTGGTGGCGCGACGCCTGCAGCCGCCGATGTCGGCGCCGCTGCTGGCCCAGCGCCTGCGCGCCGCCAACCCGGGCCGCACGCGCATCCGCAGCACGCTCGACGCGTCGCTGCAGCGCGTGCTCGAGCAGCGCCTGGCCGGCTATTTCTCGCAGCTGCCCGAGCGCACGTCGGCGGCGCTGCTGGTGGTTGACAACGCCACGCTGGAAGCGCGCGCCTACGTCGGCTCGCTCGAGTTCGCCGACACCACGCGCCTGGGCCACGTGGACATGGTGCGCGCCACGCGCTCGCCCGGCTCCACGCTCAAGCCCTTCCTCTACGGCCTGGCGCTGGACGATGGCCTGGTGCATTCGGAAAGCCTGCTGGTGGACGCGCCGCAGAGTTTCGGCGACTACCGCCCCGCGAACTTCGATCCCGCGTTCAACGGCCCGGTGTCGGTGGCGGAGGCGCTGCGGCTGTCGCTCAACGTGCCGGCCGTGGACATGCTCGACCGCCTCGGCCCCGAGCGCTTCACCGCACGCCTGGCGCATGCGGGCGTGGTGCTGCGGCTGCCGCGCGGCGCCAAGCCCAACCTGTCGATCATCCTGGGCGGCACCGGCACGCGGCTGGAGGAACTGGTCGGCGCCTATCGCGCCTTGAACGCCGACGGCCTCGCCGGCCGCGTGCGCTACGCCGCCGGCGCGCCGATGCAGGAGCGCCGGCTGCTGTCGCCCGGCGCGGCCTGGATCATCCGCGAAATCCTCGAACAGCACGGCCGTCCCGGCCAGCGCGACGAAGCCTTCGACACCACCGGCCGCGCGCGCGTGGCCTGGAAAACCGGCACCAGCTACGGCTTCCGCGACGCCTGGGCGCTCGGCAGCACGGCGCACTACACCGTGGGCGTGTGGGTGGGCCGGCCCGACGGCACGCCGCTGCCCGGGCAGTACGGCGCGATCACGGCGCTGCCGCTGCTGTTCGAAGTGGTGGACAGCCTGCCGCGCAACGGTGGCGATGGCCGCCAGCGCGGCATGCCCGCCACGGTGCGCAAGCTCGACATCTGCTGGCCGCTGGGCCTGCCGCCGGAACCCGCGGCACCCGCGCTGTGCCATCAGGCGCGCGAGGCCTTTGCGCTGGCCGGCACGCTGCCGCCCACGCTGCCCGAGCGCGAGGCGCGGCTTTGGAGCGCGGGCCGGCTGGCGCTGGAAGTGGATGCACGCACCGGAAAGCGCCTCTCCGCGAGCTGCGGCGCCACGCACGCCCGCCAACGCACCGAAGTGGCGCGCTGGCCGGCGCTGGCGTATCCGTGGCTTCCCGCAGCGCTCAGGCACGCCGGCGCGGTGCCGCCGCTGTCGCCCGACTGCGCGCCCGACGCGCTGGAGGCGATGGAAACGCTGCGCATCGAGGGCCCCGGCAATGGGGCGCGACTGGCCCGCACCCCGGGCAGCGCCAAACCCGCCACGCTGCGCCTGCGCGCCTACGGCACGCAGTCCCGCGTGCGCTGGCTGGTGAACGGCCGCCTCGCCGGTGAAACCCTCGGCCCGCGCCCCTGGACCCACGCCTTCGACACCCCCGGCCCGCAGCGCATCACCGCACTCGCCGACACCGGCGCCTTCGCCGAACTCACGCTGCACGTCATCCGCTGAGCCCTCGTGCAGGGCCGCGCCAGCGAGGCCAGCGTGCCTGCGCAAGGCGCGTCGCGGCCGGTGCTAAGCTGCTTCGGCCGGAGGGGCCGGCGCACGTCACGGAGCGCAACGATGCGCATTGCCGACTGTCTGCTGATGGGCTGCCTTGCTCTGCTCGTCAACTCTCAACCAAGCAGCCTCGTGCTGCGAAAGGGACGTCCATGATCCGTAAGGCCGTCGTTCCTGCCCCGGTCCGAGGCCTTGGACGGAGGATGATATTGCCGAACATGCGCATCCCCGGTCTTCTGTCCTGCTTCGGCATTTTCCTTCTGCTCACCGCGTGTTCCGGGCAGGATGCGGCGCCACCGCCGGCAGCCGTCACCGCTGCGCCGTCCGATGCGGCTGCGACGTCCGATGCTGTGGTTGAGCCAAAGATCATCGTGCAGCTTGGACACCAGGCGCCGGTAATTGCGGTGCGCTGGGTCGACGGCGGACGCCACCTGGCCTCGCTGGCGAGCGACGGCTCCGTCGTCTTCTGGAACGTGGCCAGCGGCGCCATTCTCGATCATGCGCAGATTCCGCTTGATCCGTTGCTGCAGGCCGGCCAGCAGCAAAGCCCGATGCGTTTCCACGCATTCACCGATGGGCCCGTCGCCGGTACGCTCGCAGTGGCCTATGTGGGCAAGGATGCGGGTGTTGCCGAGCAAGCCTGTCCGGGCGCGCATCACGCTGGCAAGCCATGGTGTACCTACGTCATCGACCTGGCGACGCGCGTGGTCCGGGCGGACGCAGGAGTCCCGATACCCGCCGGCGAACTGCGTCACTGGCCCATTTCGCCGGATGGCAAGCTGCGCCCGGAACCCAACCACGGCAACGCACGCCGGGGCTTGCCCAACACGGGCGACGAGCACTTCGGCGATCTCGATCCTACCTGCACCTCGGTACAGCGCTGTCGCTACGGCGTCACGCTGTTCGTGCACGACGCCAACGCAATCCAAGAACCCATGGCCATCGCACAGCTGGTCGGGCACCCTTCACCAGTGCTCGCGGCGCGCTGGAACAGCACGGGACGTTCCCTGACCTCGCTCGCCAGCGACGGGTCCATCGTCAGTTGGGACGTGGGCCAGGGCATAGCCTCCCAGCATGCGCAGGTTCCGCTCGATGCCCGCCTGCTGCTGCCCGAAGGCGGGAACGAACCGCTGCTCCGTCTGCACGCCTTCACCGAGGGATTCGACGGCGGCCTGATGGTGGCGTACGAAGCTGCCAACGACGCTGTCGCCGAACGTGCCTGTCCGGGCGCCCATCATCCTGGAACGCCGTGGTGTACGTACGTCGTCGAAGCGTGGCCGTTCGCGGTCCGGGCCGATGCCGAACTGCCGATACCGGCCGGCGAGTCGCCCCTCTGGCCGGTTTCTCCCAACGCCACGCTGCGCCCGAAGGCGAGCCGCGGCGACTTGCCAAATACCGGCGGTGGACACTCCGGCACGCCCTGCACGCCGGTGCAACCCTGCCACTACGGCGTCACCGTGTCTGCGACCGGCGGCAATACGGTGTCGCGCGCGTTGACAGGCGACCCGCGCAATTATTTCCTCGATGCGGACGTGTCGCCCGAAGGGCTGCGACTGCTGCGGGTGGTGGATTCCTACGATCCTGAATCCGGCCGCATAACCCGCGTGGAAACCCTCGGCCTTGACAGCGGCAGCCGCGAACCCGTCTTCCAGACGCCGCGCGACTACCACCATGCGAGATGGCTTGACGAGAAGCGCTACTTCCTTGGCAGCAATGGCTATGACGCCAGCAACGACACGGAAGATGCGATGGCCGGTTTCCCGCCGGCCCGGCTGATCGATCCTGCGTGTGCTGCGCGCGGAGACTGCCCCGCCATCGAAAGCCGCTGGCAGACGCGTACGACAGACGCCGGAGGGCTCGTCGCACTCGGGTCGCTTGAAAGCTTGTGCTTCAAGCGCCCTGGGCGGCATCGCGCCGACAACGTGATCTGCATGGGTGACTCCGTGGACGCCGGCGACGGTGAAACAAGCACTGATCCGCCCGCGACAGGCCTGGCGTTCCGCGACGCCGATGCGCGTGATTGGCGGGCGTTGGTGGCACCCGCTTTGGCCGACCAACGCATTACCGCCATAGAAACGTCGTCCGATGGCCGGCAGCTCGCGGTCGCGACCCGTGCCTGGGTGCGTGCCGATTCGCCGGAGGCCGGGCAGGTCTTGCGGCTGTGGTTGCTCGACATCCCGGAAGGCGCCGTGACGGCGCAACGCAGGCTGCTTGAAATCGTTCATCCCATCGCAGGCGAGACCATCCGTGCGCTGTCCTTCAGCGCCGATGGTCGCCGCATCGTCTTCACCCTCAATGCGGCAGCGCAGACGGGCGAGCCGAATGCCGAACTTTACGCGGTCGATACCGATGCTGCGGCAAAGGTACGCACGTGGCCGGGCTTCTCCCAGCGCGTGGTCGCGATCGGCAATGATCGTGTGCTGGGGCTGGACGACGGCGCGCTGCTCGACCTGGAGACGGGCCGCATCATCGTGCACATCCCGTTCCGGACAGCGGCGGTTCGCGCTGGCTGGATCGAACGCAGTCGCCTCATGTGGACAAGCACCGAAGATGGCCAGGTCCTGTTCTTGGACAGCGGCGATGGCACCTTGGTGCTGACCCTGTACGCGCTGCCCGACAACCGCTACTTCGCGCTCGCACCCGGTGGCCGCTACGACACCAACCTGAGTGCCGATACCCAGCTGGTGCGCTGGCTGGTGCCGGATGCGCCCTGGCAAAGCCTGGCCGTGCAAACCTTCATGCGCGACTACTACGAGCCCGGCCTGTACCGGCGGCTGCTCGACTGCCGCGCCAGCGATACCTGCGCGACGGCGTTCAAGCCGCTGCCGGCCATCGCCAGCCTCAACCGCGTGCTGCCCGAAGTGCGCATCACCGGTGTCCGTGCCGGTCGCGACGCCGCCGAAGCGGTGGTCGCGGTCGAAGTGCGCGAAGGCGTGGACGTCGACGCGCCCAACGGCAAGACGCGCTCCGGCCTCTACAACCCGCGGCTGTTCCGCAACGGCCGCCTGGTGGCGATGACGCCCCTGCAGCCGGAGGATGCCGGCACCAACATCGACGAATGGCGCCAGCGCAACGCGGTGCAGGCGGCCAACGGCGTGCACCAGCTCGAGTTCACGGTGCCGGTACCGACGCAGGCGGGCGAAGAGACCCAGGAGTTCTCCGCCTATGCCTTCAACGAGGACCGCATCAAGGGCGAGACCGTAACCCGCAGCTGGACCCGACCGGCGGTGGCGCCGCGACCACGCCGCGCCTACGTGCTGGCGATCGGCATCGATGACTACGACACGCCGCGCTTCCGCCTGAACTACGCCGTCGCGGACGCAAGGTTGATGGCCTCGCGCCTGTCCGACATCCCGGGTTATGAAACCCACCAGCTGGTGCTCGCCGCCGAACGCGGCGCCGACGGCCGTCGTGCGCGGGTGGATCGCGCCACGCTCGCGCGGGTGCTGTCGCTGCTGGCCGGCAATGCCGACCGTGAAGCCACGCTGGCTGCCCTGCGCGCGGACGGCATCGACGCAAGCGTGCTGCAGCCGGCGACGCCGGACGACGCCGTGATCGTCAGCTTCTCGGGCCACGGCTGGGCCAATCCGCAGGGCGATTTTTACCTGATCCCCGGCGACGGCCGTTGGCCGGACGGTTCGGAGACGCCGGACCTGTCCACGGTGTTCGCGACCGCGGACCTCGTGGCGCCGTTCCAGGTCATGCACGCCAATGAGATCACGCTGGTGATCGACGCTTGCCATTCCGCCGCGAGCGTGTCCGACGGGCGCTTCAAGCCCGGTCCGATGGGCGACAGCGGGCTGGGCCAGCTGGCCTACGACAAGGGCATCCGTATCCTGGCTGCGACCCAGGCCGACGACGTCGCGCTTGAGGACGCACGCCTGGGCCAGGGCCTGCTGACCTATGCGCTGGCGGTGGACGGACTGGGCGGCGGCCAGGCCGACCTCGACGCCGACGGCCGCATCCGCACCGATGAATGGCTGGCCTACGCGGTGCAACGCATGCCGACACTGGCCAACGATGCCCGCGTCGGCCGCATCGGCGCGGCGGGCGAGGGCAGCCGCGCGATCACGTTCAGCGACCTGCCCGCCGAGGCGCCAGCGCGGCGCGTGCAGCAGCCGGCGCTGTTCGACTTCAACCCCAAGGCCAGCACGTTGGTGCTGCGCGAGGAGACGCCATGATGCGTGCGGTCCTGTTGATGTGTGCCCTCGCGGCCATGCTGGGCGCCTGCAGCCGGCCGCCAGAATCGCCCCCGGCGCAGGCCGGCGACGCGCCCGCGCAGCGCGCGCCGGACACGCGGCGCATCCACGCCCTGATCGTCGGCATCGACCGCTACCGGCACTCCGACGCACGCCAGCCGGCCGCCGTGTTCTCCGACCTGCGCGGCGCCGTCGGCGATGCGCTGCGCTTCAAGGAGGCGCTGGCCGAGCTTTACGGCGTCGACGTCGATGTGCCCGGACCGGGCGCCTGCGACTCGTCGAACGCCGCCACCACCACGCTGACCGACGACTGCGCCACGCGCGCACGCATCCTCGAAGCGCTGGAGCAAAGCATTTCAACGCTGCGCGCGGGCGACACCCTGCTGTTCTATTTCGCCGGCCATGGCTCCCGCTACCGCGACGACGATGCCCGCAGCCAGGACACCGGCTACAACGGCACGATCCTGCCGGCCGATGCCCGCAATCCCGACGGTTCGCCAGGCGACATCTTCGATGTCGAACTCAAGGCGCTCAAGGATCGCGCGACGGCCAAGGGCCTCTTCTTCGTCAGCATCTTCGATTCCTGCAACTCCGCCACCGCCACCCGCTCCGGTGCCGCCGGCCTTTCACGCAGTGCGCCGGAACTCGCCGCTGCCGGGCCGCCTGCCGCCGCCGCGACCCCGGCGGGCGGCGACGGCTACTGGGTGCACCTGGCGGCCGCGCAGGACGGCGAGGAGGCGCAGGAGAGCGGCGGCGAGGTGAGCGCGCGCGCCGGCGTCTTCACCACCGCCCTGCTCGACACGCTGCGCATGCCGGGCATGCGCGATGCCACCTTCGGCGACCTGATCCACGAGGTGCGTCTGCGCGTGGCGGCGCGCGGCCATGCGGCGCAGACGCCGTCGGCCGAGGGCTCGCTGACGGCGGTGCTGGGTGCGCGGTCGCGCACGATCATGCTGTACGACGTCGAGCATGCCGGTTCGGCAATGACGCTGCAGGCCGGCACCACCAGTGGCATCACCCCGGGTTCGCGCTACGCGCTCTACGCCAGCCAGGCCGATGCGGTGTTGCGCCGGGGGCGGATCGACACCGCCTCGGTCGCGGAAGTGGCCGGCACCACCGCCCGCCTGGTGGCCGACACAACGCCGGCCGTGCCGCTGCCCCCGCGGCTGGTGGCGGAAGAGATCGCGCATTTCCTTCCCGCCCGCAGCCTGGAGGTCGCCGTCGACCTGCCGGCGGGCCCGGCACGCGACGCGGCCGAAGCGGCGGTGCTTGCGACCGGCTTTGCCGCGGTGTCGCCCACCGGCGGCACGCGCCTTGTGGCGGCCGTGGACGATCCCGGCGCCGTCGCCATGCGCGCCGACGACGGCACGCTGCTGGCCGCGTCGCTCGGCCGCGCCGAAGACCCGGCGTTCCGCGACCGCGTGGCCGATGCCTTGCGCAAGGTGGCCCGCGTCCAGCAGCTGCTGGCATTGCGCACGAGCGCCGTCACCGACAACGGTGCCGATCCCTTGCCGATCGCCGCCTGCATCGCGGCCGACGGCTACCGGCCCACCGCATGCCCTGCGCTGCAGGCCGGAGGCGTCCGCCGCATCGGCATGGGCGAACGGATCACCGCGACCGTGATCAACCGCGGCTCCCGGCCGGCCTACGTCTACGTCCTGGCCATCGACCCCCGGAACGCGGTCGACCTGGTGCTGCCCAAGCCCGGCGAGTTCGACCAACCGCTGCCGCCCAACCAGCCCTACCGGCGCTCGGGCATGTCCTTCGACCTGCCCGGGGCCTATCGTTTCGTGGTGATCGCCAGCGCGCGCCCGCTCCGCGCCGACGCCTTCCAGCAGGCCGGCACCGGCGCGCGCGACCTCGCCGCGTGCACCTCACCGCTCGAACGCCTGCTGTGCGCCAGCAGCGAGGGCCGTCGCGCCGTCGGCGTTACCGCCGTCGGCGACTGGTCCGCGCAGGTTTCCACCGTACTCGCCACTTCCGAGGAGATCCCATGAGCCACCGCTTCCTTCCCTTGGTTTCGCTCGGCGCACTGTCGTGCGCCATGCTCGCCGCCTGCAGCGACCGCGCGCCGCCCGCACAGCCGCCGGCCTCAGCCCCGGCCCCGGTCACCAGCGTTGCGCCGCCGCCCGCGGCGTCGCCGGCTACCGCCCAGAGTTGCGAAGTGCGCCGCGAGCGCGCCGACAAAAGCGGTGGCCGCATCGTCGGCGGTGAGCCGGCCCGCCCCGGTTCGGCGCCCTGGCAGGTCGAGATCCTGTCTTCGCCCAGCTATGACGAAGCCGACCGTGCCTATGACCGGACTCTTGCCGATGGCGACCCCTGCAAGATCTACCTCGCGGAGCGCGCCTCCTACGAGCTCGCGCACAAGTGTGGCGGCGCCTACATCGGCGACCGCTGGATCGCCACCGCCGCGCACTGCGTCGACAACATCCCCGGCTTCGACGGCAAGGAAGGCAATGTGCTGACCGACCGCCGGCTGCGGCTGGGCACCCAGAACCTCACGATCGAGGACGGCCTGTTCGCCATCGAATCGGTGGTGATCCACTCGGGTTACACGAAGGCAACCAAACTCCACGACATCGCGCTGGCCCGGGTGGCGGAGGACCCGCGCATCGCTGAGTTCGAGGCGAGCGGACGCCTGGTCGCGGTGCCGGTGATGGCTCCCGGCGACCGCGATTTCGACGCCGGCGAGGCGCTGCGCGTCACCGGCTGGGGCTGGATGGGCCAGCGCAACGAGCGGGATGCGGTCAGCCGACTGGACAGTGCAAGGCAGCTGCAGCGCAATCCGGCCGACCTGCAGCAGCTGACGTTGAACTATCTGCCCGACGCGCAGTGCGCGCAGGAGTATGGCGAGTTCTACGGCCCTGGCGCCCTGTGTGCCGGCACGCTGGCGGCGGATGGCAGCATCGAAGTCGGCAAGGACAGCTGCCAGGGCGACAGCGGCGGCCCGCTGACCCGCGAAGAGGATGGCGGCGCGCGCAGCCTGGTGGGCGTGGTTTCAGGCGGCAAGGGCTGCGGCGCGGGCAAGCCGGCGGTGTACACGCGGATGTCCTACTACGGCGACTGGATCGCCGCCGCGAAGGCGGAGGCGAAGTCCGGCGAGGTGGTGCGGGTGCCGCGGCAGGAGGCCGCGTCCGGATCGCGCTGACGCGATCCGGCGCGGGTCCCGGGGACCGGGACTACTCTTCGGACGGCGTGGTGCGCTCGACCGTGCCGGTCTGCTCTTCGGGGCCGGTGCGCTCGACCGTGCCGGTCTGCTCCTCGGGGCCCGTGCGCTCGACCGTGCCGGTCTGCTCTTCGGGGCCCGTGCGCTCGACCGTGCCGGTCTGGGCGTCGGGTGCGACGGTGGCGGGCGCGGCCTCGGCGGCCGGCTCCGCCGGTTTGTTGCATGCGGTCAGGCCCAGCGCGAGCCCTACCAAGAGTACCGTTTCGACAACGTGGCGCATGGTGCTTCTCCTGTCTTCCCCAGTGGACTAGATGAAACCGACCGCTTTCGCGAGCGCGTTGTAGCCGTCGGTGCCGCGCAGCGGCTCGAGCATCGGATCGGCGTACATCTGCATGATGCCGCCGTCGCGCAGGTCCCACGCCGCCTGCAGCGACGCCAGTGCCTTCGCGATGTCGCCCCATTGGGCGTACACCTGCGCGTATTGGTAGTGGCTCTTGTCACCGTACTCGGCGACCAGCGCGGCCAGCGTGGCCTCGGCCGCCTTGCGGTCGCCGGCGCGCATCTCCAGGATCGCCAGGCCCGGCTTGCTTCGCACGGCGCTGCGTTCCTTCGAGAACGAAGCGCGGGCATCGTCGTCGGCACCCGCCATCAGCTGCGCGAAGCCCATGGAGGCGCGGACGCCGGCCAGGGTCGGGTTGAGTTCGATCGCCTTGCGGTAGGCGACGATCGCCGCGGCGTGGTCGCCGGCGTTGTGGCGGATGTCGCCCAGCGAGCGGAAGACGCGCGGATTGATCGGGTCCAGCGTTGCCGCGCGCTGGATCACTTCGGTGGCGCGCGCGTGGTCGCGCAGGTTCGACTGGAACGTCGCGTAGCGGGCGAGCACGTCGGCGTCGCCTGGCGCCAGTTCATGGGAGCGCTTGAACGGCTCGCGTGCGCCGCGCATGTCGAGCTTGCCGGTGGCCATTGCGAAGCCGAGCGCCGAAAAGGCTTCGGCGAAGTCCGGCGCCAGCGCGGTCGCGGTTCGTGCGGCAGCCTCCGCGGCGTCGTAGGCGCGCACGCGTTCGTCATGCTCGGCGTAGAGATTGCCGATCAGCGCCAGTGCCCGTGCGCGCGCCGCGTGCGCGCCGGCGTAGCGCGCATCGAGCGCGATCGCCTGTTCGAAGTAGGCCAGCGCGCGGCGATCGCTTTCCTCGTCGATGCCGGCTTCGTACAGCGCGCGTCCGTGCAGGTAGGCGTCGAACGCCGCGACATTGGCGGTGCCGCCGACCAGGGTTTGGCTGCTGGCGCCCGGGCCCTCGATCGCCGCCGACAGCGCGGCGGCGACGGCGCCGCCAATCTCCAGCTGCACGGCGAAGATGTCGGCCAGCGGGCGCTCCCAGCTCTCGGCCCAGCGGCTCAGGCCGGTGCTGCCGTCGGTAAGTTCGGCGGCAATCTTCACCCGCTCGCCCTGCTTCTGCACGTTGCCGGTGAGCAGGAAATCGACGCCCAGTGCGCTGGCGATCGCCCGGTCGTTCTCCTGCGCTTCGCCGGCCTGCTCGGACGACGTCTGCCCGGCGATCTGCAGCAGTTGATTGCGCGACAGCTGCGTGCGGATTTCCGAAGTCAGGCCGTCGGAGAAATAGCGCTGCTCGGGGTCGTTGCTCAGGTTGGCGAACGGCAGCACCGCGATGCGGCGCGACGCGTTCGCGCCCCGCTGGCTGGCGCCGGGTTCGCGTGCACGCCACAGCAGCGTGCCGCCGCCCGCGGCGACCAGCGCGAAAACGCCGGCAGCCAGCAGGTTCCGGCGCGTCCGGGACGGCCCGGCGGGGCGCGCCGCGGCGGGCGACGGGGCCGCGCCGTCGTGCAGGGCAGCCACGGCGCGCACCAGCTTTTGCATGGGTTCGCTGCGCGACTTGCCAAGCACCTGCGAAACGTCGATGAACTGGAATTGCCCGAACCCCAGGGGCGGCTGGCTGCCGTCGATGGACAGAGGCACCAGGCGCCCGGTCTCGCGGCCGCGCGTGGCTTCGTCGTGCACCCAGTGCGAGGCCGTGGAACTCTTCGACCACAGCACCACCACCACGCGCGCCTGCTGCAGCGCGGTTTCCGTGGCGTGGGAGAAGCGCTGGCCGCCTTCGATCAGGCCGTCCCACCAGACCTGGAACCCGGCCTCTTCCAGCACGCGCACGACCGCCACCGCGGCCTTGCGGTCGGTATGGGAATAGCTGACGAATACAGTGTGCGGCGGCGCGGCACCACCGGATTGGGCTTCGTTTGCAGGCGGGCTGGGCATGCTCAGGACGGTATCGCCGTGCCGTCGGCCCCGGGCAGCACGGCCGGGGCCCTAGCGTCTGCTGAGGTGGGTGAGGCAGGTTGCTGTCGCATGCTGGATAGCCGGAATCCCGTTGCGAATTCGTTCGGACTATAGCATCGGATTTGCGCGCTTCATGCCCGCCGAAGCCCGGCGGCGTGCGTCAGCGGCCGGCTCGCGGCAAAGGGAAGGCGGCCGCAGCCGCCTTCCCGTGGCCTTGCCCGGGTGGGTCAGGCCAGGTGTTCGAGCACGTAGTCGGCCGAGGAGACCTTGAACTCGCCGGGGGCCTCGACGTGCAGCTGCTTGACGACGCCGTCCTCGGCGTACAGCGCGAAGCGCTTGGCGCGCAGGCCCATGCCGAAGGCCGTGGCGTCGAGCTCCAGGCCCAGGGCCTTGGCGAAGACGGCGTTGCCGTCGGCCAGCATGTGCACGCCTTCGGGCACGTCCTGGCTCTTGGCCCAGGCGTCCATCACGAAGGCGTCGTTCACCGACAGGCAGGCCACTTCGATGCCGCGCTTCTGGAACTCGCCGAACTTCTCGGCGTAGCCCGGCAGGTGCTTGGCCGAACAGGTCGGGGTGAAGGCGCCCGGCACGGCGAACAGCACCACCTTCTTGCCGTCAAAGAGTTCCTCGGTGTTCACGGCCTGCACGCCGTCCTTGAGGATGTTGAGGGTGGCGTGGGGGATCTTGTCGCCGATCTGGATGGTCATGCGGAACTCCGTGGAGTGGGGGTCAATGCCCATTCTAACGGGCCGACATGAACGCCATGTCTTGCCGGCCACGGGGGTGCCGCTGCCGGCAAGAAAGTCGCCGTTGGGGCTGGATTTCGCCGATTTCAACGGCTTGAAGCCGGCATCGCCAGCCCAATCTTCCTGGTCATGGCGGCAATGTGCCGCTGAACCCACGGAGAAACACCATGAGCCTGAGCCGTCATTTCGCCACCCACGCACGCCAGCTGGACACCGATGCCCGGCAGGCCTTCGGCCGCATCCTCGGCGAGGACGCCACCGCGGCCCAGGCCTGGGTGCCGCGCGTGGACATCAAGGAAGAGGCCGATCGCTTCGTCATCTTCGCCGACCTGCCGGGCGTCGACCCGAACTCGATCGAAGTGGAGATGGACAAGGGCATCCTGGCCATCAAGGGCCAGCGCAGCACCGGCACGGCCGAGGAAGGCGCGCGCTTCTCGCGGATCGAGCGTGCGCACGGCAGCTTCAGTCGCCGCTTCGCGCTGCCCGACAGCGCCAACCCGGAAGGCATCACCGCGGCCGGCAGGCACGGCGTGCTGGAGATCACCATTCCCAAGCGCGCCGAGACCACGCCGCGGCGCATCCAGGTGCAGTAACGCACGGTGCAGGGCCGGGCGAGGCGTAAACTGGGCCCGCGGGCGATTCCGCGGGCCTTTCACTTGCCAGGGGCGGACGATGCAGTTCAAGGATTACTACGACACGCTCGGCGTGGAGGCCACGGCCGGCGAGGCGGAGATCAAGACCGCCTACCGCCGGCTGGCGCGCAAGTTCCACCCCGACGTCAGCAAGGAAAAGGGCGCCGAAGAGCGCTTCAAGGCCATCAACGAGGCCTACGAGGTGCTGCGCGACAAGGAAAAGCGCGCCGAATACGACCGCCTCAAGGCCCAGGGCTATCGCCCGGGCGAGGATTTCCGTCCGCCGCCGGGCTTCGGCCAGGGCGGGCCGGGCAATGGCGGCTTCCACTACCAGCAGGACTTCGGCCAGGGCGGCGGCTTCAGCGATTTCTTCGAATCGCTTTTCGGTGGCGGCCGGGGAGGTCCCGGGCGCGCCCAGCCGCAGCCGGCGGGTGACGTGCGGGCCAAGCTCGCCATCCCGCTGGAGCTGGCCTACACCGGCGGCAAGCAGCGCATCAACGTCGACGGCCGCACGCTGGAAGTGAACGTGCCGGCCGGCATCGCGCCGGGGCAGGTGATCCGGCTGGCGGGGCAGGGCCACCGTGGCCCGGGCCGCAGCTCCGACCTGCTGCTGGAAGTGGACTATCGCCCGCACGGCGAGTTCGAAGTGGACGGCCGCAACATCCTCTACACGCTGCCGCTGGCGCCGTGGCAGGCCGCGCTGGGCGCGACGGTGAGCGTGCTCACGCTGGGCGGCGCGGTGGAGCTGCGCGTGCCGCCTGATTCCGACACCGGCCGCAAGCTGCGGCTGCGCGGACGCGGGCTGCCGGGCAAGCCCGCCGCGGGTGACCAGATCGTCGAGATCGAAGTGCGCGCGCCCAAGGCCGAGACCGACGCGCAGAAGGCGCTGTACAGGCAGATGGCCGACGCGTTCGAGTTCGATCCCAGCAAGGCGTGAGCGCGGCACCACGAAAAAGGCCCGCTTTCGCGGGCCTTTTTCTTTTCACCGGTAATCGGTCAGCCGCCGTTGAGCAGGCCGTTGATCACTTCGATGAGCTGGTTTTCGTTGAAGGGCTTGGTGATGTAGGCCTTCGCGCCCTGGCGCATGCCCCAGACCTTGTCGGTCTCCTGGTCCTTGGTGGTGACCAGCACGATGGGAATGTGCGAGGTGGTGGCTTCCTTCGAGATGGCGCGCGTGGCCTGGAACCCGTTGAGGTTCGGCATCACCACGTCCATCAGGATCAGGTCGGGCTTGTTGGCCTTCGCGGCTTCGACACCAGCGGCACCGTCTTCGGCGGTCAGGGCTTCGTGCCCCAGCTTCTCGACAATGCGCTTCATGCCCATGAGCTGGGACGGGGAATCATCAACAATCAGGATGCGTGCCATGAATGGGCCTCCAACGGGTAGGTGATTGTATGCCGGGGGGGCGGTCAAGGTGCAAGCCGGGTCAGAACCGGACAACCGTTCGTCCGAAAGATCCACCGGCCAGCATGGCCGGGAAGACCTCGGGAAGGCCGTCCAACAGGGTTTCGCGGGTGCAGATGGCGTCCAGGTGGGCGGGTTTCCAGGGCCCTGCCAGGCGTTCCCAGACCTGTTCGCGCTGGCCCCGGGCGGTGCCGGCCGAGGCGATGCCCAGCAGGGAAACGCCCCGGATGATGAAGGGCATCACCGTGGTGGACAGGCCCGGGCCGCCGGCCAGGCCGCAGCTGGCGATGTTGCCGTAGGGCTGGATGACGCGGGTGAGGGCGGCCAGCGCCGGGTCGCCGACGTTGTCGATGGCGCCGGCCCAGCGGGCGTTCTCGAGCGGGCGCGTGGCGTTGGCCAGGGTGTCGCGCGGGAAGACTTCGCGGGCGCCGATGTGCCGCAGGAAATCGGTGTGTTCGGACTTGCCGGAAATGGCGTGCGCCTCGTAGCCGGCGCGCGTCAGGATATCGATGGCCAGCATGCCCACGCCGCCGGTGGCGCCGGTGACCACCACCGGGCCCTGGTCGGGCGACTGGCCGTTGTGCTCCATGCGCAGCAGCGACAGGCCCGCGGTGAAGCCCGCCGTGCCCAGCACCATCGCTTCGCGCAGCGACAGGCCGGCGGGCAGGGGGATCGTCCACTTCGCCTCCAGCCGCACGTATTCCGAATAGCCGCCGTCGCGGGTTTCCGACAGTCCGCTGCCGGTGCACAGCACCGCGTCGCCTTCCTTGAAGCGCGCATCGCTGGACGCCACCACGTGGCCGGCCACGTCGATGCCGCCGACCATCGGGAAGCGGCGCAGGATCTTGCCGGTGCCGGTTCCCGCCAGGGCGTCCTTGTAGTTCACGCTCGAGTACGCGGCCTTGACCACCACTTCGCCGGGCGCGAGGTCGTCGAGGGTGATCGCTTCGATGCCGGCGCGGTGGCCGCCTTCGGAGTGGATGCGGAAGGCGCGGAACGAAGTGTCGGGTTTCATTGCGCTGGTGCGTCCTGGTCTACCTGGCCGATGCGGCCGCCTTCGATCTTCCAAAGCCGCTGGTCCTGCGTTGCCACGAACACGGGCAGGCCGTAAGACAGGTTCATGAAGACATGGATCTCGTTTGGCAGGGCGCTGGTGATGTGCGACACCATGACCGCCGAGATCGCTCCTTCCGGAGCGTTGCTTTCGTCGTGGGACAGGCAGCTTCGCGTGTGGCTGTAGTGGTCCAGGAACCGGCCTTCGGCGTCGTAGCTGAAGCGATGGAAGCCGCCGAGCGGGTACACGCCTTTCGCCAGGTGCGGCGGCATCAGGTAGACCGCCCAGCCGCCGTGCCCGTCGGGCAAGGTGGCGGTGTTGTAGGCGGCCCGGCTGCAGGACATCCATTCACGGCTGCGCGCGTCGTCGCGCAGGCGCAGCTGCAGAACTTCGTTGGCTTCCAGCGGTCGCGGCGTGGTGTTCTCGCGTAGCGAGGCCAGGGGTTCGGAGGCAAAATCAACGGTGCCGTCCGCGAACGCAACCTGCTTTCCGTCCACTTCCGACAGGTAGGCTACGCTCCAGATTGACGGCGTGGCCGTCGGCGCCGTTACCCAGCCGGTGGGGTTGCCCGGGATCCGCTTGGCCGAGCCGTCGCGGCCGACCAAGCCTTGGTCCATCAGCTGGTCGGTGGTCAGCCAGGCGGTGCGGTCGGCGCGGTAGAGGTTGAGTCCAAGCGACTCGGCCGCGCGCAGCGCCCGCGATTCAATGTCGGCGGGCGCGGCGTCGCTGGCCGAAGCCACCGACGCCAACACCAGGGCGAGCGCTGCGGCGAAACCGCGCAGCCGCGCGCGCCTCATCAGTTCGCCTTGTGGATGGCGCGCTTGTCCACGGCCATGGCGGCGTCGTGGATGGCTTCCGACAGCGTGGGGTGGGCGTGGCAGATGCGCGCCAGGTCCTCGGCCGAGCCGTGGAACTCCATCGCCAGCACGCCTTCGTGCACGAGTTCGGAAACGCCCACGCCCACCAGGTGCATGCCCAGGATGCGGTCGGTTTCCTCGTGCGCGATCACCTTCACGAAGCCGGCCGGTTCGCCCATGGCGACGGCGCGGCCCACGGCGGCGAACGGGAAGCTGCCGGTCTTGTAGGGGATGCCCTCGGCCTTGAGCTGCTGCTCGGTCTTGCCGACCCAGGCGATTTCCGGCTCGGTGTAGATGACCCACGGGATGGTGTCGAGGTTGACGTGGCCCGGCAGGCCGGCAATGAGCTCGGCCACGGCGATGCCTTCCTCGAAGCCCTTGTGCGCCAGCATCGGCCCGCGCACGCAGTCGCCCACGGCCCAGATGCCCTCGACGCCGGTGAAGCAGTGCTCGTCGACTTCGATCTGGCCGCGCTCGTTGATCTTCACGCCGGTGCCGTCGGCCAGCAGGCCTTTGGACGCGGCCTTGCGGCCCACCGCAACCAGCAGTTTGTCCACCACCAGGGTCTGTTCGGTCTTGCCGTCGCTGAAGGCCAGGTGCACGCCGTCCTTCTTCACTTCGGCCTTGCTCAGCTTGGTCCCCAGCTTGATGTCCAAGCCCTGCTTCTTGAACTCCTTGAGCGCGACCTTCGCCGCTTCGGCGTCCACGGCGGCCAGGAAATCAGGCATCGCTTCCAGGATGGTCACTTCCGAACCCAGGCGCTTCCACACGCTGCCCAGCTCCAGGCCGATCACGCCGGCGCCGATCACGCCCAGGCGCTTGGGCACTTCGGTGAAATCGAGCGCGCCGACGTTGTCGACGATGTGCTTGCCGTCGAACTTCGCGAACGGCAGCTCGATCGAATCCGAGCCCGCGGCGATGACGACGTGCTTGCCCACCAGCTCGACTTCCGTGCCGTCGTGCTGCTTCACCTTGACGACCTTGCCCGGGTGCAGCGTGCCGAAGCCGTAGTAGGCCGTGATCTTGTTGGCCTTGAACAGCGACGCGATGCCGCCGGTGAACTGCTTCACGATCTTGTCCTTGCGGGCAATCATCGTGCCGACGTCCATCTTGGCACCGGTGGTGGTGATGCCGTGGTCCGCGAACTGGTGCTGCAGGTTCCAGTACTGGCGCGACGAGTCGAGCAGCGCCTTGGACGGGATGCAGCCGATGCGCAGGCAGGTGCCGCCCAGGGCCGGCTTGCCGTCCTTGCCCAGCGCGGCGTCGATGCAGGCCACCTTCATGCCCAGCTGCGCGGCGCGGATGGCGGCGTGGTAGCCGGCGGGGCCGGCACCGATGACGACGACGTCGTATTGCTCAGACATTTTGGATTCCTTGCTTACAGGCCAAGCAGCATGCGGTGCGGATTCTCGAGCTGGTTCTTGATGTCCACCAGGAACAGCACCGCGTCCTTGCCGTCGATGATGCGGTGGTCATACGAAAGCGCGATGTACATCATCGGCGCGATGATGACCTGGCCGTTCTCGGCGATCGGGCGCTCCTTGATGGCGTGCATGCCCAGGATGGCCGACTGCGGCGGGTTGACGATCGGCGTGCTCATCAGCGAGCCGAAGGTGCCGCCGTTGGTGATCGTGAACGTGCCGCCCTGCAGGTCCTCGAGCTTCAGGCCGCCCTCGCGGGCCGCCTTGGCGTAGCCGGCGATCGAGCCTTCGATGTCGGCGAACGACATGTTCTCGACGTTGCGCAGCACCGGGGTCACGAGGCCCTTTTCGGTGGCCACGGCGATCGAGATGTCGGCATAGCCGTGGTAGATCACGTCGGTGCCGTCCACGGAGGAGTTCACCACCGGGTACTTCTGCAGCGCGTTGGCGGCGGCCTTGGCGAAGAAGCTCATGAAGCCGAGCTTGATGCCGTGCGACTTCTCGAAGCCTTCGCCCAGCTCCTTGCGCATGGCCATGACCTTGGACAGGTTGACCTCGTTGAACGAAGTCAGCATGGCGATGGAGTTCTTGGACTGCATCATGCGCTCGGCGATGCGCTGGCGGATGCGGGTCATCGGCACGCGCTGCTCGGGGCGGGCGCCACCGCCGACCTTGATGTGGTTGACCACGTCTTCCTTGGTCACGCGGCCACCGCGGCCGGTGCCGGCGACGTCGGCCGGGTTCACGTCGTTGCGCGCGGCGTACGCGGCGGCACCCGGCGGAAGCTCGGCGCTGCCGGTCTTGGCGGCGGGGGCGGCGGCCTTGGCCGGCGCGGCGGCGGCCGGAGCGGCGGCCGCAGGCGCAGCAGCAGCGGCGGGCGCCGGTGCGGCGGCGACGGCGCCTTCCTCGATGATCGCCACGACCTGCTGGCTGGTCACCGTGTCGCCTTCCTTGAACTTGATTTCCTTGATCACGCCGTCCACCGGCGAGGGCACTTCCAGCACCACCTTGTCGGTCTCGAGGTCGAGCAGGTTCTCGTCGCGGCGCACGCTGTCGCCGGCCTTCTTGTGCCAGGTGGCGATGGTGGCGTCGGAAACGGATTCCGGCAGGACCGGTACTTTGACTTCGATGCTCATGGACGACGTCCTGTGGCTTGGTGTGCGGTTATTCGGCGGTGTGGGTGTTCGGCGCGTTCACGAGGGCGTCCTCGATCAGCTTCGCCTGTTCTTCGACGTGCGTGTTGGCGTGGCCGGCGGCCGGCGACGCCGAGCGCGAACGCCCCGCGTAGCTCAGCGACTGGCCCTTGCCCAGGCAATGGTCCAGGTGGTGGCGGATCTGGTACCACGCGCCCTGGTTCATCGGCTCTTCCTGGCACCAGACCACTTCCTTGGCGCCCGACAGCCGCTTGAGTTCGGCGGCCAGCTCGGGGCGGGGGAAGGGGTAGAGCTGCTCGACGCGCACGATGGCGACGTCGGTGATCTTCTTGGCTTCGGCCGCTTCGACCAGGTCGTAGTAGACCTTGCCGCCGCAGACCACGACCCGGCGCGCCTTCTTCGGATCCTTGGCGACGGTGTCGGGGATCAGGTTCTGGAAGCCGCCGCCGGTGAGTTCGTCCAGCGTGGACACCGACAGCTTGTTGCGCAGCATGGACTTGGGCGTCATCACCACCAGCGGCTTGCGGGTGGCGCGCAGCATCTGCCGGCGCAGCATGTGGAACATCTGCGCGGGCGTGGTGGGCGTGCACACCTGGATGTTGTCGAGCGCGCACAGCTGCAGGAAGCGCTCGAGGCGCGCTGAACTGTGCTCGGGGCCCTGGCCTTCGTAGCCGTGCGGCAGGAACAGCACCAGGCCGCACAGGCGGTCCCACTTGGACTCGCCCGAGGTGATGAACTGGTCGATGACGACCTGGGCGCCGTTGGCGAAGTCGCCGAACTGGCCTTCCCAGATGTTGAGCGTGCTCGGCTCGGCGGTGGAATAGCCGTACTCGAACGCCATCACCGCTTCCTCGCTGAGCAGCGAGTCGATGATCATCACGTGCTCGGGATTGGCGGCCAGCTGGCGCAGGGGCAGGGTGGCTTCACCCTTCACCTGGTCGTGCAGCACGGCGTGGCGATGGAAGAAGGTGCCGCGGCCGGCGTCCTGGCCGACCAGGCGCAGGCGGTAGCCTTCGGCCAGCAGGCTGGCGTAGGCCAGGTTCTCGGCGAAGCCCCAGTCCATGGCCAGCTCGCCGGCCTTCATCTTGAGGCGGTCTTCGTAGATCTTGGCCACGCGCGGGTGCAGCGTGAGTTCGGCCGGCAGGGTGTTGATGGTGGTGGCCAGCGCATCGAGCGCGGGGCGCGCGACCTGGGTGTCCACCGCGTCCGACAGCTTGCCCTTGAGCCACGGCGTCCAGTCGACCGCGAACGGGTCGGGGCCGACGGTGGCCAGGTCGGTGGTGACGTCGCCCTTGTCCAGGCGGTCGCGGTAGGCGTCCACCAGGGCCTTGGCGCCGGCGGCATCGAGCACGCCGTCGGCCGCGAGGCGCTCGGCGTACAGCTCGCGCGTGGTCTTGCGGGCGCGGATGTTCTTGTACATCAGCGGCTGGGTGGCGGCGGGCTCGTCGGCCTCGTTGTGGCCGTGGCGGCGGTAGCACACCAGGTCGATCACCACGTCGCGCTGGAATTCCTTGCGGAAGTCGAACGCCAGCTGGGCGCAGAAAGCGACCGCTTCCGGGTCGTCGCCGTTCACGTGCAGCACCGGGGCGCCGATGATCTTGGCCGGGTCGGTGCAGTAGAAGGTGGAGCGGGCGTCGTCCTGGCGGCTGATGGTGAAGCCGACCTGGTTGTTGATGACCACGTGCACCGTGCCGCCGACCGCGAAACCGCGCGCCTGCGACATCTGGAACAGTTCCATGATGACGCCCTGGCCCGCGAACGCCGCGTCGCCGTGGATCAGCACCGGCAGCACCTGCTGGCGCTTGCCGTCTTCGCGGCGCATCTGGCGCGCGCGCACCGAACCGGCGACCACCGGGTCGACGATCTCGAGGTGCGAGGGGTTGAACGCCAGCGCCAGGTGCACCGGGCCGCCGGGGGTGGCGACGTCGGAGGAATAACCCATGTGGTACTTCACGTCGCCCGAGTGCGCCGGGTCGTCGTTGTGTTCGAACTGGCCGCGGAACTCGTTGAACAGCTTGTGCGGCGGCTTGCCCATCGTGTTGATCAGCACGTTCAGGCGGCCGCGGTGGGCCATGCCGATCACCACGTCCTTGATGCCGTCGCTGCCGCCGCGGCGGATCAGCGTGTCCATCAGCGGGATCAGCGAATCGCCGCCTTCCAGCGAGAAACGCTTCTGGCCCACGAAGGCCGTGTGCAGGTAGCGCTCCAGGCCCTCGGCCGCCGTAAGGCGTTCGAGCAGGCGCTTGCGGTCGTCGGCGGCGAAGCCGTACTTGCCCGACGCGCCTTCCAGGCGCTGCTGCATCCAGCGGCGCTGGTTGGCGTCGGAGATGTGCATGAACTCGGCGCCGATGCTGCCCGAGTAGGACGCGCGCAGCTTGGCCAGCAGGTCGCGCAGCTTGAGCTTCTTCTCGGGGAACCAGCTGTCGACCGTGAACTCCTGGTCGAGGTCGGCATTGCCCAGGCCGTGGAAGGGCAGGTCGAGGTCGGGCGCGTCCTGCTTGGCCATCATGCCCAGCGGGTCGAGGTTGGCGCCCAGGTGGCCACGCGACCGGTAGGCGGTGACGATCTTGCCGACGGCGGCCTGCTTGCGCGCGGTCTCGTCGTCCATCGCACCGGGCTGCACGCCGGCCTTGGCGGCGGCCTGCACGCGGGCCATGACGGCCGAGTGCGGCACGTCGCCGGCTTCGCGGCCCTTGAAGCCGTCGAAGTAGGCTTTCCAGGCCGGGGCCACGCTGGCGGGGTCGACCAGGTACTGCTCGTACAGGTCTTCGATGAAGGCGGCATTGCCGCCGGCAAGCTGAGAGGTCTGCTTGAACTGCTTGATCAGACTGTCCACGACCCTGGCCTGGCCCACTGGAGGGCCGTAAGTGTTTGATGGAATGGGATGTCGGGCTGTCGCCGGGGCACGACGACAAGGCCGCTGATTATAGCCGGCACGGTCGCGCTTTTAGAACCCGATGGGGCCAAGCCGGGTCGGCTGCCGCTCAGATTCCCAGGGCCCGAAGCTCGGTGCAGGGCCGGGAGCGCTCCCAGACCCGGCCGAAATGGTCGGAAAGCTGGCGGTTCCGGGCCGGCAGGGACGGGCTCCAGTCGCCCTCGAAGCGGCTGCCCACGCCGCGGAACAGGTAGCCGTCGCTGTCGTTGACCAGGAAGGCGGACGGGTACTGCAGGTCCACGTGGTCCACGGGCGTGCGGAACTGGAACACCGTGGTCATGCGCTGGGCCAGGGTGAGCAGCGGGTGGATGGCACCCTGGGCGGACACCGGCTCCTGCAGGATCACCTGCACGATGCCGCCGCGCCCGGCGATGGCGTAATGCCGGAACGCGTCCAGCACCCCGGGCTGCGAATACAGCACCGGCTCGAGGTCGCGGCTGTAGAGCCGGATCTGGCGCCGGGCGCCCTGGACCAGGGCGAGGGTGGCCGCCGTGGCCTCGTGCAGGCTGCTGATCTCCTGCAGCGGCTGGGACGCGCCGCGCGGGCGGGCGGTCACCCGGCCTTCGCTGGACATCGGTTCGAGGGTGCGGCGCATCGCCTGGTGCTCGATGCCGGCCTCCATGAAGCGTTCGCCGTAGGGCTGGAAGCCGTGGCGGGCGTAGAAGCCCTCGGCGCTGACCTGGGCGTTGAGGCTCACGTCGGTCCAGCCCAGCGAGCGGGCCTGGTCCATCAGCGCCACCAGCAGGGCGTCGCCGACGCCGCGGCCGCGCCACTCGCGCAGCACCGCCATGCGGCCGATCTTGTGTTCGGGGGTCAGGCGGCCGGTGCCGATCGGCTGGTCCTGCAGGTCGCGGGCGATGACGTGCCGGCACTGCGGGTCGAGCTCGTCCCATTCCTCCTCGAGCGGCACCTGCTGTTCGGCCACGAACACCGTCTCGCGCACGTGCCGCAGGTCCTTGAAGTCCGCCTGGTAGTCGGCGGGGTCCACGCGGAAGTCGGAAGGGATCATGGCGTCACCGTCGGCGGCTGGGTTTCTCGAGGTGATAGTGGCCCTGTGCCAGCAGCGCCTGCAAGGCCGTGCGGCCGTCGGCATCCAGCGTGGCCAGGGCGGCCGCGTCGATCACGTCGGCACCGGCCAGCAGGCGGGCCGAGGCCACGCCCATCGCATAGCCCAGGCCATTGGCGTGCAGCCGGGCGCGCTTGCCCTCGCGGGCCCACGCGTGGCGCGCGTGCGGGTGGCGCAGCAGGCGGCCACCCTTGGCCAGGGTGTCGGCCGCGGCGTCCAGCGATGGGGCGCGTGCCGGCCGCGCCAGCTCGCCGGCGGACCGGTACTGGGTGATGAAGCGGCCAAACCAGCGGCGCATCGCGGTGTCGTCCAGCGACTGCAGGCTGGCCAGGGCGGCGCGCACGCGGGCGAAGGCAGCCTCGTCGATTTCGGCCGGGTCGGCGGGCAGGGCCAGGTCGGGGTCGGTGTAGCGCGACTCCTCGGGGATGGCAGCGGCCAGTTCCTCGGCGAAGTCCAGCAGCAGCTCGGCCTGCGAGGGGGCCCGCATGCCGAACGAGAACGTGAGGCAGGCGTCCTCGGCCACGCCGTGGTGCGGCACGCCGGGCGGCAGGTACAGCATGTCGCCGGGGGCCAGCACCCAGTCGTGGTCGGGCGTGAACTGGCTGAGCAGCTTGAGCTCGACGTCGGGGCGGAAGCCGAGCGGGGCGTCCGGGTTCGTGTCGATCTGCCAGCGGCGGTGGCCGTGCGCCTGCAGCAGGAAGACGTCGTACTGGTCCACGTGCGCGCCGACCGAGCCGCCGGGCGCGGCGAAGCTCACCATGATGTCGTCCAGCCGCCACGAGGGCAGGAAGCGGAACGCCGACAGCAGGGCGCGCACGTCCATGTCCCACTTGTCCACGTCCTGCACCAGCAGGGTCCAGTCCTTCTTGGGCAGCTTGGGGAAGGACTCTTCGGCGAACGGGCCGTTGCGCAGCTCCCAGCGGTCGCGCTTGCGGTCGTGCAGCACCACGCGGGACAGGGCGGCTTCCTCGCAGGCCAGGCCGGCGAGGTCCTCGGGCGTGATCGGCGAGACGAAGCCGGGGAAGGCGTTGCGCACCAGCAGCGGCCGCTTCTGCCAGTAGTCGCGCAGAAACACTTCGGGCGCCATGCCCAGCGGCGGCAGCCCCGAACCGTCCACTTCGATCGCGGGCTTCTTCATGGCGGCCTCAGATCTCGCGGGCAAGGGACTCGGCCAGCCCGGCGTAGCCGCCCGGGGTCAGGGCGAGCAGGCGGGCCTTGGCGTCGGCGGGCAGGTCCAGGCCGGTGATGAAGGCGCGCATGGACTCGGCGTTCATGCCCTGGCCGCGGGTGAGTTCCTTGAGCTGCTCGTAGGGGTTGGGCAGGCCGTGGCGGCGCATCACGGTCTGCACCGGCTCGGCCAGCACTTCCCAGGCGGCGTCGAGGTCGGCGGCCAGGCGCTCGGGGTTGGCGCTGAGCTTGCCCAGGCCGCGCTGCAGCGCGTCGATCGCCACCAGCGAGTGGCCGAACGCGGTGCCCAGCGCGCGCAGCACCGTGGAGTCGGTGAGGTCGCGCTGCCAGCGGCTGATCGGCAGCTTTTCGGAGAAGTGCGAGAGCAGCGCGTTGGCCAGGCCGAAGTTGCCCTCGGCGTTTTCGAAGTCGATCGGGTTGACCTTGTGCGGCATGGTCGAGCTGCCCACTTCGCCGGCCTTCACCGCCTGCTTGAAGTAGCCCAGCGAGATGTAGCCCCAGACGTCGCGGCACAGGTCCACCAGGATGGTGTTGATGCGGCGCTGGGCGTCGCACAGTTCGGCGATGCCGTCGTGCGGTTCGATCTGCGTGGTGTAGGCGTTGAAGTCCAGGCCCAGCGATTCGACGAAGCGCTGCGCCAGCGCCGGCCAGTCCACGGCGGGGTAGGCGACGATATGCGCGTTGTAGTTGCCCACGGCGCCGTTGATCTTGCCGGGGAACTCGATGCCGTGCATCACCGCCACCTGGCGCTGCAGGCGGGCCACCACGTTGGCGATTTCCTTGCCCACGGTGGTGGGCGAGGCGGTCTGGCCGTGGGTGCGCGACAGCATCGGCAGCGCGGCGTGTTCGTGCGCCATGGCGCGCAGCTTCTCCACCACGTCCCAGGTGCGCGGGGCGATGACGGTGGTGTAGGCCTCCTGCAGCATCAGGGCGTAGCTGAGGTTGTTGATGTCTTCGCTGGTGCAGGCGAAGTGCACGAACTCCAGGGCGGGGCCCAGCTCGGCGTCGTCCTTGAGGCGTTCCTTGATGAAGTACTCCACGGCCTTGACGTCGTGGTTGGTGGTGCGCTCGATGTGCTTCACGCCGGCGGCGTCATCGATGCTGAAGGCATCGACGAAATCGCGAAGGCGCTCAATGGCGTCCTCGGAGAAGGGCTTGAGTTCGACAATGCCGGGCTCGGCGGCCAGCGCCAGCAGCCACTCCACTTCCACCCGCACGCGGGCCTTGATCAGGCCGTACTCGGAGAAGATCGGCCGCAGGGCCTCGGCCTTGGCGGCGTAGCGGCCGTCGAGCGGGGACAGGGCGGTGAGGGCGAAATCAGGCATCGGCGGGGCTCGGGCGGGGATACGGAGACCCCGCATTCTACCCGCTCCCCCTGTGGGAGGGACTTCAGTCCCGATGCTCCTGGCCAAGGGCATCGGGACTGAAGTCCCTCCCACAATGAGGCGGGCGTATGCTCGGGCCTGGATTGCAGGGAGCACCGCATGGCCAGCGACACACGCACGGAAAAGGACAGCCTGGGCGAGCTGCAGGTGCCTGCCGAGGCGCTCTACGGCGCCCAGACCCAACGGGCCGTGCAGAACTTCCCGATCTCGGGGCTGCGCATGCCGCGCGGCTTCATCCGCGCGCTGGGGCTGGTGAAGGCCGCCGCGGCCGAGGCCAACGCCGGCCTGGGCCACCTGCCCAAGGGCGTGGCCGCGGCCATCCGCTCGGCCAGCCTGCAGGTGGCCGCCGGCGACCTCGACGGCCAGTTCCCGGTGGATGTGTTCCAGACCGGCTCGGGCACGTCCAGCAACATGAATGCCAACGAGGTGATCGCCAGCCTGGCCTCGCGCGGGGCGAAGAAGCCCGTGCACGCCAACGACCAGGTCAACATGGGCCAGAGCTCGAACGACGTGGTGCCCACCGCCATCCAGGTGGCGGCGGTGCTGGCCTGCCGCGAGCAGCTGCTGCCCGCGCTCAAACACCTGCGCGCCACCCTCGACCGCCGCGCGAAATCGCTGGGCAAGGTCACCAAGACCGGGCGCACCCACCTGATGGACGCCATGCCGCTCACCCTGGCCCAGGAGCTGGGCACCTGGTCGGCGCAGCTGGCCTCGGCGGCCGAGCGCATCGAGGACAGCCTCAAGCGCCTGCGGCGCCTGCCCATCGGCGGCACCGCGGTGGGCACCGGCATCAACGCCGACCCGCGCTTTGGCAAACACGTGGCCGCATCGCTGTCCAGACTGTCGGGCACGAAGTTCGAGCAGGCGAAGAACCTGTTCGAGGGCATCGCCTCGCAGGACGCATCGGTGGAGCTGTCGGGCCAGGTGAACGTGCTGGCCGTGGCCCTGATGAAGATCGGCAACGACCTGCGCTGGATGAACTCCGGGCCGCTGGCGGGACTGGGCGAGATCGAACTGCCGGCGCTGCAGCCGGGCAGCTCGATCATGCCGGGCAAGGTGAACCCGGTGGTGCCCGAGGCGCTGTGCATGGCCTGCGCGCAGGTGATGGGCAACCACGTCACGGTCACCGTGGCCGGGGCCAGCGGCAATTTCCAGCTCAACGTGATGCTGCCGGTGATCGCGCACAACCTGCTGCAGTCGATCGAACTGCTGGCGAACGGCTCGCGCCTGCTGGCCGACACGGCCATCGCTGGCTTTGCCGTGCGCACCGAGCGCCTGCGCGAGGCGCTGGACCGCAACCCGATCCTGGTGACCGCGCTGAACCCCGTGATCGGCTACGAGAAGGCCGCGGCCATCGCCAAGCAGGCGTATCGCGAGGGCAGGCCGGTGCTGGACGTGGCCCGGGAAGTCACGGGCATGCCGGAGAAAACGCTGCGCAAGCTGCTTGACCCGGCCGCCCTGGCCAGGGGCGGCATCCACGGCAAGCCGGGCGGTGGCGCCGGCTGAGCGCCGGCGCCCCGATCAATCGTCCGAAGGCACGTCCACCGTGCCGCGCACGTCGCGGTGGTTCACGTCGCCGCTGCCGACGCGGCGCACGCTCAGGCCTTCGCCCACGTCGGTGACGTCGGCGTCTCCCGATCCGATCGAACCGATGGCGACGCTGCCGTCCACGCCGGTGACCAGCAGGTCGCCGGAGCCGATCGAGTCCACCCGCACGTTGCCCTTGACGGTGTGCAGTGCGACGTCACCCGAGCCGATGTCGCCGACCGTCGCGTCGTTGCGCACGCCGCGGGCCTCGAAGTCACCCGAGCCAACGGAAATCAAGTCCAGCGTGCCGGCGTCATACACGGACGCCTCGCCAGAACCGACCTTGGCCACCACCGTTCCGGTGGCGCCACGCGCGACCGCTTCGCCCGAGCCCACGTCCAGGCGCAGGTTGGGCTGGCCGGAAATCGAGGCCTCGCCCGAACCCACCCGCACTTCGTAGGCCAGCGTGGCGGGCAGCTGGGCATCGAGCTGAAGGTAGGCGTAGGTGGGTTTGAAGAAGAGGCCGCTGGAATAGCCATCGCGCTCGGCGCGGACCACCAGCACGTCGCCCTGGCGTTCCTGGGTCAAGGTGAGCTGCTCGAAAAAGGCCGGATCGGAGGCGCAGGCGCGTGCGGTGAAACTGGCCTGGCCGTCGCGCGCCGGACCCAGGCGCAGTTCGTGCGAGTTCACTTCGATGCGGACGGTGCTCACGCCGGACAGGTCCAGGTCGAGCGAACGGGGCTGGGCGTGCTCGCAGTCCGAGGCGAACGCGAGGGCGGGCGACAGCAGGGCCAGCAGGGCGAGCTTGCTCACGGCGTGGCCCCGTCGATGTCCGTGTTGCACTCCAGGATGTCCTTCTCGTCCAAGTTGGCGTACGGCTTGAACTCCGGCACCAGCTCGGCGGCCGCGCGCTGGGCTTCCAGCAGTGCGGGCAGGCGGTCGCACAGGGTCTGGGCCGCGACCTTGATGGCGTCGGTCTGGTCCTTCATGCGGGCTTCGATGGACGCCGAATCACCGCTCACTGCGGCCTTGGCGGCTTCCTTCATGGCCACCGTGGCGATGGCCGCGCCCTGGATGCCCACCTCGGCGCCGGCTTCGGCTATGCCGGCCAGCTGCGTGCGGTAGTCCACCAAGCGTTCGCGCTGGGCCGGCGTGAGCGTAATCGTCTTGCCGTCGAGCACCAGGTCGCCCTGCGGGGACAGCGAGGCGCTGGGCAGGCCGGCGATGCCCTGGCCGATGTCCAGGTTCTTGGTTGCCATTTCCTCGCGGATTTCCGCCTGTGCCTTTTCGGCGATGCCGGCCCAGCCGGTCTTGGCGTCGTCGGCCGCGGGGTCGCTGCTTCCGCAGGCCGCCAGGCCCAGCGTGGACAGTGCGAACAGCGCGGGGGCGAAAGTCTTGATGTTCATTTCCAGCTCCTGTTGCGGAAAAGGCGGGAGGCTCGCGCCTCCCGCCGTGACCGGTTGATCAACCTTCGTCGCGGGTCCGGCGGAAGTGCATCGCCGCCAGGATCATCGCCACGCCTGCCGCGGCACCCACCCACATGTCGATGCTGGCGAAGCTGCTCCAGGCGTTCTGGGCCGAGAACAGCGCCAGGATGTCCTGCGGGCCTTCCGGATTGAAGTTCTGCATGGCCGGGTTGCTGGCTTCGCGGTAGATCATGTCCATGCCGTTGAGGGTGCCCAGCAGCATGCGGCCGACGATGTGCGTCCAGAACCAGGAGGCCTTCATGCCGATCATTTCCATCACGTCGAACCAGCTGACCAGCACACCGGCGAACAGCGGCACCAGCAGCGCCCAGAGGAAGGGCTTGGACTTCGACCACGCCGACACCAGCAGCAGCCAACCCACGGTGGGCAGGGCCCAGAGCGCGAACACCGGCAGCGCGGCGGCCAGGTTGAAGGCAACGGTGAGCGGGTTGGCCGGGCCCCAGATCAGGGTCATCGGGTTGCCGCCATGGAACATCGCGTAGCCGCTGAGGATGACCAGGAAGCCGAACGAAGTGGCGATGGCCGCGACGGTGGCGATCACAGGCGCCACGATCAGCGCACTGAACACCTTGGACAGCACTGTCTGCTGGTCGGAGAGCGGCAGCGACTTCCAGAACAGGATGCTGCGGTCCTTGCGCTCGTCGAACAGCGCGCCCAGGCAGTAGAAGAACACCACGAAGGCCAGCACCATGAAGGGCCAGGTGGACGCCATCAGCGCGCCCAGGTCGAGGCCGGCACCCATCTCGGCGATGTCGCCGGGCTGCATGGTCTCGGTGAGCTTGCTCAGCTCGACGCCGTTCATCTGCAGGCCTTCGCCGTCGAGGGCGGCGCTGCGCATGCTTTCACCGGCGACCACCGCCATGATCGTCAGCAGCAGGAAGATGGCGCCGGTGATCAGCGGGGCCCAGAAGAAGCCGCCCCGGTGTTCCCAGTATTCACGCTTCAGGAGCCATTTGAAGGTGTTCATGCGTAGGTTCCTTTCATGGTGGCGACGAACAGGTCGGCAATGCCGGGGTTTCGCGTTTCGCCGTATTCGGCCAGCTGGTTGCGCGGCACGCCGTCGAACAGCATCACGGCCTTGCCGAACACCTGGCGCTCGTCGATCGGCTTCAGGGCGCGGGCGGCGTCGGCCTTGTCGGCCGGCACCATCACCTCGGTGAAGCGTTCGCCCACTTCGTCCATCGTCGCCGACAGCACGATCCTGCCGTCGCGGATGAACATCAGGTCGGTGAGGATGTGTTCGATCTCCTCGACCTGGTGGGTGGTGATGACGATGGTTTTCTGTTCGTCGAAATAATCTTCCAGCAGGTTCTGGTAGAACTGCTTGCGGTACAGGATGTCCAGGCCCAGCGTGGGCTCGTCGAGCACCAGCAGCTTGGCGTCGATGGCCATCACCAGCGCCAGGTGCAGCTGCACGATCATGCCCTTGGACATTTCCTTGACGCGCATGTTCGGGCTGAGCTTGGTGTGGGCGATGTAGGCCTCGGCCTTCTTGCGGTCGAAGCGCGGGTGCACGCCGGCCACGAAGTCCACCGCGTCCTTCACCTTCAGCCAGCGCGGCAGCACGGCCACGTCGGCGATGAAGCACACGTCCTGCATCAGTTCGTCGCGCTCGGTGCGCGGGTTCTTGCCCAGCACCTTGAGCTCGCCCTCGAAGGGCACCAGGACCAGCGCCGCCTTGAGGGTGGTGGTCTTGCCCGAGCCGTTCGGGCCGATCAGGCCGACGATGCGGCCGGCGGGGATGTCGAAGGTGACGTTGTCGACGGCGGGCTTCTTGCCGTAGCTCTTGCTGAGGTTGCGGGCGGAGATGACGGCGCTCATTTGCTGGTCTCCTTGTCGGCGCTGCGCATCAGCTTTTCGAAATCCAGGCCCAGGCGCTGGATGCGCTCGATCACCAGCGGCCATTCATCCTTCAGGAAGCGGTCGCGTTCGGATGCCAGCAGCTTTTCGCGGGCCCCATCGGTCACGTACATGCCAAGTCCCCTTCTTTTTTCAACGAGTTCTTCGTCGGCCAGCTCCTGGTAGGCGCGGGAGACGGTAATTGGGTTGAGCTGGTATTCGGCGGCGATCTGGCGCACCGAGGGCAGGGATTCGCCCGGCTTGAGGTCGCCGTCGAGCATCATCGCCACCACTTTGTCCTTGAGCTGCCGGTAGATCGGCGCGCTGTCATTCCATGCGATGGTCATCTCAGGACTCCTGGCGCGGCAGCAGGGCCGCGAACGAAACGTAGGGCATGGCCAGGTGGCGCCTCAGCGCGCCGCGGCGGCCGGGAGCGGGGTTGGCCTCGCCGGCGGCCAGCGCCGGGTCGGCGTCGGCCTGGGCCAGCGCCGGGGTGGCGACCTGGCCGGAGGCGTAGTCGCTGGGCGCCTCGCCCAGGCTGAACCCGACCACCACGAAGCTGAGCGCCGCGGCCAGTCCGATCAGGTTGGTTTTCAATTTGGCGTACATGTCGCCTCCCGTCTTGGTGAAGTATTGGATAGGTGTTGTAGGTAACTATAACACTACAAAAAGACCTGTCAACACCCCGTGCACACTTTTGGGACCAAACTGATGGCATAGACCCGGCACTGGGCCGGCGGAGGGTGTTTCCAATGAAAACGTGGGCAACCGTTGCACTGGCCGGCCTGTTGGCCGCCGCCCCGGCGCTGGCCGGCGAGACCCTGCTGGACCGCGACTATCGCCAGCTGGCGGGAAAGAACACGGTGAACCTGCAGGACACCTACGGCGGCCAGGTGCTGCTGGTGGTGAACACGGCCAGCAAGTGCGGGTTCACCCCGCAGTACGAAGGCCTCGAGGCCATGCACGCCAAGTACAAGGCGCAGGGTTTCGCGGTGCTGGGCTTCCCGTCGAATGATTTCATGGGCCAGGAGCCGGGCAGCGAGGAAGAGATCCAGGAGTTCTGCACGCTCACCTACGGCGTGAAGTTCCCGATGTTCGAGAAGGTGCAGGTGCGCGGCGATTCGCCCACGCCGCTGTATGCCGACATGATCAAGGCCACCGGCGAAGCGCCGGGCTGGAACTTCCACAAGTACCTGATCGACCGCAGCGGCAAGGTGATCGCCAGCTTCGGCAGCCGCACCACGCCGGACGATCCCAAGCTGGTGGCGGCCATCGAGAAGGCGCTTGCCGCGCCGATGCCGGCCAAGCCGGCTGCGAAGAAAGACTGAAGGGTCGGGCGCCGGCCTAGAGCCGGCGCTTGATCGCCGCGATTGCCGAGCCCAGCAGCGGAATGTGCTGGAAAATGCCGTCCGCGGCGTTCCAGTAGTCCTGGTGGTAGACCACGCGCCCCTGCGCATCGAAGCGCAGGTGGCTCATGCCCACCGTCCAGGTGTCGACGCCGCGGCGCAGCCGCTTGAAGCGGATCATCATCGACCAGCGCACCGGGTGCTCGCCGTGGGCGGTGCGCGTGGTTTCGTGGATTTCCACGCGGCAGTCCTCGACGGCGTCGGCGCTGTCCTTGAGGTAGTGGCCAAGGTCTCCAAGCCCGCGCACGGCCTTGAGCGTGTCGTTGAAATAGACGTCGTCGGCGTAGGTTTCCGCCAGCAGCGTCTGCACGCGGTCGGGCGCGAAGCTGGAGAAGAACGACGCGAAGCGCGCGAGGGCCTGCGCCTCGGCGTCGCTCCCCGCGGTGGGCGGGGCGGGGTGGCGGGCGCGGATCCGGTCGAGTTCTTGAAGGGTTTCCATGGGCTGATTCCAGCGTGCCGGGCGTGAGGAGAGCATGACCGGGCAGGCTCCGCGCGGGAAGCGCAGGCCCCGGGGACGCCGAGGCCGGCCGGCCGTTTCCTGAACCCCGGCGCTCAACGTCATTGCCGAAGCGGCTGCGGCCCGCGACAATAGGCGGTGACGTGCCGGTCCGGCCCGCCCCTTCAGGAGTCCCTTCGCAATGAATTCCGCCCTGCGTTTCGCCGCGCCGCTGGTCCTCGCCAGCCTGGTGCTCTCGCTCAGTGCCTGCAAGCCCGAGAACAAGGAAGACACCGCCAAGACCGAGGCCGACGCGCCTGCCGCCACCGGCGAAGACGCGCCGATCATCCCGGGCATCGCGGGCCTCGAGACCGAGAAGAAGCAGGTCAGCTACATGATCGGCCAGGACATGGGCAAGTCGCTCTCGGTCATCAAGGACGAGCTCGACCTGGAAGTCCTCACCCAGGCCATCGCCGACCAGTTCGCCGGCAAGGACTCCAAGCTGACCGCCGAACAGGCGCTCAAGGTGCAGGAAACCTTCACCGCCAAGCTGCAGGCCAAGCAGGCCGCCGAGGCCGAGGCCAAGGCTGCCAAGGGCAAGGAAGAAGGCGCTGCGTTCCTGGCCGCCAACAAGGCCAAGCCGGGCGTGAAGGTCACTGAAAGCGGCCTGCAGTACTCGATCGTGCGTGCCGGCAACGGCCCGATGCCGACGGCCACCGACGTGGTGCGCGTGCACTACAAGGGCACCCTGCTCGACGGCACCGTGTTCGACAGCTCGTACGATCGCGGCCAGCCGGCCGAGTTCGGCCTGGCCCAGGTCATCCCGGGCTGGTCGGAAGGTGTCGCCCTGATGCCGGTCGGCAGCAAGTACACCTTCTGGATCCCGTCCGAGCTGGGCTACGGCGAAGCCGGCGGTGGTCCGATCCCGCCCAACGCCATGCTCACGTTCGAAGTCGAGCTGATGGAAATCGTCAAGTAAGACCCGCGCGGGCGACCGGCACGGCCGGTCGCCCGACGCCCGTCACCCAGGCGGGCAAGGCCCCGCCGGTCCACGGCACGGAGGCACATCATGCGCGTCACGGTATTCGGCACCGGCTATGTCGGCCTGGTCACGGGCACCTGCCTGGCCGAGGTTGGCCACCAGGTGGTTTGCGTGGACATCGACCGCGCGAAGGTCGAAGGCCTGCGCCAGGGCATCATCCCGATCTACGAACCAGGCCTGGAAGACATGGTGCTGGCCAACCATGCGTCCGGGCGCCTGGATTTCAGCGTCAACGCCGCCGCGTCGATCGACCACGGCGAGATCCTCTTCATCGCCGTGGGCACGCCGCCCGACGAGGACGGCAGCGCCGACCTGCAGTACGTGCTGGCCGTGGCCCGCAGCATCGGTGAGTCGCTGTCGCGGCCGGCGGTGGTGGTGAACAAGTCCACGGTGCCGGTCGGCACGGCCGACAAGGTGCGGGCGGAAATCGCCGCGCAGCTGGCCAGGCGGGGCATGGACATCGCCTTCGACGTGGTTTCCAACCCCGAATTCCTGAAGGAGGGCGCGGCGGTCAACGACTGCATGCGCCCCGACCGCATCGTGCTGGGCTCGCGCAGCGCCCACGCGGTGGAGCAGATGAAGCGCCTGTACGCGCCGTTCAACCGCAACCACGAGCGCATCGTGGTGATGGACGAGCGCTCGGCCGAGCTCACCAAGTACGCCGCCAACGCCATGCTGGCGACCAAGATCAGCTTCATGAACGAGATGGCGAACATCGCCGAGCGCGTCGGTGCCGACATCGAGATGGTCCGCCACGGCATCGGTTCGGACCCGCGCATCGGCTACAGCTTCATCTACCCCGGCGCCGGCTACGGCGGCTCGTGCTTCCCCAAGGACGTGCAGGCGCTGGGCCGCATCGCGCGCCAGGCCGGCTACACCGCCGGGCTGCTGGAGGCGGTGGAAGCCGTGAACCACGCGCAGAAGGGCAAGCTGTTCGAGCTGGCCTCGCGCCATTTCGGCGGCCAGCTGGCCGGCCGCACCTTCGCGGTCTGGGGCCTGTCGTTCAAGCCCAACACCGACGACATGCGCGAGGCTTCCAGCCGGGCGCTGCTTGAGCAGCTGTGGCAGGCGGGCGCCCGCGTGCGTGCGCACGACCCCGAAGCCATGGAGGAAGCGGCGCGCATCTTCGGCGCGCGCGACGACCTGGTGCTGTGCGCCACGCCGGACGAGGCGCTGAAGGAAGCGGACGCGCTGTTCGTGGTGACCGAATGGAAGGCGTTCTGGAGCCCGGATTTCGCGGCGCTGGCCGCGCGCCTGGGTTCGCGCGTGGTGTTCGACGGCCGCAACATCTACGAGCCGGCCCAGGTCGAGGCCGCGGGGCTGGCCTACTACGGCATCGGCCGCGGGCGCAGCCTGGCCGGGGCGACCCATGGGCAGTGACGCCGACGAGCTGCTGCTGAGCTACGGCCAGCGGCTTGCCGAGCTTGAAACCCGGCTGGCCTTCCAGGAACACGCGCTGATGGAACTCAGCGACGCCTTGGCCGCGGCCCGCATGGAGACCGCGCGCAGCGACGAGCGCCTGCAGCGTGCCCTGGCCGACCTCAAGCACTCCGTGCAATACGCGGACCCCGGCAGCGAACCGCCGCCGCCGCACTACTGATCGAAGGCGACACCATGAGCAATTCACTGCGCGAGAAGCTGCTGGGCCTGGGCTTCACCGCGCCTGCGCCCGAACCCAAGCCCGAGCGCAAGCCCGACGCCGGCCCGCGTCCGGACCGTCGCCCCGGCGGCGACTCGCGGCCGGGCGGCAAGTCCGGTGAGCCGCGGCGCGACGGCCGTCCTTCGGGCGCCGGCAAGCCTGGCGAGCCGCGCCGCGATGGCCGACCCGCGGGTGCCGGCAAGCCCGGCGAACCGCGCCGCGATGGTCGCCCCGCAGGTGCCGGCAAGCCCGGTGAGCCGCGCCGCGATGGCCGCCCCGCAGGCGCCGGCAAGCCCGGCGAACCGCGCCGCGATGGCCGTCCTGCGGGCGCGCGCCCGGCCAAGCCGCGCAGCCAGGAAGAAATGGACCTGGCCAAGGCCTACGCCATCCGCGCCCAGCGCGAGAAGGAAGAGCGCATCGAGGCCGAACGCATCAAGCAGGAAGAGGCGAAGCTTCGCCGCGAAGCCAAGGCCAAGGTCGCCGAACTGGTGAAGGACAAGTCGCTCAACGACAAGGACGCCGAGATCGCGCGGCACTTCCCGTACGGCGGCAAGATCAAGCGCATCCACGTCACGCCCGACCAGCTCAAGGCCCTCAACGCCGGTGAACTGGGCGTGGTGCAGCTCGATGGCCGCTACCTGCTGGTGACGGTGGCGCTGCTGGAAGAAGCCGGAGCCCTGTTCCCGCCGGCCGTCGCGCTGCGCGTCGACCCGAACGCTCCGATCGGCGAAGACCCCTACGCCGACCCCGCCTACCAGGTCCCCGACGACCTCGTCTGGTAGAGAAAAACCGGGGTCAGAGCCCGATTTCCGAACGCGGCACTTTCAGCAGATCGCGATATCCGGTTTCGGAAATCGGGCTCTGACCCCGGTTTTTCTCTACTCGGGGTCGTAGTCGAGGTTGGAGGCGAGCCAGCGCTCGGCCTGGGCCAGCGTGGCGCCCTTGCGGCGGGCGTAGTCGGCGACCTGTTCGCGCGACAGGCGGCCCACGACGAAGTACTGGCTGCCCGGGTGCGAGAAGTACAGGCCGCTGACGGCCGCCGCCGGGTACATCGCGAAGCTCTCGGTCAGCGCCAGGCCCGTGTGTTTCTCCGCATCCAGCAGGCGGAAGATCGTCGCCTTCTCGCTGTGTTCGGGGCAGGCGGGGTAGCCGGGCGCCGGGCGGATGCCCTGGTACAACTCGCGGATCAGGGCCTCGTTGTCGAGGTTTTCGTCGGGCGCGTAGCCCCACAGCTGCGTGCGCACGATCTGGTGCAGGCGCTCGGCCAGGGCTTCGGCGAAGCGGTCGGCCAGCGCCTTGAGCATGATCGAGCTGTAGTCGTCGTTGTCCTTCTCGAACGCCGCCACGTGCGGCTCGATGCCCAGGCCCGCGGTGCAGGCGAACGCGCCCACCCAGTCCTGAACGCCGCTGGCCTTGGGTGCGACGAAGTCGGCCAGGCACAGGTTCGGGCGGTCGTCGGGCTTGTCGGCCTGCTGGCGCAGGCAGTGCAGCACCGCGGCGTGGTCGCCCTGCAGGTGGATGTCGTCGCCGACGCTGTTGGCGGGCCAGAGGCCGGCGACGGCCTTCGCCGTGAGCCACTTCTCCTTGATGATGCGGTCGAGCATCGCGTTGGCGTCGGCGAACAGTTCGCGCGCCTGCGTGCCGACGACCTTGTCGTCGAGGATGGCGGGGTAGCGGCCGGCCAGCTCCCAGGTCTGGAAGAACGGCGTCCAGTCGATCAGGCCGCGCAGGTCCTGCAGCGGGTAGTCGTCGAACACCGTGAGGCCGGGCTTGAGCGGCGTCGGCGGCACGTACCCGGCCCAGCCGCCGTCGAACTTCTTGGCGCGGGCGCGCTCAAGCGGCATCAGCGGCTTGGCGTCGCCCTTGTTGGCGTGGCGGGCACGCACGTCGGCGTAGTCGGCCTCGTTGGCGGCCACGAACGGCGCGCGCAGGTCCTGGCTGAGCAGCGACTGCATCACGCCCACGGCGCGCGAGGCGTCCTTCACCCACACCACCGGCGAGCCGTAGTGCGGGTCGATCTTGAGCGCGGTGTGCGCGCGCGAGGTGGTGGCGCCACCGATCAGCAGCGGGATGTCGAAGCCCTGGCGCTTCATCTCGCGCGCCACGTGGCTCATTTCCTCCAGCGACGGCGTGATCAGGCCGGACAGGCCGATGATGTCGGCCTTCTCTTCGCGGGCACGATCGAGGATCGTCTGCGCCGGCACCATCACGCCCAGGTCCACCACGTCGAAGTTGTTGCAGGCCAGCACCACGCCGACGATGTTCTTGCCGATGTCGTGCACGTCGCCCTTCACCGTGGCCATCAGCACCTTGCCCTTGGGCTTGCCGGCGTCGCCGTTGAGCAGCTTCTCCGCCTCGATGTAGGGAATCAGGATGGCCACGGCCTTCTTCATCACCCGCGCCGACTTCACCACCTGGGGCAGGAACATCTTGCCGGCGCCGAACAGGTCGCCCACCACGTTCATGCCCGCCATCAGCGGGCCTTCGATCACGTCCAGCGGGCGCGCGGCGGCCTGGCGGGCTTCTTCGGTATCGGCCTCGACGAAGCGGTCGATGCCGTGCACCAGCGCGTGCTTGATGCGCTCGGCCACCGGGGCCTCGCGCCAGGCGAGGTCTTCGACGCGGACCTCGCCCTTCTTCATCTTGTGCTTGTCGGCCTCGGCCAGCAGGCGCTCGGTGCCGTCGGGACGGCGGTTGAGCACCACGTCCTCCACGCACTCGCGCAGCGACGGCTCGATGTCGTCGTACAGCGCCAGCGCGCCGGCGTTGACGATGCCCATGTCCATGCCGCTGCGGATGGCGTGGTACAGGAACACGGCGTGGATGGCCTCGCGCACCGCATTGTTGCCGCGGAACGAGAACGACACGTTCGACACGCCGCCCGAGATGTGGCTCAGCGGGAAACGCCGCTTGAGCTCGGCCGCCGCCTCGATGAAGGCCACGGCATAGCCGTCGTGCTCCTCGATGCCGGTGGCGATGGCGAAGATGTTGGGGTCGAAGATGATGTCCTCGGGCGCGAAGCCGGCCTCGTCCACCAGCAGGCGGTACGCGCGCGAGCAGATCTCCACCTTGCGCTCGTAGGTATCGGCCTGGCCCTGTTCGTCGAAGGCCATCACCACCACCGCGGCGCCGTGGCGGCGCACCTTCGCGGCGTGTTCCAGGAAGGCGGCTTCGCCTTCCTTCATCGAAATGGAGTTGACGATGGCCTTGCCCTGCACGCACTTCAGGCCGGCCTCGATAACGCTCCACTTGGAGGAGTCGATCATCAGCGGCACGCGCGCGATGTCGGGCTCGGCGGCGACGAGGTTGAGGAAGCGGGCCATCGCGGCCTCGGCGTCCAGCATGCCCTCGTCCATGTTGACGTCGATCACCTGCGCGCCGTTCTCCACCTGCTGGCGGGCCACGGCCAGGGCTTCGTCGTAGCGGCCTTCGAGGATCAGCTTCGTGACCTGGATGGAGCCGGTGACGTTGGTGCGCTCGCCGACGTTGACGAAGTTCGTCTGCGGCGTGATCACGAAGGGTTCCAGGCCGGCCAGCCGCGTGAACGGCTCGATGGCGGGAATGGCGCGCGGCGGCAGGCCGGCGACGGTGCGGGCGATGGCCGCGATGTGCTCGGGCGTAGTGCCGCAGCAGCCGCCGACGATGTTGAGCAGGCCCGCTTCGGCGAACTCGCGCAGGGTGCCGGCGGTTTCGTCCGGGCCCTCGTCGTAGCCGCCGAAGGCGTTCGGCAGGCCGGCGTTGGGGTGGCAGCTGACGTGGGTGTCGGCCACCTGGGACAGCATGTCGATGTGGGCGCGCAGGTCGCGCGCGCCCAGCGCGCAGTTCAGGCCGATCGACAGCGGCTTGGCGTGGCGCAGCGAATACCAGAACGCCTCGGCCGTCTGGCCCGACAGCGTACGGCCGCTCTTGTCGGTGATCGTGCCCGACACCATCACCGGCAGGCGCACGCCGAGTTCCTCGAACAGTTCCTCCAGCGCGTACAGCGCCGCCTTGGCGTTGAGCGTGTCGAACACGGTCTCCACCATCAGGATGTCCGCGCCGCCTTCCACCAGCGCACGGCCGGCCTCGACGTAGTTGGTGACCAGTTCGTCGAAGTGGATGTTGCGGAAGCCGGCGTCCTCGACCTTGGGGCTGATGGACGCCGTGCGGCTGGTGGGGCCGAGCACGCCGACCACGTAGCGCGGCTTGGTTGGATCGGTGGCCTCGAACTCATCGCAGCAGGCGCGCGCCAGGCGGGCGGCTTCGCGGTTGAGCTCCGGCACCAGGTGCTCGAGCCGGTAGTCGGCCTGCGATACGGCGGTGGAGTTGAAGGTGTTGGTTTCCACCAGGTCCGCGCCCGCGGCCAGGTAGGCCTTGTGCACGCCGGCGATGATTTCGGGCCGGGTGAGCGTGAGCAGGTCGTTGTTGCCCTTCAGGTCACCCGCGGCGCAGCCGCAGTGCGGGCCGTGTTCATGGCCTTCGGAGAACCGCAGCCCGTCAAAACCCTGCGCGAAGCGCTCGCCTCGGTAGCCGGCTTCGTCCAGCTCGTGGCGCTGGATCATGGTGCCCATGGCGCCGTCGAGCACCAGGATGCGCTCGGCCAGGGACTGCAGCAGGCGCGCGGTGCGCGCGGGGTTGTGCCAGGGAAGGGTTTTCAAGGTTTGCGTGCCAGCAGGGTCAGTACTTCAAAGTGGGGCGGGCGCTTTTCGCGCGTCACCGATTCGCACACGGTCACTTCCAGGCCGGCCTTGTCGGCGTAGCGGCGCAGGTCCTTGGCGGTGAAGCCCAGGTTGACGTGGCCGTAGGGCGTCACTGCGGCCTGGTGCTCGTGCTTGCCCAGGCACGTGGCCACCAGGCGGCCGCCGCGGCGCAGCACGCGTCCGGCTTCGACGATGGCCTGGCCGGGCTTGGCCGCGTACGTGAGCGCGTGCATCAGCAGCACCAGGTCGAAGCTGTTGGCTTCGAAGGGCAGGGCCTGCATGTCGCCTTCGAGCACTTCGACGTGGCGGTATTTCTTCAGGCGGTCGCGGGCGGCGCCGACCACGCGGGCGCTGGAGTCCACGCAGACGTAGCGGCGCGCGTGCGGGGCCAGCAGTTCGGCCAGCACGCCGTCGCCCGAGGCCACGTCCAGCACGTCGCCGGGCTCGAGCAGGGGCAGGGTGGAGCGGGCGAGGGCTTCCCAGGTGCGGCCCGGCGAATAGTGCCGCTCCATGTCGCCGGCCACCGAATCGGCCCAGTTCTGGTCGCTGGCGCGGGTGGCGAGGATGGCGGGCAGGCGCTCGGCGTCCTGGCGCAGCAGGGGGTCGTCGGTGCTGTCGCGCAGGGTTTCCCACAGCCGGCCTTCGGCGGGGTCGAGCGATTCGGCGTTGAAGCGGTAGTAGGCCGACACGCCGGCGCGGCGGTCGCGCACCAGGTCGGCTTCCTTGAGCTTGGCCAGGTGGGTGGACACGCGCGGCTGGGCCAGGCGGGTGATGCCCGACAGCTCGGCCACGGTGAGCTCTTCACGCTCGAGCAGGGCCAGCAGGCGGACCCGGGTCGGGTCGGCCAGGACCTTGAGGCAGGCCGACCAGGCGTCCAGATCCATGCTTTATCCTTTCATCCGGATTCAAAGATATGCGGAGGTTAGGCCCCGTCGGCAGGGGCGTCAAGGCGCGCCACCCGGGGCTTCACGCGCCGTGGACCTGTGCCCGGCGATGCGAGCCGCTACAATTGGATACTTCCCCGTATCGAATTGAGGGCTTGCCGTGGACTTCCGATTCACCGAAGAGCAGCTGATGATCCAGGACGTCGCCCGGCGCATCGCCCAGGAAAAGATCGCGCCCAGCGCCGAGCACCACGACGCCACCGGCGAGTTCCCGCTCGAGAACATCCGCACCCTGGGCGAAAACGGCCTGATGGGCATCGAAGTGCCGGCCGAGTACGGCGGCGCCGGCATGGACCCGATCAGCTACGTGCTGGCCATGATCGAGATCGCCGAGGCCGACTGCGCCCACTCCACCATCGTGTCGGTGAACAATTCGCTGTTCTGCAACGGCATCCTGAAGTTCGGCACCGAGGCGCAGAAGCAGCTGTACGTGCGCGCCATTGCCGAAGGCCGTGAAATCGGCGCCTTCGCGCTGACCGAGCCGCAGTCGGGCTCCGACGCCACGGCCATGCGCTGCAAGGCCACCAGGCAGGACGACGGCAGCTACGTGATCAACGGCAAGAAGAGCTGGATCACCTCGGGCCCCGTCGCCAAGTACATCATCCTGTTCGCCATGACCGACCCGTCCAAGGGCGCCAAGGGCATCACGGCGTTCATGGTGGACACGGCCAAGCCGGGCTTCCACCGCGGCAAGACCGAGCCCAAGCTGGGCATCCGCGCTTCGGCCACCTGCGAGATCGAGTTCCAGGACTACGTGGCCACGGCCGACGAAGTGGTGGGCAAGGACGGCGAGGGCTTCAAGATCGCCATGGGCGTGCTGGACGCGGGCCGCATCGGCATCGCCTCGCAGGCCGTGGGCCTGGCCAAGGCGGCCTACAAGGCGTCGGTGAAGTACGTGCAGGAGCGCAAGAGCTTCGGCCAGCCGATCGGTTCGTTCCAGATGATCCAGGCCAAGATCGCCGACATGAAGTGCCGCCTGGACGCGGCCGAGATCCTGACGCTGCGCGCGGCCTGGGCCAAGGCGCAGACGGAAAAAACCGGCGGCCGCTTCAGCACCGAAGCCTCGGTGGCCAAGCTGACGGCGTCGGAAGCGGCGATGTTCATCACCCACGCCGCGCTGCAGATCCACGGCGGCATGGGCTACTCGAAGGAAATGCCGCTGGAGCGCTATTTCCGCGACGCCAAGATCACCGAGATCTACGAGGGCACCAGCGAAATCCAGCGCCTGGTGATCGCCCGCAACGAGACCGGGTTGCGCTGAAACCCGCACCATCGCCCTCCGAGAAGCCCCGCCTCTGCGGGGCTTTTTCGTTTCCGGGCTAGGAGGCGAATGGCCTCTGGCTGCATTGCGTCGGCCGACACCACAGCAAGGGCTTGACACTAAACTTTACCTAGGTAGAGTTATGGCCAATGACCCGAACCCGCGCGCTCTCGCCCCACGCCCGCATCGTCCTGGCCGTCCTGCTGGAGGCGGGAGGCGAATGGTCCCACGGGTACGAATTGACCCGAGCCGCCGATGTGAAATCGGGCACGCTCTATCCGCTCCTTATCCGACTGGAAGGGCAGGGCTACCTTGAAGCGGAATGGCAACCGCCGTCCCAAGGCGGGCGGCCTCCGCGACACGCCTATCGCCTGACCGCGAGCGGCGTGCGGCTGGCCCGCGCCAACCCGCCCGAAAGCAGCGTTCTCCAGCGCCGGGAGGCCACGTCATGAGCGGCCGACTGCAGCGCTGGATCGCCGGGATGGCCTGTCGTGTCCTGCTGGCGGTGCTACCCGGGTCGCTGCAGTCCTGGGGGCGGGCGGTCGACGGCGAGACGGCGAGTATTCCCGATGACGCGCAGGCACTCCGGTTTGCCCTGGGCAGCCTGTTCGGGCTCCTGCCGCGAGCCTGCCTGGTGCACCTGCGCCGGGCTTTCGCCGCGCCGATGCGCGAGGAACGCACTGTGGCTGCCGGCGCCACGCGCCTGGTGTCGATCCTTCGCCGCCCCCGCTCTGTGGGCATCGCCTGCGCGATGCTCGCGGTTGCGCTGGGCTTGGCCTACCTGGCCATGGCCGGTGCGCCCACCCGCTACCTCGTCATCAATTTCGGTGCGCTTGTCCTTGGCCTTGTCGCACGGGGCTTGGTCCACGGCAAGGCGGCCGCGCGACAGCCCGGTGCGACGACGATGATCACGGCCATCGCCTGCGCATTGCTTGCCACGGCGCTGCTCGGCGACAAGGCCGTCGGCGCCGCGCGCTGGATGAACCTTGGCGGCCTGACGATCCAGCCCAGCCTGGTGCTGCTGCCCATGATGCTCGTCGCCTTCGCGCGATTTCGCGGCGCCGTCGCCACTTGTGCGGTGATGGCCGCAGCCGCGGCGCTGGCCATCCAGCCCGACAGGGCCATGGCGGGGATGATGGCCGTGGGTCTTGCCATCCTGGCAGCAATGCGCCCCGATCGGCATGTGCTCATGGCGCTGCTGGCCAGCGTGATTGGCTTTGCCTTGACGATGGTCCGCAGCGACAACTTGCCTGCGGTTCCCTACGTCGACCAGATCCTTTACTCGGCATTCGAGGTGCATCCCGCGGCGGGTGCGGCGGTGCTGGCCGGATCGGTCCTGCTGCTGCTTCCTGCGGTCGTGGGCTGGTTCGGTGATGCTGCGAACCGAACGGCCTACGTCGTCTTTGGCGCTGTCTGGTCCGTCGCCATCCTGGCGGCGGCCCTGGGAAACTACCCGACGCCGATCGTCGGTTACGGCGGCAGCGCCATCATGGGCTATGTGCTGAGCCTGCTGGCGCTGCCGAGACCCGCGCCTGCCGCGGCGACCGAGCGCGCCCCGATAGCGGACGGCGCTACGCCCCCGCGTGACGCCCACCTTTTGGCCGCACTGGCTTGATCCGCCAGAGGCTACCCATGTCCAGCGATCGCTTCGCCTTCGCGTTCGTGTTGTTGTCGCTCTGCATCGCAGGGGCTGCCCCCGGTCAGGAAACCAAGGGCCACCCGACGTCCCGGATCGAGGTTCCGAAGGTCGAACGGGAGGGCGTGTGGCAGCCGACGGCCGGCGGGATACAGATTCCGCTTTGGCCTGCGAACGTCGCGCTCACCAAGCCCGACTCGGGTGATCATCCTGAGGCCACTGGCAACGGCTCGCCCCTGGTCGGAGGAAGGAAATGGCATTGGGCAAGCTATGTCACCCGGCCGACCATGACCATTTACCCGCCCCAGGGCCGGAATACGGGTGCGGCGTTGCTGGTTCTTCCCGGGGGAGGATTCCACGCCGTGGCCATGGACCTCGAGGGCACCGAGATCTGCGACTGGGTGATCCAGCAAGGGGTCACCTGCGTCGTGCTGAAGTACCGCACACCGCAGGTGTGGCCGCGGGTCAACGGCCAGAGCCAGCGGCCCAAAGTGCTGTTGGCCCTGGAGGACGCCCAGCGCGCGATGGGATTGTTGCGACAGGGCGCTTCTGGTTTTGGGATTGATCCAAAGAGGATTGGCGTGATCGGTTTCTCTGCGGGCGCCTATCTCGCGGCTAACATGAGCAACACCAGCGACCGCACTTATCCGCCGACGGATGACGCCGACCGGCAGTCCCCGCGGCCGGATTTCGCGATCATCGCTTACACCGCGCGCCTGCTGGATCCCGGCGTGGAAAAGAACAGTCTCGAACTGGCGCCATGGGTGAAGATCAGCAGGCAGGCGCCTCCGACGCTTTTTATCCACGCCATGGACGACCCCGTGGACGATGTCCGGCATCCGCTGGCCTACGCGCTGGCGCTCAACGACGCGGGCGTGGCGGTCGACATGCGTCTGTACGCCAAGGGCGGCCATGCGTTCGGGATGCGGCCCACGACCGATCCGATTACCACGCGTTGGCCTGAAGACGTCAAGCAGTGGCTCCACGATATCGGCGTGCTGTGACGCAGTTGCTGTGGGGAATCGCGTGAGACCCAAGGCCATGACCTCCGGCGGAAGCCGGGCCTCATCCCGGCAGGCACCTGCTGGGCCCGGCCGTGGCGAGAAAGCGCACGGCCGTACTGGGGCGTATCCCAAGGGGAGCTGAAGCGAGGGGGGCATTTTGGCTGGCCGGGGAGGGGCCCCGGGGCTACAATTCCGCACCTTTTTTCGTCCTGCGAGAACGCGGTCAATGAACGCCCACGCCCTGGCTTCTGCCGACACCCTCGATGCCGTCATCGCCGCCCTGCCGGCGGGGCTGCCCACCGCCGAGAGGGACCTGCTGGAGCGGTTCACCCGCAGCTTCTTCGAGCGGCTGCCGCAGGATGAACTCGAAGGCCGCGAACCGGCGGAGTGGGCCGCCATCGCCCAGTCCTTCCTCGGCTTCGCCCGCCAGCGCACCGCCGGCGCCCCCAAGATCGCCGTGTTCAACCCCGTGCGCGCCGCCGACGGCTTCGACAGCACCCATACCGTCGTGCGCATCGCCAACGACGACATGCCCTTCCTGGTGGATTCGGTGCGCATGGCGCTCACCCAGTTCGGCGCCACCGTGCACCAGATCGCCCACCCCGTGATGCTGCTGTCGCGCGACGCCGCCGGCCAGCTGCAGGGCCTGGGCGAAGGCGCGGCCGAGTCGCTGATGTACCTGGAGATCGACCGCCAGGCCGACGCCGAGGCCATGGCCGCCATCGAAGCCGCCCTGCGCGCCGCCCTGGGCGACGTGCGCGAAGCGGTGGTCGACTGGGAACAGATGCGCGCCAGGATGCGCGCCATCGCCGACGAATTCGACACCCGGCGCATGCCCGTGGACAGCGCCAGCCGCCTCGAGGCCCAGGCCTTCCTGCGCTGGGCCGCCGACAACCACTTCACCTTCCTGGGCTACCGCGAGTACGAAGTCACCCCCGACCGCCAGCTGGCGGCGGTGCAGGGCAGCGGCCTGGGCCTGATGCGCGGCAAGGACCACCTGGTGCAGGCGCGCCCGATCACCGGCCTGGCCGCCGCCGACCTGGCGCCAGGCGCCACGCTCGACGCCCTGATCCTGACCAAGACCAACGCCCGCTCCACCGTGCACCGCCCCGGCTACATGGACTACATCGGCGTGCTGGTGTTCGACGAAGCCGGCCGCGCCGTGCGCGAACAGCGCTTCCTGGGCCTGTACACCTCCAGCGCCTACAACCGCCGCCCGTGGGAAATCCCGCTGGTGCGACAGCGCCATGAGCAGGTGATGGCCGCTTCCGGCCTGGCGCTCAACAGCCACAGCGGCAAGGCGCTGCGCCACATCCTGGAATCGCTGCCGCGCGAGGAGCTGTTCCAGTCCAGCACCGAAGAGCTCGAGCGCACCGCGATGGGCATCCTGGGCCTGCAGGAGCGCGCCCGCACCCGCCTGTTCCTGCGCCGCGACCGCTACGGCCGCTTCTTCTCCGCGCTGGCCTACATCCCGCGCGACCGCTTCAACACCGGCATCCGCCAGCGCGTGGAAGCGCTGCTGATGCGCGAGCTGCAGGGCGAGCGCCTGGACCACAGCGTGCAGATCGGCGAATCGCCGCTGGCGCAGCTGCACATGGTGATCCGCCCGAAGGGCGGCGCCAAGGTCGAGTTCGACCAGGACCGCCTCGAGGCCGAGCTGGCCAGCATCGTGCGCGACTGGCACGACGAGCTGCGCGAACTGCTGGTGCGCGACAACGGCGAGGAAATGGGCCTGCGCCTGTTCCAGCGCTACGGCCGCGCGCTGCCCGCCAGCTACACCGAAGCCGTGTCGCCCACGCTGGCCGCCGCCGACGTGCTGCAGGCCGCGCGCCTGGCCGGTCCGGGCGACCAGCGCATTTCCTTCTACCGCCACGGCGACGAGCTGCGCCTGAAGCTGGTGCGCCGCAGCGGCGACGTGGCGCTGTCGGACGTGCTGCCGGTGATGGAAAACCTGGGCCTGCGCGTGCTCACCGAGCACCCGTATGAGTTCGAGGTCGAGGGCGAGAAGGTCGCCATCCAGGACTTCGAGGTGCAGTCGCGCCGCGGCGAGATCGACGTGGACGCCGCGCGCGTGCCGTTCGAGGAGGCCTTCATCGCCATCTGGAGCGGTGCGGCCGAGAACGACGGCTTCAACCAGCTGCTGCCCAGCGCCCGCCTGGAGTGGCGCGACATCGCCATGCTGCGCGGCTACACCAAGTACGCGCTGCAGACCGGCGTGCCGTTCTCGCAGCCGTACATGGAAGAAACGCTGCAGCGCTACCCGGTGATCGCCCGCGTGCTGTTCGAACTGTTCGCCGCGCGCTTCGAGCCGGGCCGCGAGACGCCGCTGGACGCCGCCGGCCAGCAGGCCCTGCACGACCAGATCGCCTGGCTGCTGCCCAAGGACAAGCGCCAGGCGCTGGACACCATCCCGCAGGAAATCGCCGCTGCGCATGCCCTGGACCGCAACGCCCAGATCGACGCCTGCACCGACGCGCTCGAGATCCTGCTGGACGCCGTGGTCACCAGCATCGACGACGACCGCATCCTGCGCTGCTACATGGCCCTGATCAACGCCACGCTGCGCACCAACTTCTACCAGACCAAGGGCGGCACGCACCGCGACTACATCAGCTTCAAGTTCGACCCGGCCAAGGTGCCCGAGCTGCCCAAGCCGCGCCCGTACCGCGAAATCTTCGTGTACTCGCCGTTCGTCGAGGGCGTGCACCTGCGCTTCGGCCCGGTGGCGCGCGGCGGCCTGCGCTGGTCCGACCGCCGCTAGGACTTCCGCACCGAGGTGCTGGGCCTGGTGAAGGCGCAGATGGTGAAGAACACCGTCATCGTGCCCGTGGGTTCCAAGGGCGGCTTCGTGGTGAAGCGCCCGCCGGCGGGCGGCGACCGCGACGCGCAGCTGGCCGAGGGCATCGCCTGCTACAAGCGCTTCATCAACGGCCTGCTCGACATCACCGACAACCTGGTGGACGGCGCGGTGGTGCACCCGCAGGACGTGGTGCGCCACGACAACGACGACCCCTACCTGGTGGTGGCGGCCGACAAGGGCACGGCCACCTTCTCCGACATCGCCAACGGCATCTCGGCCGAGCACGGCTACTGGCTGGGCGACGCGTTTGCGTCCGGCGGCTCGGTCGGCTACGACCACAAGGGCATGGGCATCACCGCCAAGGGCGCCTGGGAGTCGGTGAAGCGCCACTTCCGCTCGGTGGGCATCGATTCGCAGAACCAGGACTTCACCTGCGTGGGCGTGGGTGACATGTCGGGCGACGTGTTCGGCAACGGCATGCTGCTGTCCAAACACATCCGCCTGCTGGCGGCGTTCGACCACCGCCACATCTTCCTCGACCCCAATCCCGATTCGGCGCGCAGCTTCGTTGAGCGCGAGCGCATGTTCGCGCTGCCGCGTTCGAGCTGGGAAGACTACGACAAGGCGCTGATCTCGGCCGGCGGCGGCATCTTCCCGCGCACCGCCAAGTCCATCCCGCTGACGCCGGAAGTGAAGGCCGCGCTGGGCATCGAAGGCGACGCCGAGCAGATGTCGCCGATGGAGCTGATGAACGCCATCCTCAAGGCGCCGGTGGACCTGCTGTGGAACGGCGGCATCGGCACCTACGTCAAGGCGGCGTCCGAGACCCACGCCGACGTCGGCGACCGCGCCAACAACGGCCTGCGCGTGAACGGCGCCGAGCTGCGCTGCAAGGCGGTGGGCGAGGGCGGCAACCTGGGCATGACCCAGCGCGGCCGCATCGAGGCCGCCTACGCCGGCGTGCTGGTGAACACCGACTTCATCGACAACTCGGCCGGCGTGGACACCTCCGACCACGAGGTGAACATCAAGATCCTGCTGTCGGCCGCCGTGAAGCGCGGCGAGCTGTCGCAGGAGCAGCGCAACAAGCTGCTGGCCAGCATGACCGACGAAGTGGGCGAACTGGTGCTGGTGGACAACTACCGCCAGAACCAGGCCATCAGCCTGATGGAGCGCATGAGCGCGTCGCGCCTGGGCTCGTTCGGCCACTTCATCCGCACGCTCGAAGGCCAGGGCCTGCTGGACCGCGCCATCGAGTTCCTGCCCACCGACGCCGAGCTCAACGACCGCAAGGCCCGCGGCCAGGGCCTCACGCGCCCCGAGCTGTCGGTGCTGCTGAGCTACGACAAGATCGTCATCTTCAACCAGATGCTCGATTCGGACGTGCCGGAAGACCCGTACCTCTCGAAGGAACTGGTGCGCTACTTCCCCGGGGCGCTGCAGGAAACCTACGCCAAGGACATGGAGAACCACCGCCTGCGCCGCGAGATCATCGCCACCGCGGTCACCAACTCCACCGTCAACCGCATGGGTTCGACCTTCCTGCTGCGCATGCAGGAAGACACCGGCGAATCGCCGGCGCAGATCGCCAAGGCCTACACCATCAGCCGCGAAGTGCTGGACGCGCGCGAGCTGTGGGCGGGCATCGATGCCCTGGACCTGAAAGTGCCCGAGAGCGCCCAGCTCGACGCCCTCACCGGCATCTGGCACCTGCAGCGCAACATGACGCGCTGGCTGCTCAACCGCCCGGGCGAGTCGCTGGACATCGCGCAGAAGGTGGAACGCTACGCCGGCGGCGTGGCCGAGCTGCGGAGTGCGCTGGCCCAGGTGCTGCCGGGCGAAGCCCGCGGCGAATACCTGGCCGACGTGGCGCAGTGGCGCCAGCTGGGCTTCCCGGAAGACATGGCCAAGGCGTTTGCCAGCCTGCCGTTCATGGCCTATGCGCTGGACATCGTGGAAGTGGCGATCGAGCAGGGCCTGGCCGTGCGCGACGTGGCGGCGGCCTACTTCGGCCTGTCCGACGCGCTGCACACCAAGTGGCTGATGGACAGCGTGGAAGGCCTGCCGGTGGACGGCCGCTGGCACGCCCAGGCCCGCGGCGTGCTGCGCGACGAGCTGCAGGCACAGCAGCGCGCGCTGGTCGGCCAAGTGCTGGGCTCGGCCTCGGCCACCCGCCAGCCCAAGGCGCTGGTGGACGCCTGGCTGTCGCGCGACGACGCCACGCTGCGGCACACGCTGGCCATGTTCGCCGACATGCGCAACCTGCGCGGCCTGGACTACCCGACGCTGTCGGTGGCCGTGCGCCGCCTGGCCCAGGTGGTCGCCGCCGGCGCGCGCTAGTAAGCTAGGGCCATGACCTTGCCCGCCCAGCCCCGCATTGCCTTCCTCGCCAGCCCGGCGCCCGAGGCGCAGGCGGCGCTGGCCAAGCTCACCGCCGCGCACGGCTGCGTCGCGCCCGGCGAAGCGGACGTCATCTGCGCGCTGGGCGGCGACGGCTTCATGCTGCAGACCCTGCACCGGCACGGCCCGCTGGGCCTGCCGGTGTTCGGCATGAAGCTGGGCACGGTCGGCTTCCTGATGAACCAGCACCGGCCCGAGAGCCTGATCGAGCGCCTGCATGCGGCCGAAGCCGCGGTGCTGCGGCCGCTGGAGATGGTCGCCGTGACCGAGTCGGGCGCCACGGTGAAGTCGCTGGCCTACAACGAAGTGTCGCTGCTGCGCCAGACGCGCCAGGCCGCGCACCTGCGCGTGCACCTCAACGGCCAGGTGCGGCTGGAGGAGCTGGTGTGCGACGGCGCCCTGGTCGCCACGCCCGCCGGCAGCACCGCCTACAACTTCAGCGCCCACGGGCCGATCCTGCCGCTGGGGTCGCAGGTGGTCGCCCTCACGCCCATCGCCGCGTTCCGGCCGCGGCGCTGGCGCGGCGCCATCCTGCGCGCCGACACCGTGGTGAAGCTCGAGGTGCTGGACGGCTACAAGCGCCCGGTCAGCGCCACCGCCGATTCGCACGAGGTGCGCGACGTGTCCGAGGTCACCATCCGGGAGTCGAAGGACCACACGGTGACGCTGCTGTTCGACCGCGAGCACAACCTCGAGGAACGCATCCTCAACGAACAGTTCCTCACCTGAGCGTTCTCACCCCGTGAGACCGCCACGGCGCACACTGCCTGCATGAGCCCGCTTTCCGCCAAACCCGAACGCCCCGCCGACCGCCTCGTGGTGGCGATCACCGCACGCGCCCTGTTCGACCTCGAGGACAGCCACGCGCTGTTCAAGGCCGACGGCCTGGACGCCTATGCGCAGTTCCAGCGCGCGCGCGAGAAGGACATCCTGCAGCCCGGCATGGCCTTCCCGCTGGTGCAGAAGCTGCTGGCGCTCAATGCCGGCGCACCGCCGGAATCGCCGCGGGTGGAGGTGGTGCTGCTGTCGCGCAACTCGTCCGACACCGGCCTGCGCATCTTCAACTCCATCCGCCACTACGGCCTGGGCATCGTGCGCGCGGTGTTCACCAGCGGCGCCGAGACCTGGCCCTACATCAAGCCGTTTGGCGCGCAGCTGTTCCTGTCGGCCAACCCGCTGTCGGTGCGCAGCGCGCTGGAGCACGGCTTCGCGGCCGCCACCATCCTGCCGGCGAAGGCCTACGAGCCCGCGCACCCGCAGCTGCGCATCGCCTTCGACGGCGACGCGGTGATCTTCGGCGACGAGTCCGAACGCGTTTCGCAGGAATCGGGCCTGGCCGCCTTCCACAGCAACGAATCCACGCGCGTGAACGAACCGCTGTCGGGCGGCCCGTTCCGCGGCTTCCTGGCCGCCCTGCACGAACTGCAGCAGGCCTTCCCGCCGGGCGAAGATTCGCCACTGCGCACGGCCCTGGTCACCGCCCGCTCGGCGCCCGCGCACGAGCGCGTCATCCTCACCCTGCGCGAGTGGGGCGTGCGCCTGGACGAAGCCATGTTCCTCGGCGGCCGCGACAAGGGCCCGTTCCTGGAAGCCTTCGGCGCCGACATCTTCTTCGACGATTCGAAGCACAACATCGAGAACGCCAGCCGCCACGTGGCCACCGGGCACGTGCCCTACGGCGTCACCAACGAAGGCTAGGCCAGCGGGTGGTCAGCCCTGGGTGGGTGACGTTGCGTCCGCGCGCGTGACGGGCGGCAGCAGGTCTTCGAGGAAGAACGCAGACAGCTCCGATCTCCCCGCGAGGCCGGACTTGGTATAGACCGCGCTCGACTGCACCCGCGCGGTCTTCTCGGTGGTGCGGCGTGCCGCGGCGATTTCCTTCAGGCTCAGGCCCTTGAGCAGCAGGAAGGCCACTTCCTTTTCCGCGGCCGAGAGCTGCCACTGGTCCAACTGCGCGCTGATCGACTGCGACAGGCCGTCGAGGTACTTCTTCGATCCCGTGCGCCAGGCCTCGGCCTGCTGCCGGAAGGCGGAAAAATCGCGGCCCTGCGCATCCAGCCGGCGGCGCAGCAGCCAGGCACCGCGCAGCAGGTGGAAGGCGCCGAAGCACGCCGCCACCGCCACCCCGGCCTCGGCCAGCACATGCCACAGCGGCACGCCCTGGCGCAGGTCCACGGCCACGTCGACGCCCGCCAGCAGCGCGATCAGCGCGAGCACGCCGGCCAGCACGGCGCGCTCGCTGGTCCTGAGCGCGCCGCCGCCGGAACCCTTGGGGTCATCGGTTTCAGTCATGGTCTTCGCTTTCATTCTCGCCCAGCTGCAGCGTGGTGCCGAACAGGTCCAGCGTGCGCGCCCGGCCATCATAGTGCTGCACGAGATAGCCCATGAACAGGACGGTGAGCATCACGAACGCCGCCCCGGCGACAGGCATCGAGCGCACCGGCGCCTCCTCGCTGGCGATGGCCTGCTTCCTGCCCGTGACCATGGTGGCCTGCAGCCCGTCGCGATGCCGCAGCACATGGGCGGCCACGCCGGCCACGTGCAGCAGCACCACCACCAGGAAGGCATTGGCCATCAGCTCATGCACTTCCTTGATGGCGTCGTTCTCGCCGCCGGTGGCCATCAGCCAGCCCGTGGTGCCCAGGCCCAGCGCCAGGACGACCATGGCCACCGCGGCCCAGCTCGAAGCGGGGTTGTGCCCAAGCCGGCGCGCGCTGCCGCCGGAGACCATGCCCTTGAAGTAGGCCAGCAGGTGCATCGGATTCAGGTTCAGGTCGCCCAGCCGCGCATGGCGGGTGCCCACCGCCGACCAGGCCAGCCGCAGCAGCACCACGAACACCATGCCCAGGCCGGCCAGCATGTGCAGCGAGAACCGGGCCGAGTCGTCGTCCACCAGGTTGGAAATGGCGAAGGCGGCGATGAAGAAGCCGGCGAACAGCCAGTGGAACAGGCGGGTCGGCAGGTCGTAGACGAGTATCTGGCGCACGGGGAATTCCTCGGGTGGGGTGGTGACCCGAGTTTCGGCACGCGACCCCGCCGGGGCCATAAGGCGAATGACCTAGCCTTCAGGCAATCAATGACTTGGCGCGGCAATGCGCCCGGCAAGGCGGGGCCGACGTCAGAGCAGATCGATTCCGAAACGGCGCAGCACCACCGCGAAGGCCCCGAAGGAAACCACCGTGATGACCGCACTGGCCAGCAGGCTCGGCCAGAACCCGATGCGCGGCAGCAGGAAAGGGAAGGCCAGGAACATCGGCAGCGTCGGCAGCACGTACCAGAACGTGTACCAGGCGTGGTTGGCCACCTTCTGCTGCGGCTGGCCTTCGACGTGCAGCCAGATCAGCGCCAGCAGGGTCACCAGCGGCAGCGCGGCGATGAGCGCGCCGGCCTTGTCGCTGCGCTTGGCCACCTCCGACACCAGCACGATGACGGCGGCGGTGATGGCGAATTTCGTGACCAGCCAGAGCATGTCCACTCCTTTCCGGGCCGAGGGCCCCTCCCATGGAGGATAGCGGTCGCGCCATTCGCGCGCATTGGCTCGACGGCGTGATGCGAGCAGGTACTCGTAAGTTCTCGCTCAACTGAAGGACAATCCGCAGGAGACCAAGCCAATCCGGAGGCTGGATGGGCAGCATGGAAGCAGCAGAACTGCCCGGGGACGAAGTAGGCCCGCCGGAATATGCGGTGCCGCGTGAGTCGCTGCTGCGTCTGTTCCTGCGCTTCCTGCGCTTTGGCGCGCTGGCCTGGGGCGGCCCGGTCGTGCAGATCGCCATGCTGCGCCACGAGCTGGTGGATCGGGAACGCTGGATCAGCAGCGAGCAGTTCAATCGCGTTCTGGCGCTCTACCAGGTGCTGCCGGGGCCCGAGGCGCACGAAATGTGCGTCTACTTCGGCATGCTCTCGCGCGGCCGCTGGGGCGGCTTCCTCGCGGGCCTGGGCTTCATGCTGCCCGGGTTCGTGCTGATGTTCGCGCTGTCCTGGGCCTACGTGCGGTTCGGGCTGCAAACCGACGGCCTGTTGGCCGTTTTCGCCGCGGTGCAGGTGGCCGTGGCGGCGCTGATCGTGCGCGCGGTGTTCCGCATCGGCGGCCACGTGGTCACCAGCCGCTGGCTGTGGGCCATCGCCATCGTCGCGGGATTGGCGCAGCTGGCCGGCGTGCATTTCGGCGTGATCCTGGCGGTGGGCGGACTGGTGCACGTGATCGCGCTGCGTGGTTTCGGCATGGCTGCCGGGGGTTTGCTCGGGCTGGCCGTCGCGGGCATAGCCGCGCTCGTGTTCCGCGAGCAGGGATTCGCCGGGCTGGACGCACTGAGTCTCGGCGGCGCCACGGCCGGGGCGACGGCGTCCGCCGCGGTGCCGGTGCTGGTGCTGTTCTGGGCGGGGCTGAAGGCGGGCCTGCTGACGTTCGGCGGCGCCTACACGGCAATCCCGTTCCTGCAGCGCGACGCCGTGACCCAGGGCGCGTGGATGAGCAATGCGCAGTTCCTGGATGGCGTGGCCCTGTCGGGCCTGTTGCCGGCGCCGCTGATCATCTTCTCCACCTTCGTGGGCTATCTCGGCGGCGGCCCTTGGGGCGCGGTGGCGATGACCGTCGGCGTCTTCCTGCCGGCGTTCGCGATGACGCTGCTGGCGCACGACCCGCTGGAGCGGCTGATCCACCAGCCGCGCATCCGGAGCTTTCTGGACGGCGTCACGGCCGCCGTGGTCGGCCTGATCGCCGGCACCACGGTGGCGCTGCTGCGCGTGAGCGTGGTGGGCCTGGAGTCGCTGGCCCTGTTCGCCATCGTGCTGGCCCTGTTGTTCGTCTCCAAGGCACGGATGCTGGTGCCGGCCGTCATCGCCGGTGCGGCCCTTTGGGCGGTGCTGTCGCAGGCGCTGGGTAAAGCCTGATGGACCACATTGGCCAACCCGGCGTGGTCGGCTTGCCTGGTCCTTCGCCAGTCACTTCACTCCGACTTCGTCACGCGAATGCTGGCGGCGATGCGGTCCATGACGGCCCGGTCTTCGTCGCGGTTGGGAAAGCGGGCGAGGTAGGCCATCACGCAGTAGCCTTCCCGGTAGATGATCGCCGCGGAGTGCGTTGATTTCACCGGTGCTCCGTTCAGTTCGCCGGTCTGGAGGTAGTCCACCTGGATTCGGTCCGGCAGGATGCGCGTGGCTATCGAGCTGCGATCGACCTTGGCATCGGATTCGAAATCGCCGTCAAACTGCGTGCGCTTGCAGTCCTCGGCGCTTGCCCCCGGCGTTGCGACCGCCAAAATTCCGACGCGTGTCCACTGCTTGTCGTCGCCCTTCTCATGGATCGTGGCCAGGTACAGGAACGAACTTGCCTTGGCATCGCCGGAAAACTCCGAGGGCGCCATGGCGTGGGAGTAGGTCACCGACACGCCGCTATCTGGAATGTGAAACGTGCTGTCAACGGCCAGGCAATCCGCCGAGAGCAGCGCCAGTGATGCACCTGCCAGGAATCGAATCATGCGTATCCACTCCGTCTCACGTTAACTGGCTTGGGCAAGCCGATCATGCCTGGACATCACACGGGCTGCGGGGGCGTCTTGCGCCGCATCGCATAAACCATCCACGCCACGCCCGTCACGGCCGCGCACAGCAGGAAGGCCAGCCGCCCACCGCCCGCACTCTCCCACGCGAGCGCCGCCATGCCCGCGCCCAGCACGCCGCCCACGCCCGAGCTGAAGCCGTACAGCAGGCTTTGGCCGGCGGCCGCTCGCTTGCCCGGGAAGAACTCCGACATCAGCCGCATGCAGCAGGCGTGGAAGACCGCGAAGCTCAGCGCGTGGGTGCTGGCGGCCAGCACCATCACCGGCAGCGAGTGCGCGAACAGTGCGGTCACCGTCCAGCGCACCACGGTTACGCCCATGCACACCATGATCAGGCGGCTGGCGCCGAAGCGCGCGATGAGTTTCGGCGCCTGCCAGAACATCGCGATCTCGATCAGCACGCCCACCGCCCACAGCATCCCGATGGCCGCGCCCGAATGCCCGGCCGCCTGCAGGTGCAGCGTGTAGAACACGTAGAACGGCCCGAAGCCGATCTGCATCAGCAGCGCCATCAGCAGGAAGCGGCGCACGCCGGGGCGCTTCCACAAATGCCCCGCGTCCTCGACCGTGTCCACGTGCGCGGGCGGCGTATCGTGGCGGTGCGGCCACGCGGCCAGCAGCATCGCCGCGAACAGGGGCAGGGTGAGCCACGGGAAAGCGCGGTCGCCGAAGTGGTCCATCAGCGCGCCGTAGGTGGACGCCACGATCAGGAACCCGATCGAACCCCACACCCGGAGGCGCCCGTAAAGATCGGTGCGCGGGCCAAGCGCCGTCAGCGTCATTGCTTCGAACTGCGGCATCACCGCGTTGTAGAACAGGCCGAAGGCCGCCATCACGCCCAGCAGCGCCCAGGCCGACTGCGTGAACAGGAATCCGGCGAAACAAACCAGGGTCAGCGCACAGCCCGCGACGAACCAGTGGCCCGGCTTTGCGCTGCGCCCCGACAGCGCCGCCCATACCGGCGGCGACACGATGCGGCTGCCGTACCACAGGCCCAGCATTGCGCCGACCACGTAGCCGCTGTGGCCCAGGCCGTCCACCCAGCGCCCGACGTAGGGCGTGTAGGCGCCCAGCGCGGCGAAGTAGAAGAAGTAAAAAACCGAGAAGCGCCGGAGGCTGGCGTCCATTCCGTGGCGTGTCCAAAAGAAAACGGCCGGACCCGAAGGCCCGGCCGTCATCATCGCCGGTTTGCCCGGCGGCCGGAACTAGCGCTGGCGCGGTGCCACGCCACGTCGCGGCGCCCTGCCTTCGCGCAGGGCCAGTTCACGCGTGTCCAGCGTGCCCATGCGGGTCTGGTCCTTGAGCTCCAGGAAGCGCAGTTCATACGGCGCGCCGTAGCCCATCGGCACGTTCACGCGGCCGAACGAAAGCGCCAGCTGCCGCTTGCCCGGCTCCAGCCAGTTGGCCATGTGCGCCTGCGACACCGGGCGGCTGACGCCGTCGGGGCCGGTGGCGTACAGCGTGCCGCGCAGTTCGTAGCGGCCCGGGGCCGCCACCTGCACCGGCAGGTCGAAGCGCACCGCTGCCGCATTGAAGCCGTAGCCGCCGCCCAGCTTCGCCGTCGGACGCGTCACTTCCACCGCGGTGCTGGCGTCGCGCTGCACGCTGGCGCCGTCGGCGAAGGTGCCGGCCGAAAGCTGCACTTCCCACAGGCCCGGCTCGTTGCCGGCGTCCTGGGGCACCTGCAGGCGGGCCTTGCCGCCGACGAAGGCCAGGTCGTAGCTGCGGCCCGAGGGCGACACCAGCACGCCGGCCACCTGGTTGCCGGCCATGGCGAGTTTGGTCTCACCGCGCTGCATCGCCGCCGCCACCTCGAGGGTGTCGCCGGCCAGCACGCTGCGGCGGTCGGCCTGCGCCTTGAACACGAACGGGCTGTCAGGCTCGAACACGTGCACCAGGTAGCGGCCCTTGGCGTCCGCCAGCTGGATCTGGAAGCGTCCCTGGCCTTGCTCCTTGGCCAGCTGCACCACGGCCGAACCGTCCGGCACGTCCATGCCCGCGGCCTTGAGCTGCGCGGCATTGGTCTTGCGCTGGAAGGTCTGCGGCTCGGCGATCAGTTGGCCGTTCCTGAGCATGCGCACGCGCTCGGGGTCCACCGCGCGGCCACCCTCGGCCGGGCTGATGCGGATCACGGCGCCGGCGGCGGTGGTGTCGATGGCCAGGCCGGCCTGCAGCTCGCTGGCTTCGGCCACGGCCCAGAACTCGCGGCTCTCGGCCACGAACGGGGCGGGCGTTTCCAGCCCGGCCTGCGGGTCGAGCGCCCAGGCGAAGGACACCGGCTGGCGTTCGAACTCACCCGCGGGCAGCGGTGCGGACTGCAGGCGCGTGGGCGACTGGTCGGCGGCGCCGGCCGGCAGCAGCGTGCCGGCCTGGGCGGAGAAGGCGAGGGACATCAGGCAAAACAGGAGGCTCTTCTTCATGGCTCAGGACCTCATGTCGGTGCGCAGGATGGAATCGAGGCCGAAGCAGGCCCGGCGGCTCTGGTTGTGCGACAGCGGTTCGCTGTCGGCCATGCGCGCCTTGTCCTGGAACCACACGCTGCCCGCAGCCGACTGGCTGGAGCACTCAAGGAAGCCGTCCGAGCACGAGTTCAGCCACAGCTGCGTGGTCTCCAGCCCGACGTTCTCGATGTAGCCACCGCAGTAGCTGTCGCCGTCCCAGATGGCCGAATCCACGTCGGTGCCCACCACGGTGCGGAACAGCTTGGGCAGGGCCGGGCGGCCGGCGGTGCCGTGCAGCCAGTTGGCGTTGTAGCTGGCCATCCAGCTGGTCTGCTGCTGGCGCACGGCGTCGTTGCGCTGGCCGACAATCCAGCCCAGCGAGGTCTCGAACACATTGCCCGCGATCACGGCGTTCGCCAGCGGCGTACCGGCCGACGAGGGCGCCAGCGCGTTCACGCGCACGGTCTTGGCAATGATGTTCGGGTAGCGGCTGTCCCAGGTCGGGTTGGACAGGATCCAGCGCATGACGTTGCCGCCGTTGCTGTGCGTGATCACGATCAGCCGGGTGATGCCGCGGTTGTTCATGAACGTGGTGAGCTGGCCCGCCAGGCAGCCGGCGGCGCCGCTGGTCCACATGTACTGGGTGAAGTCGCAGTTGATGACCACGTAGTTGTTCGGGTCCACCAGGCCGCCGCGGACGTTGTTCACGAACTCGGGCTTCCAGTAGTCCGCGGTGGCGTCGGTCTGCTTGCCGGTGCCGTGCACGAAGGCCACGCCGGTGTTGGCGCTGCACACGCTTGAGACGGCTGCCAGGGCAACCAAGAGTAGATATCGCACGTTTCCCTCCCCAGGAATTCGATGCTTTGGCGCGGTGTCCCCGTCCTTGCGTAGCCCCGTCCAACAAAAAGCCGGCACTCCAATGCGCCGGCGTATGGTGGTTCAGACTACGGGGAAAAACGTGATGGTCAACACATTTCGATGCTGCGGTGCGCCATCACAGGGGATTTTGCACTGCAGCAAAAGCCCGCGCGGGAAGCGCCGCTCAGCACGACGTGGACCCCAGCCGCTCCCGGATCCGGAAGCGCAGGCGTTCAGCACGGCGCTGCACTTTCCGTGCCCGCAGCAACGGCACCCAGCGCGACACCGACAGCAACTCGCGGTCCTCCAGGATGGACTTCACGTCGACGCATACCAGCCTGGGCGCGCACACGCGTGCGGGCTCGTCGATCACGACGAAGTTGCCGCTGTTGAGATCGAACAAGGGGATGCCATGCTGCAGCAGCCACGCTTCGAAGGCATCGACCGCAGCGCACAGCTGCTCGGGCTGGTATGGCGTGGATTCGAACAGGTGCGCATGCAGGCTGCGCGCGGGCGCGCCGCGCGCGTCGTGGACCAGCGCGCAGTGCAGGGCCGGGCCCAGAGGCGTGTGCACGATGCCGATGCAGGGCGCGACGAATCGATCCGTCGAGTCGCCCAGGCGCGCAGACAGCCATTGCCAGGCGCGCAGTTCGGCGCTGTTTTCGCCGAACGCGGGAAAGTGCTGCGCGAGCCAGCGGCGCAGGCGCTGGCGCAGGCTCCCGCGGGCGCGCATCGCCGGCGGCAGCTCGTACTTGAGGCAATGCGCGTCCGAATCCGGATCGCGCACGCAGATCCGGTTGGCACCCTGCGCGAGCACGCGAGCGTCGGGGAAACGCGGCAGGCTCAACGATACCGTCCGTCGATGACCGCATAGCCCGAAGCGTCCCGGTGCTCGCGCAAGCCGGGGCGCAGCGACCACCACGAATGGTTTTTGCAGCCGATGGACAGGACGTCTGACACGGTGCGCCCCGGCGCGGGTATGGGAGTTGGCATTGTAATTCGGTAATTCAACGGCCGTGCGCCGGTGCGCCGCTCGCCGGGCACGATCCCGGTGATCAGAACTCCAGATCGAGGGCCGCGCAGAGGTAGTCCACCATGGGCGCCATGCCGGCGAATCCGGCAGCCACGGCCTGGCGCAGCTTCGGGCCCAGCACCACGTCGTCGTCCAGCCCCGCGCCACAGACGAAGTCCTTGCGCTTGAGGTCGTCGATCAGCTCGTGGTCGGCGGGGTAGCCGCGCGGCGGCCGCACCAGCGCTTCGCCGGTGAGCTCGAACTTGCGCTTGAACGCCGGCGAGCGCGTGGCGGCCTTCCAGCCGCTGGGGTTGTCCACCATGAAGTTGCGGATGCGGCGCTGGGTCTCGGGCTCGGGGTGCCACAGGCCGGCGCCGATGAAGCAGTTGCCCGGCTGCAGGTGCAGGTAGAACGACGGCGCCGGCACGGTCTTGCTGCGCTCGTGGAAGAAGCGCGCGCCCGACCAGGTCTTGTACGGCGTCTTGTCGTTCGAGAAGCGCGTGTCGCGGTGGATGCGGAACAGCGAGCCGCCCACCTGCTTCGGGTCGGCCCGGTAGTGCAGGCTGATGGCCGCGATGTCGGGCTGCAGGTCGGTGATCAGCTTCAGGAAGGGCTGGCGCAGGTGGGTTTCGTACTCGGCCTTGTGCTCGGCGAACCACTCGCGCGAGTTGTTGCGGCCCAGGGCGCGCAGGAACTTGTAGGTCTTTTCGCTGAAGTAGGTGCTCATGCCAGCTGCCGTTCCAGGTCGTGGCCCCAGGCGTCCAGGGCGTCCAGCCAGGCCTGTTTGGGGCCGGCCTCGGTTTCACTGCGCAGTGTGGCGATTTCGGCGTAATAGCTCGTGAAATCGTACTCGGACAGGCCGCTGTCGCTGCCCAGGCGGCGCCGGCGGTAGTCGTCCCAGCGCTGCTGGTCGGCGGCGTCGAGGCTGGCGGGCCAGTTGCGGGCGCGGTAGCGGAACAGCAGCTCGGCGAAGCGCGGGTCGTCGAAGCGCGGGCCGATGTCGGCCAGGTCGGCCAGCGCCGCGCTGCGCACGCGCGGGAACAGGCGCTTGTCCGCGTCGGACGGGAAACCGTCGTACAGCGCCGCATCGGCATCGGCCGGTTCGCGCGCCCGTTCGGCGGCGAACACGCGCCGCACTTTCTCGGCCAGTCCCGGCGCGGTGCGCAGCCGTTCGGCCCGGGCCAGGCAGGCGTCGCGGTCAATGCCCAGGCGCGCGAAGTCGGCCTCGCGCAGGTGCGACAGCGGCAGCAGGATCGGGCACTTGTTGGTGTGCACTTCCTTGAGCGGGATGCGCTGCTCGCCTTCGGGCAGGTCGGCGGCGGGCGTGTACAGGCGGTCGGCGATGTCCCCGGGGGACAGCGCGAGCAGGGCGGCCGGGTCTTCGTCCAGGCCGCAGACGATCACGCGCGAATCGATCTTCGGGTGGATGGCGATCGGCGCCACCAGCGCCGCGCAGTGCCGGCTGGCCGGGTAGCGCGACGAGATGTGCAGCAGCGGCGTCATGTTCGCCACGTCCATCAGCGCGGCCACCTTGCGCTTGCCGCGCAGTTCGAAGGCGTAGTCCCACAGCCTGGGCTGGGCGGCCTTGAAGCGGCGGGCCAGGCCGATCAGCGCGCGCACGTCGCTCAGCGCCTCGTGGGCGTCGCCTTCGCGCACGCCGTTGGCGGCGGCCAGGTGTTCGAGCTTGAAGCTGGGCGCGCCGTCTTCGCGCCTGGGCCATTCCAGGCCTTCGGGGCGCAGGGCTTCGGCCAGCCGCAGCACGTCCAGCAGGTCCCAGCGCGAGTTGCCGTTGCGCCATTCGCGCTCGTAGGCGTCGTGGAAATTGCGGTACAGGCCGAAGCGCACGAACTCGTCGTCGAAGCGGATCGAGTTGTAGCCCACCGCGCAGGTCATCGGCTGCATGAACTCGTCGGCCAGGCGCGCCATGAACTCGGCCTCGGGCAGGCCCTCGGCCAGCGCGCGCTGGGGCGTGATGCCGGTGATCAGCGTGGCGACGGGCGAGGGCAGCAGGTCGTCGGCGGGCCGGCAGAACAGGCTGATGGGCTCGCCCACCGGGTTGAGGTCGGCGTCGGTGCGGATGGCGGCGAACTGGGCGATGCGCGTGCGGCGCGGGTCGCGGCCGAAGGTTTCCAGGTCGTACCAGAGGAAGCTGGCGGCCATGGCTTCAGGCCCTGCGGCGGCGGGTCACGCCGCGTTCGCCGGCAGCGGCGGCAGGCGCTCGCGCACCAGGGCGTCGGCGGCGGCCAGGTCCACGTCGTCGAGCGTGGCGCAGCCGCGCGTGGCCTCCACCAGGATCGCGCGCTGCAGCTTCCCGCGCTCCAGGGCGGTGGCATACGGAATGCAGGTGAAGCTCACCATCGAATAGCGCGGCACGAAGTGGCCGGGGTGGCGCTTGGCCAGCACCTGTTCCAGCGCGCGCTGCAGCAGGTAGTCGGGGTCGTCCACGCGGTCGCGCATCTCGACGTAGTTCTCCAGCGCCATGGCCTGGATGGCCTCGGCGTTGGGCCGGCGCTCGGCCTCGAAGCCGGCGAAGGCGGTTTCGAAATCGGCGGCCGAGGCGATGTGGCGGTCCAGCGCCAGGCAGTCCTCGAACGCGCAGTTCATGCCCTGGCCGTGGAAGGGCACCATCGCGTGCGCAGCGTCGCCCAGCAACACCGCGCGGCCATCAAGGCGCCAGCGCTGGAGGTGCAGGGTGCCCAGGCCGCTGACCGGGTTGTTGGTCCAGTCGGCGTCGAACTCGGGCACCAGCGGCAGCGCGTCGGCGAAGTCGCGCTCGAAGAAGGCGCGCGCCGCGGCCAGGTCGGGCAGGGTGTGGAAGCTGGGCTCGCCCTGCATGGGCAGGAACAGCGTGACGGTGAAGGTCTGTTCGGTATTGGGCAGGGCGATGCACATGTAGCCGCCGCGCGGCCAGATATGCAGGGCGTTGGGCTCGATGCGGAAGCCGCCGTCGGCCGCGGGCGGGATCTCGAGCTCCTTGTAGCCATGGCCCAGCGGCTCGAACGATTCGTCCAGCGCCACGTGCGGGCGCATGGCCTCGCGCAGGCCCGAGCCGGCGCCGTCCGAGCCCAGCAGCGCCTCGAACGGCTGCTCGCGCGCGGTGCGGTCGTGGTCGTTGACGAAATGCGCCACGCGCCGGCCGAAGTCCACGCCGTCCAGGCGCTGGCTGAAGTGGATGCGCGCGCCCGCAGCCTCGGCGGCATCGAGCAGCGCGATGTTGAGGCGGCCGCGGTGCACCGACCAGATCACTTCGCTGTCGTCCAGGCCGTAGCGCTGCAGGCTCGGCTCGCCGCCGTCCTGCGGGTGCACCATGCGCCCGCGCATCATCACCGCCTGCGCCATCACCACGTCCTGCAGGCCGGCGCGGCGCAGCGCGTCCAGGCCGCGTTCGGCCAGCGCCAGGTTGATCGAGCGGCCGCCTTCGTAGCCTTTCGTGCGCGGGTCGGGGCGCTTTTCGTAGACGTCCACCGACCAGCCGCGGCGCGCCAGCAGGGTGGCCAGCAGGGCGCCGGCCAGGCCGGCGCCGACCAGGGTGAGCTTGCGATCAGGGGAAGGATTCACGAAGGGCCTTGTGTTTCAGGAGGCCGCGCTCGGCGCAGCCGGGAAAAGGGAAATGCAGTTTCGGCCGGCGCCCTTGGCGACGTACAGGGCCTGGTCGGCCTGGTCCACCGCCACCGACACCGTGTCGCCGCTGCGGTGCCAGTGGGCCACGCCAATGCTGACGGTGACGTCGACGCCCTGGAAATCGCCCCGGGCCACCGCATCGCGCAGGCGCTCGGCCAGGTGCGCGCCGGCGTCGGGGCCGGCGTCGGCCAGCATCACCGCGAACTCTTCGCCGCCGTAGCGGAACAGCGGCGTGCCGGGGTCCAGCACGCGGCCCAGCTCGGCCGCCACCTGGGTGATGATGCGGTCGCCCACCAGGTGGCCGTGGCGGTCGTTGATGGCCTTGAAGTGGTCGATGTCGATCAGCAGGAAGGTGCACGACTGCGCGCTGGAGCGGCTGCCGGCCAGCTGCTCCATCGCTTCGTTGAAGGTGCGGCGGTTGAGGCAGTTGCTCAGCGCGTCGTGGTCGGAGTGGTAGCGCAGCATCACCGCCGCCTGCTCCTGCAGCAGGGCATAGGTGTACATGAAGCAGACCAGAAGCCCGTAGGCGCTGGCGAAGCGCACCACGGCGATGGGCTCGACCAGGGGCGCGACCATCAGCGAGGCATAGACGCCGTACGCCACCATGGCCGCCAGCGCCGGCCCCGCGCGCAGCAGGAACACCAGCACCGGCGGGAAGATGTAGGCCCAGTGCTGCATGCTGCGGCCGAAGTAACTGCCGTAGGCCATCACGCCCACCAGCAGCAGGGCGATGGTGACGAAGAACAGCGTGCCGCCCTGGTGCTTGGGCAGCTTGACCAGGCCCAGCAGGCAGGCCAGGGCGATGACGAGCACGATCCACGCAAGCACCGCATTGTCGGCGATGCCCAGGTGCGTGTTGATGCTGCCCAGCACCACCATCAGCACCGAAATCAGCGACGACAGCACCACCGCGACCCGCCAGCGCATTTCCTCGCGCAGCAGCGTGAAGGAGTCGCGGCGCAGGCCGGGCAGGTCCATGGCTAGCCGCCGCCCTCGCGCCACAGCACCACGGCGGCGGCGAAGCGGCGGACGTCGGCATGGCTGTTGTACAGCGGCACCGGCGAGATGCGGATGACGTCGGGCTCGCGCCAGTCGCCGATGATGCCGCGGGCCGCCAGGAAGTCGAACAGGGCGCGTCCACGCTCGCGGCCGCCGGCCACGCGCAGCGACAGCTGGAAGCCGCGGCGCGCGGGTTCGGCCGGCGTCACCACTTCCAGCACGTCGGCGCAGTCGCGCCGGATCAGCGCTTCGAGATAGCCGGTGAGGCGTTCGGACTTCGCGCGCAGCCGGTCCATGCCGGCTTCGGCGAACAGGTCCAGCGACACCCGCAGCGGCGCCAGCGCCAGGATCGGCGGGTTGCTCAGCTGCCAGCCGTCGGCGCCGGGCGAGGGCACGAACTCGGGGCCCATGCGGAAGCGGGTGGCGGCATCGTGGCCCCACCAGCCGGCGAAGCGCGGCACATCGCTGCGCGCGTGGCGCTCGTGCACGAAGGCGCCGGCCACGGCGCCCGGGCCGGAGTTGAGGTACTTGTAGCTGCACCACGCGGCGAAGTCGGCGCCGCTGTCGTGCAGCTGCAGCGGCAGGTTGCCGGCGGCATGCGCCAGGTCGAAGCCCACCGTGCAGCCGCGCGCATGCGCCAGCCGCGAGATCTCGCGCAGGTCGAAGGCCTGGCCGGTGCGGTACTGCACGCCCGGCCACAGCACCAGGGCGATGCGGTGGCCGTGTTCGGCCAGCGTGCGTTCGATCGCCTGCATGGAGATGGTGCCGCCGGCTTCGTCCGGCGCCAGTTCGATCACGTCGGTGTCGGGGTTGAAGCCGTGGAAGCGGACCTGCGAGGCCACCGCGTGGCGGTCGGACGGGAAGGCGCCGGATTCGATCAGGATGGCCGGGCGCTCGGCGGTGGGGCGGTAGAAGCTCACCATCAGCAGGTGCAGGTTGGCGGTGAGCGAGTTCATCGCCACCACTTCCACCGGCTTGGCGCCGACCACGCTGGCCAGCGCGTCGCGCACGCCCTCGTGGTAGGGCATCCAGGGATGCTTGCCGCGGAAGTGGGCCTCCACGCCCAGCGCCGCCCAGTCGTCGAGCTCCTGCAGCAGCGCGGCGCGCACGCCGGTGGGCTGCAGGCCGAGCGAGTTGCCGCAGAAATAGGCCTGTTCCGCACCGTCATGGCGCGGGATGTGGAAGCGGCTGCGGAACCCGCGCAGCGGGTCGGCCGCGTCCAGCGCCTCGGGGGCGGTGTCCAGGTCGAAAGCGGTCATTCGAACCTCGATGCCGGCAGGCCGAGCCATTCCAGCGCGGTGCCGTGGTAGAGCCGGGCCTGTTCGGCCTCGCTGAGCCCGAGGGCGGCGATGCCGGCGCCCGGCACCTGTTCGCCCAGCGGGAAGGGATAGTCGGTGCCCATCATCACGCGCGGCACGCCCACGGTGTCGAGCAGGTAGCGCAGGGCGCGGTCGTCGGCCACCCAGGAATCGAAGTACAGGCGCGGCAGGTAGCTGCGCGGGTTGTGCGGGTTGTCGGTGGCCACCAGGTCGGGGCGCATGTTGAAGCCGTGTTCGATGCGGCCGATGGTGTAGGGGAAGCTGCCGCCGCCGTGGGCCAGGCACACCTTCAGGCGCGGGAATTTTTCCAGCACGCCGCCGAAGATCAGCGCGCAGGCCGCGCGCGACTGTTCGGCCGGCATGCCCACCAGCCAGGGCATCCAGTACTTGGGCATGGATTCGCTGCCCATCATGTCCCAGGGGTGCACCAGGATGGCGGCGCCCAAATCCTGCGCCGCTTCGAAGAAGGGCAGCAGCTCGGGCGCGTCCAGGTTCCAGTCGCCGATGTGCGAGCCGATCTGCACGCCCTGCAGGTTGAGCTGTTCCATGCAGCGCTCGAGTTCCTGCACCGCCAGCCGCGGCGACTGCATCGGCACCGTGCCGATGCCGGCGCAGTGGCGGCGGTGGTCGCGGCAGGCCTCGGCCATGTGGTCGTTGAGCGACTGGTGCAGCTCCAGCGCGTGCTGGGGCTTGGCCCAGTAGCTGAACATCACCGGCACCGTGCTGAGCACCTGCACCTGCACGCCGAAGCGGTCGTAGTCGGCGATGCGCTCGGCCGGGTCCCAGGTCTTGGACCAGATCTCGCGGAAGAACTTGCCGTCCTTGTAGATGCGCGCGCGCCCGTCCTCGTGGTGGATCACCGGGAAGCGCGGGTCGCCGTACTTCTCGGCCAGGTTGGGCCAGGTGCGGGGCAGGTAGTGGGCGTGGGTGTCGATCTTGAGCATGTGTGCAGTCTACCCGCAGCCGCCTAGCCGGCCGCCCGGGCCGCCAGCCAGCTGGCGAAGGCGGCGTAGGTGGGAATGCCGATGGCGAGGTTGAACGGGAAGGTGATGCCCAGGGCGGCCGTGACGCAGCGGCCGGCGTCGGCGCCCGGCAGCGACGCCCGCACCGAGGCCGGCGCGGCGATGTAGGACGCGCTGGCGGTCATGGTGGCGAACACCGTGGCGCCCGAGGGGCTCAGGCCCATGGCCAGTCCGATCCAGGCACCCGCCAGCCCGTGCAGCAGCGGCAGCACGGTGCCGAACACGACCAGGCGCAGCGCCCCCTTCCGCAGCTGCCGCAGCTGCCCGGCGGCCACCATGCCCATGTCGAGCATGAACAGCATCAGCATGCCCTGGAACAGCTGCACGTACATGGCGTCCACGGCCTTCACGCCCTGCTTGCCGGCGATCGCGCCGATGGCCATGCCGCCGAGCAGCAGGATCGCGGTGCGCCCGGTCAGCACTTCCCGCACCTGGTGCCAGCTGGGCTTGCCGCCGCCGCGCGCCAGGCCGATGCCGATCAGGATGGCCGGAATCTCCAGCGCCACCAGCAGCGCCACCAGCACCGGCTCCGAGCTCAGGCCCGAGCGTTCGGTGAACTGCTGGGCGGCGATGAAGGTGACCGCCGACACCGAGCCGTAGTGCGCGGCCAGCGCACCCGCCTGCAGGGCGTCGTCGCGCAGCCAGGTGCGGGCCACCAGGTAGGCGCTGGCGGCGGTGGCCACGCCCGCGCCCACGGTGACCAGCAGCATCACGGCCAGGTTGTCGGGCGCGTCCTGGCGCAGGGCCACGCCGCCCTTCAGGCCGATCGCCAGCAGCAGGAAGATGGAGAGGTAGGCCTGGATGGCCGCTGGCACCTCCAGGTCGCTGCGCACGCTGCGGGCCAGCAGCCCCAGCACGAAGGCCAGGACCACCGGGGAAAGCAGATTGGCGGTGAGCAGGTCGGTGGCGATGGGCACGGGTCAGGACTCTTTTTCGTAGCGGGCGGGTGCGGCGTTGAGGTGGCCGCAGCTGCCGCAGGTGCGGCGCTCGATGGACCGGTAGAAGCGCTCGAACACCGCGCCGAACTGGGTCTCGATGTTCTCCAGGGCGAAGAATTCCTCGTACAGCTTGTGGTTGCACTGCCCGCAGAACCACATCAGCCCGTCCAGCTCGTGCGGCAGGCGCTTGCGCTCGATCACCAGGCCCACGCCGCCGGCGCTGCGCTGGGGCGAGTGCGGCACGCGCGGCGGCAGGTAGAACATCTCGCCGGCCTTGATCGGGATGTCGCGGGCTTTTCCGTCTTCCTGGATCTTCAGCACCATCTCGCCCTCGAGCTGGTAGAAGAATTCCGGGCCTTCCTCGAAGTGGTAGTCGGTGCGCGCGTTCGGGCCGCCGACGATCATCACGATGAAGTCGCCGTCGACGATGCACTTGTTGCCGACCGGCGGCTTGAGCAGGTGGCGGTGTTCTTCCACCCAGGCCTGCAGGTTGAAGGCGGGCACCAGGCTCATCGGTGGTTCTCCGGGAAGGCGGCCACGCACTTGAGCTCGATCGCGATCGGCGTGGGCAGGGCGGTGATGCCCAGCGTGGTGCGGCAGGGCGCCTTCTTGATGTCGGGGAAGTACTCGGCCCACACGCCGTTGTAGGCGTTGAAGTCGCGCGACATGTCGGTGAGGTACACCGTCACGTCCACCAGCCACTCCCAGCGGCAGTGGCTGGCCTCGAGCACGGCGCGCACGTTGCCGAACACCGAATGGCACTGGGTGATGATGTCGTAGTCGATCAAACGGCCGGCGGCGTTGTAGACGTTGCCGGGGATGGCGTTGCTGCCCGGCGTGCGCGGGCCGATGCCGCTCAGGAACAGCAGCTGGCCGACGCGGCGCGCGTGCGGGTAACGGCCGACCGGGTGCGGCGCGGTGGCGGTCTGGATGATTTCGCTCATTTGAGTGCCTGCCCGCTCTGGCGGATGGTGTCCATGGCCATTTGGTAGGCGGCCGGAAGCCCTTCGAGTGAATCCACGCCCATGCCCAGCTCGCGCACGCGGCCGTCGAGCAGGGAATAGACCCAGCCGTGCACGCTCACCGGCTGCCCGCGCGCCCAGGCGTCCTGGACGATGGTGGTCTGGCAGACGTTGACCACCTGTTCGACCACGTTCAGTTCGCACAGGCGCGCGTGGCGCAGCGATTCCAGGTCGAGCTCGGCGATCAGCGCCGCGTGCTTGTTCGAGACGTCGCCGACGTGGCGCAGCCAGTTGTCGGCCAGGCCGACGCGCGCGCCCGTCAGCGCGGCATGCACGCCGCCGCAGCCGTAGTGGCCCACCACCAGGATGTGTTCCACCTTCAGCACGTCCACCGCGAACTGGATGGTGCTCAGCGCGTTGAGGTCGGTATGCACCACCACGTTGGCGACGTTGCGGTGCACGAACACTTCGCCAGGCTGCAGGCCGGTGATCTGGTTGGCCGGCACGCGCGAGTCCGAGCAGCCGATCCACAGGTACTTGGGCGCCTGCTGCTGCGACAGCCGGCGGAAGAACTGCGGGTCCTCGACGCGCATGGCGTCGGCCCAGGCCTTGTTCCGGTCCAGCAACTTCTTCAGGGGCATGCCTTATCCCAGGTCGATGGTGACGTTCTTGGCTTCGGTGAAGAAGCGCAGGGCTTCCCAGCCGCCTTCTCGTCCCAGGCCCGACTGCTTCACGCCGCCGAAGGGCGTGCGCAGGTCGCGGTTCATCCATGTATTCACCCACACCACGCCGGCTTCGATGCGTTCGGCCAGGCGGTGGGCGCGGCTGAGGTCGGACGTCCACACGCTGGCCGACAGGCCGTAGGGCGTGGCGTTGGCCAGCGCCAGCGCCTCTTCGTCGGTGTCGAAGGCCTGCAGCGTGACCACCGGCCCGAAGATTTCCTCGGTGTTGGTGCGGCAGGACGGGCCCAGGCCTTCGATCACGGTGGGCGCGATGAACCAGCCGTCGCGGCAGCGGCCTTCGGGCTGCACCGCTTCGCCGCCGCACAGCACGCGGCCGCCTTCGGCGCGCGCCAGTTCGATGCAGGCCATCACCTTGTCGAAGTGCACCTTCGAGACGACCGGGCCGAGGTGGGTGGCGGCATCGTTCGGATCGCCCACCACCATGGCCTGGGCGCGGGCCACGAGTGCGTCGCGGAATTCTTCGTAGTACTTTCGTTCCACCAGCAGCCGCGAGCCGCACAGGCAGATCTGCCCGGAGTTGAGGAAGGCCGAGCGCACCACGGTGTCGAGCAGCTTCGCGCGCGGCGCGTCGGCGAACACCAGCGTGGCGTTCTTGCCGCCCAGCTCCAGCGAGGTCTTCTTGAGCGACCGGGCGCAGCTTTCGGCGATGCGCACGCCCACCGCCGTGCTGCCGGTGAAGCTGACGGCCTTCACCTGCGCATGGTCCACCAGCGCCTGGCCGACCACGGCGCCGCGGCCCTGCACGATGTTGAACACGCCGGCCGGGAAGCCGATCTCCCGCGCCAGTTCGCCCAGCATCCAGGCCGTCACCGGCGTCACTTCCGAGGGCTTGCCGACCACGCAGTTGCCCGCGGCCAGGGCCGGCGCGAACTTCCAGGTGAACAGGTACAGCGGCAGGTTCCAGGGGCTGATGATGCCGACCACGCCCAGCGGCTGGCGCAGCGTGTAGTTGACGATGCCCGGCGCCCCGTGGGATTCGCTGGCGAACTGGGTGGCCGCCGCGGCGAAGAAGCGCAGGTTGGTGACGGCGCGCGGGATGTCGAGGTTGCGCGCCAGCGCCAGCGGCTTGCCCACGTCGCGCGATTCGGCGGCGGCGAAATCGTCCACCCGGGCCTCGAGCGCGTCGGCGAGACGGTTCATCCATGCGGCGCGGTCGGCGGCGGGCAGGGCGGACCAGGCGGGGAGGGCGCGCTGTGCGGCCTCGACGGCCTGGGCCACGTCGTCGGCGGTGCCGTCGGGGCACTGCCCGCAGACCTGCCCGGTGGCCGGTTCGAACACGTCGAGCCATGCGCCGTCGCCCGCGCTGCGGGCCTGGCCGTTGATCAGGTGGGAAAGCCGCAAGTCCATGCCCGCAAGCTTACCCGCCGAGCCCCGACTGTGGGAGGGACTTCAGTCCCGATGTCCTTCGCGAACAGCGTCGGGACTGAAGTCGCTCCCACAATACGGTGGGGTCAGGACTGGCAGGTCCTGCACCAGTACAGGCGGCGGCCGCCCAGTTCGTGGCGCACCACCACGTCGCCGCACTGCCGGCAGGGCTCGCCCTCGCGGTCGAAGACTTCGAAGCGGAAACCCGCCGGCGTGTCGGTGAGGTAGTCGGCGCTCATGCCGGCCGCGCGCCGGATGCCGCGGGTGGCGTAGCTGCGGCGGGGCACGTCGAGCAGCGCCGCGGCCAGGCGCTGGATCTCGTCGTCACCGAGGTCCTTCGGGGCGCGGTTGGGCGCGATGCCCGCCAGGAACAGCACCTCGGAGCGCAGGTAGTTGCCCATGCCCGCCAGGAAGCCCTGGTCGAGCAGCAGGGCCACCAGCGAACGTCCGGCAAAGCGCTTGCCGCGCAGGCGTTCGGCGACGGTGTCGGCGGTGAGTCCCATGTCCAGCACGTCGGGGCCGAGCTTGGCCAGGAAGGGATGCCGCGGCAGTTCGTCGGTCTTCCACATCTCCACTTCCGACGCCGAGTACAGCAGGATCGCCTTCTTGCCCGTTTCCAGCGCCACGCGCAGCTGGCGCGTGGTGTCGGGGCGCTCGCCGGCCTTCGCGACTTTCCACACGCCATAGAGCTGGTTGTGCGAGTACAGCGTCAGGCCGTGGTCGAAGTGGGTGAGCAGGGCCTTGCCGTGCGGTTCGATGGCGCGGATGCGGTGGTCGACGAGGCTGCGCTGGAACTTCTTGAGTTCCGGGAACGCGAAGAACGCGGACGTGAGCGGCTGGCCGACCACGGCCTTGGCCAACTGGTCGGCGGCGCGGCGGATTTCAGGACCTTCGGGCATGGCTCAAGGCTGCGGCCGCGCGTGTGCAGACCGCGTGTGGGTTCAGTGGCGCGCCGGCGGCACCGACTGCGGTTCGTGGTACTCGAAGCCCAGCGAACCGCTTTCCACCCGCGCCACGCGGGCATGCACCACCACCGCCGGGCCGGCCTCGTCGAAGAAGACCAGGCGGACGATCTCGGCCACTTCCAGGCTGCAGCCGGCGGGGCGGAACAGGCCGCAGCCGCCTTCGGACAGGTCGGTGACTTCGCCCAGCCAGGCGTCGTCCTCGCGCAGCACCATCACGCGGGCGGCGAACGGGACGCGGTCGGAAGAGCGGGCGTAGGCGTCCATGCGGTGACCTCAGAGTGATCGGGTGCGGCCGCCATCCACGGGCAGGTTGATACCGTTGACGTAGCCCGCCGCCGGAGAGGCCAGGAAGGCAATGGCGGCAGCCACCTCGGCCGGTTCGGCGAAGCGGCCCGCGGGCACGGTGGCCAGCATGCCGCGCGCGATCTCGGCGGCCGGCTTGCCGGTGGCGGCGGCGCGTTCGGCCAGGATCTGGTCCAGGCGCTGGGTGCGGGTGTAGCCGGGCAGCACGTTGTTGACGGTGATGCCGAAACCGCCGAGCTCGCTCGACAGGGTCTTGGCCCAGGCCGCCACGGCGCCGCGGATGGTGTTGGACACGCCCAGGTTGGCGATGGGTTCCTTCACCGACGTGGAAATGACGTTGACGATGCGGCCCCAGCCCGCGGCCTGCATGCCCGGCAGCACAGCCTGCACCAGCACCTGGTTGGCCAGCAGGTGCTGGCGGAACACGGCTTCGTAGGTGTCGGGCGCGGCGGCGTAGGCCGGGCCGCCCGGCGGGCCGGCGGTGTTGTTCACCAGGAGGTGCACCGGGTATTTCGCGCACAGCGCGCCAACGGCGGCGGCCAGGCCGCGGGTGTCGGACGCGTCGGCGGCCACGTGCCGATGGCGCTGGCCTTCGTGCACGCGGGGCAGGGCGGCGGTGACTTCGGCCAGCCGGTCGGGGCGGCGCGCCAGCACGGTGACGTCGGCGCCCATGGCGGCCAGCGCCTGCGCGGCGGCCAGGCCGATGCCCTCCGAGCCGCCGCAGACCAGCGCGTGGCGGCCCTGCAGCGCGGGGCTCACCAGTCTTTCCCCGACAGCGGGGTCTTGAGCGGCTGCATCATCAGTTCGCGCAGGGACTCGTCGTCCTCGGCCTGCGGCGGCTCGATTTCCTCGAGGTCCAGGCCCCACATTTCCGCGTCGTCGGCGTCCATGCCGTCGAGCTCGCGGAAATCGGCGTCGAGCAGCTGCGAGCGGGCGATGTCCTCGCTTTCATAGATGTTGACCCGGCCGTCGCAGTCGAACACCTCGGCCACGCCGCTTTCCAGCACGCGCAGGCGCGACCAGACCAGCATGCGCGGCAGCACCGCGATCCACCATTGGTCGCCGGTGGTGTCGCGGGCGTCGTAACCGTCGTTTTCGCTGTCGCTCATGCGGAATTCCTCACTGCAGTGCCATCTGGATCAACAGGCCGGCCGCGCCGATCAGGGTGAGCCAGCCGCTGCCGGCGGTGATGCCGGCGAAAAAGTTCAGGTTCTGGTCGTGGGCCGCGCGGTGCTTCCAGCGCATCAGCCACCAGCTGTAGCCCCAGCCGCCGTCTTCGGTGCCCGGCGCGAACGGGATCTTGCGGTCCAGCTGGTGCCGGTACGCCAGCACCCGGAAGCCGAAATGCGCCGGGGCCGCCGAACCGGCCAGCCCCAGGAACAGGAAGATCAGCAGCGAGCCGGCACCCATGCGCGGCTCAGAACGTCGCCAGGCCCGGGGCGCGCGGGTAGGGGATGGCGTCGCGGATGTTGCTCAGGCCGCACACGTAAACCACCAGCCGCTCGAAGCCCAGGCCGAAGCCCGCGTGCGGCACGGTGCCGTAGCGGCGGAAATCGCGGTACCAGCCGTAGTGCGCGGGGTCGAGGCCGAAGTGCGCCATGCGCGCGTCCAGCACGTCCAGGCGCTCCTCGCGCTGGCTGCCGCCGATGATCTCGCCGATGCCCGGAGCCAGCACGTCCATCGCGGCGCAGGTCTTGCCGTCGTCGTTCAGGCGCATGTAGAAGGCCTTGATCTGCTCGGGGTAGTTCATCACCACCACCGGGCGGCCGATGTGCACTTCGGTGAGCCAGCGCTCGTGTTCGGTCTGCAGGTCCAGGCCCCATTCCACGGGGAAGTCGAACTTGTGGCCGGACTTCTGCAGCAGGCTCACCGCCTCGGTGTAGTCGATGCGCTCGAACGGGGAATCGATGATGCCCTCGAGCTTGCTGATGGCGGTCTTGTCGACGCGCTCGGCGATGAAGGCCAGGTCGTCGCCGCGCTCGGCCAGCACGGCCTTGAACAGGTACTTGAGGAAGGCTTCGGCCAGGTTGGCGTCGTCGTTGAGGTCGGCGAAGGCGATTTCCGGCTCGATCATCCAGAACTCGGCCAGGTGGCGCGTGGTGTTGGAGTTCTCGGCGCGGAAGGTCGGCCCGAAGGTGTAGACCTTGCTCAGGGCCAGGCAGTAGGCCTCGACGTTGAGCTGGCCGGACACGGTGAGGAAGGTTTCCTTGCCGAAGAAGTCCTTGCTGAAGTCCACGTTGCCCTTGGCGTCGCGCGGCAGGCGCTGCATGTCCAGGGTGGAGACGCGGAACATCTGGCCCGCGCCTTCGGCGTCGGACGTGGTGATGATGGGCGTGCTGATCCAGTAGAAGCCCTGTTCGTGGAAGAACCGGTGCACGGCCTGGGCCAGGCAGTGGCGGATGCGGGTGACCGCGCCGAACAGGTTGGTGCGCGGGCGCAGGTGGGCCACGTCGCGCAGGAACTCCAGCGAATGGGCCTTGGGCTGGATGGGATAGGTCTCGGGGTCTTCGACCCAGCCCACCACTTCAATGCCCGTGGCCTGGATCTCGAAGCCCTGGCCCTGGCCCTGCGAGGCCACCAGCACGCCGTGGGCGATCACCGAGCAGCCGGCGGTCAGGCGCTTCACTTCTTCTTCGTAGTTGGCCAGGTCGGCCGGGGCCACCACCTGGATCGGGGCGAAGCAGGAGCCGTCGCTGACCGTGACGAAGCTCAGGCCCGCCTTGGAATCGCGCCGGGTGCGGACCCAGCCGCGGACGGTGACTTCACTGCCGGGGGCGGTTGCCCCGGACAGCGCCTGCTGGACGCTGACCACTGCCATGCTCTTGAATCCCGGCCGCTGGGGCCAATCTGGGTGAGGTCCGCAAGGATACCCGCAGGCGTGCATTCACGCAGCGGCCGTATACTTCTTCCCTACGTTTTCGAGGTTTAGCCCATGGCCGTCACCCTGACCCCCGCCGCCGTCGCCCGCATCCGCACCTACCTGGCCGAAACGCCCGGCGGCACCGGCCTGCGCTTCGGGGTCCGCAAGTCCGGCTGCTCGGGCTTCGCCTACGTGGTGGACATCGCCAAGGCCGCCGGCCCGGACGACACCGTGTTCGAGACCGACGGCGTGCCCGTCCAGGTGGACGCCGAGAGCCTGCCCCAGGTGGACGGCACCGTCATCGACTTCGTGAACCAGGGCCTGAACCAGCAGTTCGTGTTCCGGAACCCCAAGGTGGCCGGTGAGTGCGGCTGCGGCGAGTCCTTCACCACCTCGGCCTAGCTGCAAGTCCTTGAGTTGCGTGGGGAAGGGGGCTTCGGGCATAATTGCCGGCTCCCCGTCCTGGGGAGACCTTGCTCCACGGCGATCCGGCCGGGGGCTGCCAGGCCATCCCGGCCGCATCCACAAGGAAACAAAACCATGCGTCACTATGAAATCGTTTTCATGGTCCATCCGGACCAGAGCGAGCAGGTGCCGGCCATGATCGAGCGTTACAAGACGCTGATCGAGGGCGACAACGGCAAGATCCACCGCCTGGAAGACTGGGGCCGCCGCCAGCTGGCGTACTCCATCGACAACCTCGTCAAGGCCCACTACGTGCTGATGAACGTCGAAGTCGGCCAGAAGATCCTGACCGAGCTCGTCGACGGCTTCCGCTTCAACGACGCCGTGCTGCGCCACATGGTCATTGCCCGTGACGAAGCCGTCACCGAGCAGTCCCTGATCATGAAGAGCAAGGACGAGAAGAGCGAGCGCCGCCCGCGCCGCGACGATGACGAATCCAGCGTGGGTATCCCCCAGTCTGACGACGCCGCCTGAGACCGGAGACCTATATGAGCAAGTTTTTCCGCCGCCGCAAGTTCTGCAAGTTCACCGCCGAGGGCGTCAAGGAGATCGATTACAAGGATCTCAACACCCTGCGCCAGTACCTGACCGAGAACGGCAAGATCGTTCCCAGCCGCATCACCGGCACCAAGGCCAAGTACCAGCGCCAGCTGCAGACCGCGATCAAGCGCGCCCGTGAGCTCGCCCTGATCCCGTACACCGACAACCACCAGAACTGAGCCGCGGCCCCCGGGCCGCGTCTTCACCCGTCCCTACGGACAGCCAACAGTTGCGGGGCCCCGCGCCCCGCTAACGTGACGGAGCAACACCCATGAAACTGATCCTCCTGCAGAAAGTCGTGAACCTCGGTGGCCTGGGCGACCTGGTCGATGTGAAGCCGGGCTACGGCCGCAACTTCCTGGTGCCGTTCGGCAAGGCCGTGCCGGCCACCGCCAACAACATCGCTACCTTCGAAGCCAAGCGCGCCGAGTACGAAGCCAAGGCCGACGCGGTCCTGGCCACTGCCCAGGCCCGCAAGGAAAAGCTGGAAGGCGCGTCGGTCACCATCGCCGCGAACGCTTCCACCGAAGGCAAGCTGTTCGGTTCGGTCGGCCCGCGCGACGTCGCCGAGGCCTTCACGGCCGCCGGCAACAAGCTCGACAAGAGCGAAGTGGTCATGTCGGAAGGCGCCCTGCGCCGCACCGGCGAGTACGACATCGAAGTCCGCCTGCACGCCGACGTCCACACCACCGTCAAGGTCGTGGTCGAGCCGGAAGCCTGATCTTCGCGCTCCAAGCTCCAAGCTGTCCCCGAAGGGCGCCTCACGGCGCCCTTCGTCTTTGTGGCGTTTGTGGGAGGGGCTCAGTCCCGATGCTCCTCGGCTGGTCGCGCACACCGAGGCTTAGTCGCAGCGCCATCGCCCACGGAAGGGGCACGTCGCGGCCCCGCACTGACATGGCATCCTCTACTGATCCGACGCCTTCGGCGCGGTCTGGCTGCAGGCGTTGGGCGCCTGCCTGACGTATTGAGACAGCCTCACCAAAGTCACCCTTACGTTTGGCATGCGAATCCGATTGGCGTCGAATCTAGTCTTGGTGACCAGCAGCCCTTCGCCGCAAGCGAGTTCGCCATGAACAAAAAAATCCCCGTCGGAATGCTCGGTTTCTTCGTCGGAGTCCTTGCTGTTTACATCCTGATTTCGGCCGCAGAGGCTGGTTACAAGTTTGGCAAGCATCTTGCCCAAAGCGATGCGCACGAGTCACGAGCTGGTACTTCGGCACCAGGCTAGCCACTGTGCCGCCATGCCGCCCGGGGTTTGCTAGTGCGTCAACGGGGTCGGCGCCCAACAGCTGCTTCAAACCGAACCAACATCGGTTTCGCTGGCTTTGTATCCTTCCTGATGTGGTCAGCCAGGGCTCGCGCCCATCGCGGGTCGCCCGGGTTCAGGCGTTGCCGGGCCAGGCGGTTCTGTCCTTTCAAGGCCAGGAGTCGCAGGATCTGAGAGGGCAGGGGGCCAAACTGTGCACCGGTTATGCACAGGCTTATACCTAACGCAGGGGCGGCCGGGGTGGCTACCATGGCTGACCCGGCGGCGGGTGGATTTCCGACCCGCGCCCACCCGAATTCCAAGGCCCCCATGCCCGTACGCTCCGAATCATTCCGCACCGAAGCCCGGATCGATGCCCTGCGCGTCCCGCCCCAGTCGGTGGAGGCCGAACAGGCCGTCATCGGCGGCCTCATGCTGGCCCCCGATTCGCTGGACCGCGTGGGCGACTTCCTCACCGAACACGACTTCTACCGCCGCGACCACCGCCTCATCTACCGCGCCATCCGCGAGCTGAGCGAGAAGAACAAACCCTTCGACGCCGTCACCCTGGGCGAGTGGTTCGAGGTCAACGCCCTGTCCGAACAGATCGGCGGCACGGGTTACCTGATCGAACTGGCCTCCAGCACCCCCTCGGCCGCCAACATCCGCGCCTACGCCGAGATCGTGCGCGAGAAGGCCGTGATGCGGCAGCTGATCGAGGCCGGCACCGAGATCGTCAACGACGGCTTCCAGCCCGAGGGTCGCGACAGCCAGGAAGTGCTGTCGGCGGCCGAAATGCGCGTGTTCAAGATCGCCGAGCAGGGCCGCCGCGGCCGCGCCGATTTCGTGCCCCTGCGCGAGGCCATGAAGGACGCCTTCGGCATCCTGCAGGAGCGCTACGAAAACCAGGGCAACGTCACCGGCCTGCCCACCGGCTTCCACGACCTGGACGAAATGACCGCCGGCCTGCAGCCGTCCGACCTGATCATCCTGGCCGCGCGTCCGGCCATGGGCAAATGCCTGAGCGCCGATGCCGAGATCGTGCTCGAGGATGGCACCCTCGCCACCATCGAACAGATCTGCCGCGACCGCGGCGGCGTCATCGGCACACTCACCGACGACCTGCGCCTGGCCAGCGCTACGCCGTCCGACTTCGTCGACGACGGCGTCAAGCCCACCTTTGAAGTCACCACCCGCCTGGGCCGCCGCGTCGAATCCACCGCGCCGCACCCGTTCCTTACGCTGGACGGCTGGAAGCCGCTGATGGAACTCAACGTGGGCGATTACGTGGCCGTGCCGCGGCGCCTGCCGGTGTTTGGCAAGCAGGCGATGCGCGACTGCGAAGTCAGCCTGCTCGCTTACCTGATCGGCGACGGCGGGCTGACGGGCAGCTGCCCGCGCTTCACCAGCAGCAACCCCGGGATCACCGCCGATTTCCTCGAATGCGTCGAAGCGTTCGGCGGCACCACGGCCCGGCAGGTCGAGACGCGGCGCGGGTTCGCACCCTCCTGGCAGATGGCGGCCGATGCCGACAAGGTGCCCGCTCGCCGGCAGCGTTTCGCCACAGCGTTGTCGCTGCAGGTGGCCCGCTCGGGCCAGCCGGCGCGGGCGCTGGCGGCGCAGCTGGGCGTCAGCCCCGCCACCGTGTCGAACTGGCAGCGCGGCAAGACCGTGCCCGCCGAACCTATGCTCGAAGGCCTGTGCCGCCTGCTGGAAGTATCGCCGGCCGCGCTGGGCCTGGCCGACGGCGAGTCCGCCCGCCGCAACGTCGCCAACCCGCTCACGCTGTGGCTGCGCGGACTGGGCCTGATGGGCCAGGGCGCCCACGGCAAGCAGGTGCCGGCGCCGGTGTTCCGCCTGCCGCGCGCGCAGCTGGCGCAGTTCCTCAATCGCCTGTTTGCCACCGACGGCTGGGCCACCGTGCTGGCCTCGGGCCAGTCCCAGATGGGCTACGCCTCGGTGTCCGAACGCCTGGCGCGCCAGGTGCAGCACCTGCTGCTGCGCTTTGGCGTGATCGCCAAGCTGCGCCAGCGCTGGGTGAAGTACGGGCAGTCGCGCCGCGCGTCCTGGCAGCTCGACATCACCGACGCTGCGTCCATCTGCACCTTCATTGCCGACATCGGCATCCACGGCAAGCAGGCCGCGGTGGACGCGGTCAGCCGCGCGCTTGACCAGCGCCAGCCGCACGGCAACGTCGACCACGTGCCGCGCGAGGTCTGGGGCCTGGTCGAAAGAGCCAAGGGCGAGATGTCCTGGGCCGAACTGGCGCGGCGCACTGGCCACAATGATTCCAACAGCCACGTCGGCAAGCGCGCCATTTCGCGCGAGCGCCTGGCGCGCATCGCCATGGTGCTGCAGGACGCCGGGCTGGCCGCACTGGCCAGCAGCGACGTGGTCTGGGACCGCATCGAATCCATCGTCGCCACCGGCCAGCAGCAGGTCTACGACCTCACGGTGCCGGGCACGCACAACTTCATCGCCAACGACATCTGCGTGCACAACACCACGCTGGCCCTGAACATCGCCGAATACGGCGCGCTCAAGACCAAGAAAGCCGTGGCGGTGTTCTCGATGGAAATGTCGGCCTCGCAGCTGGCGTTCCGCCTCATCTCCTCCATCGGCCGCGTCAACGCCACCCGCCTGCGCACCGGCCAGCTCGAGGACGAGGACTGGTCGCGCGTGAACATGGCCATCAAGATGCTGTCGGACGTGAAGGTGTTCATCGACGACACCCCGGCGCTGTCGCCCGACGTGCTGCGCTCGAAGGCGCGCCGCATCAAGCGCGAACACGACCTGGGCCTGATCGTGGTCGACTACCTGCAGCTGATGCAGGTGCCGGGCTAGGCCGAGAACCGCACCAACGAAATCTCCGAGATCTCGCGCTCGCTCAAGGCCCTGGCCATGGAGCTCAAGGTGCCGGTGATCGCGCTGTCGCAGCTCAACCGCGGCCTGGAATCGCGCACCGACAAGCGCCCGGTCATGTCCGACCTTCGCGAGTCCGGCGCCATCGAGCAGGACGCCGACATCATCATGTTCATCTACCGCGACGACTACTACAACAAGGACTCGCCCGACAAAGGCCTGGCCGAAGTCATCATCGCCAAGCAGCGTAACGGCCCCACCGGCATGGCCAAGCTGAAGTTCTTCGGCGAATACACCCGCTTCGACAACCTGGCCCGCGATTCGGTGGGTTCGTTCGAGTAGCGGGCCGCCGCGGCGGGCGATGTTTCGCCC
>JAPLSJ010000101.1 GCA_026398695.1 Arenimonas sp.
ATGCCGTAACGGCGCCGCCCATGGATGGGCAAGTGTCGCGAAGGGCAGGATGCCCGAGAGCGACCCGCTCCTCGGTGGACAGGGACGTCGTTCCGAGGAGCGGGCGGCGAACCCCTTGTGTGTGGGATGGCGCTGCCGCGGAGCAACGGTGTGCACCAGGTCGCCGTAGACCAACATGTCGTGCGCGAAGCGCACGCGCGTAGGCGGGTCAGGCGGGGCGGAGGACGCGGCCGAGGCGTTGGCCGACGCGGGTGGGGGTTTCGGTGGCGAAGGCGTCCAGCGCGACGGCGTCGCGGGGGAACAGCGCGATCACGGTGGAGCCGTAGTTGAAGCGCGCCATTTCCGCGAAGCGGCCCAGCGTGATGCCCTTGCCGCGCCAGTCGCGGCGCACGGGCTTGTGCGCGTAGGGCGGGATTTCCTCGCCGTTCCACACCGATTCGACGCCCGACACCAGCAGCGCGCCCACCATCACCGAGCACATCGGACCGAACTCGGTTTCGAAGTGGCAGACCAGGCGCTCGTTGCGCGCGAACAGGCGCGGGATGGCCTGTACGCCCCAGGGCGCCACCGTGAACAGGCGGCCGGGCACGTGCAGCGTTTCCACCAGCGTGCCCGCCCACGGCATGTGCACCCGGTGGTAGTCGCGCGGCGAGAGGTAGATGTTGGCGAACGAGCCGTCCGCGTACGGCGCGGCCATCGCCTCGTCGCCCAGCAGCTCGGCGGCGGTGAAGGACTGGCCCTTGGCCTGGAAGATGCGGCCGGCCTCGATGCGGCCGGCCTGGCTGATCTTGCCGTCGGCCGGCATCACCAGCGTGGCGGGATCGGCGTCGGCCGTGCGCGCGCCGGGCTTGAGCTCGCGGGTGAAGAAGGCGTTGAAGTGCGGGTAGTTCGTGGGCACCGGGTCGGCGGCTTCGGCCATGTCCACGTTGAACTTGCGCACCACCAGCTGGATCAGCCAGTCCTTGAACCAGACGGTGCGCGTGCGCGCCACGCCGTAGGCGATGCGCGACAGCAGGCGATGCGGCAGCACGTACTGCAGGAAAACCTTGGGGCTCATGGCGTGGCCTTGGACAGTTCGATCAGGTCGGCCGCGATGTCGGCGGGCACGAAGGGCGGGCGGATGATGCCGGCCTGGCGGCCGCGCGGGTCCAGCAGCACCAGGGCCGTGGAGTGGTCCATGGTGTAGTCGCCGGCCTCGGTGGCCACTTTCATGTAGACCATGCCCAGGCTGTTGGCGAAGGCCTGCAGCGCCGGCTCGGGCAGGGTGGCGGCCAGGGTGTCGGGGTGGAAGTAGGCGGCGTATTCGCCGGTCTTTTCCGGCGTGTCGCGCTCGGGGTCGACGGACACGAACAGCACCTGCGGCCGGGCCGCCGGGTCCACGCCGGCCCACAGCTTCTGCACCTGGGCGAGCTCGGACAGCGTGGTCGGGCACACGTCGGGGCAGTGGGTGAAGCCGAAGAAGACGATCGTCCAGCGGCCCTGCAGCTCCTTGGCCGACAGCGCCGTGCCGTCGGACTGCATCAGCGCGAAGTCGGGCACCGCGCGTACCTGCGGGAACAGCCGCACGGTCTTCATCGATGCCGGATCCAGCGCCGGGCCCTCGGCCGGGGCCGCGGGGGCGGCCACGCGCTGCGGTCCGAACACCACCTGGGCGGCCCACAGGCCAAGGCCAGCCGCCAGCGCGGCCACGAGGATGAGCAGGGTGGTGCGGTTGAACACGGCGCGTCCGGACAAGGTGGGCAGGCCGCAATTATAGCCGGCGCACGGCTATACTCACGGCATTGCAAGGGATTTCAAGAACATGCCCGCCGAACTTGCCACCATCGTCGACTTCATCCGCTACGGCACCAGCCGCTTCGGCGCCGCCGGGCTCAGCTTCGGCCACAGCTACGACAACGCCCTGGACGAAGCCACCCAGCTGGTGCTGTTCGCCCTGCACCTGCCGCCCGACCTGGGGCCGGCCTACGGCCAGGCCAGGCTGGTGGCGGAAGAGAAGCAGGCCGTGCTGGCCCTGTTCGAGCGCCGCATCCAGGAGCGCATCCCGGCCTGCTACCTCACGGGCGAGGCCTGGTTCGCCGGCCTGAGCTTCAAGACCGACCCGCGCGCCCTGGTGCCGCGCTCGCCCATCGCCGAACTGATCCAATCGGGCTTCGAGCCCTGGCTGGGTGGCCGCGACGTGCAGCGCGCGCTGGACATGTGCACCGGCTCGGGCTGCATCGCCATCGCCACCGCGCACTACCACCCGCACTGGCAGGTGGACGCGGCCGACCTGAGCGAGGACGCGCTGTTGCTGGCGCGCGAGAACATCGAGCGCCTGGAGACCACCAACGTCCGCCTGGTGCACTCGGACCTGTTCAAGAACCTCGACGGCGAGGTCTACGACCTGATCGTCACCAACCCGCCCTACGTCACCCACGCCGAGACCGACGCGCTGCCGCCCGAGTATTCGCACGAGCCCGAGATGGGCCTGCGCGCCGGCGACGACGGCCTGGACCTGGCGCTGGAGATCCTGCGCGATGCGCCGCGGCACCTGTCGGAAAACGGCCTGCTGATCTGCGAAGTGGGCGAGAGCGAAAATGCGCTGGTCGCGCTGCTGCCGGAAGTGCCCTTCGCCTGGGTCGAGTTCAAGGTCGGCCAGATGGGCATCTTCGTGGTGGAGCGCAGCGACCTGGTCGAACACCATGCGCGCATCAAGGCGCTGGCCGACGCCAGGCGGGCCTGATCGCGCATGAGCGACAACAGCTTCGGCCGGCTGCTGCGAGTCACCACCTTCGGCGAAAGCCACGGCCCGGCCATTGGCTGCGTGATCGACGGCTGCCCGCCGGGCATCGCCATCGCCCCGGATGATTTCCGCGCCGACCTCGACCGCCGCGCCACCGGCAAGAGCCGCCACACCTCGCAGCGCCACGAGGCCGACGAGGTCGAGATCCTCAGCGGCGTGTACGAGGGCCGCACCACCGGCGCGCCCATCGGCCTGCTGGTGCGCAACACCGACGCGCGCAGCAAGGACTACTCCAAGATCGCCGAACAGTTCCGCCCCGGCCACGCCGACTACACCTACTGGCAGAAGTACGGCGTGCGCGACCCGCGCGGCGGTGGCCGCAGCTCCGCCCGCGAAACCACCATGCGGGTGGCCGCGGCGGTGATCGCCAAGCGCTGGCTGGCCGACAAGTACGGCATCACCGTGCAGGGCCACGTGGCCCAGATCGCCGGCATCCGCCCGCGCGGCTTCGACGCCTCGGCCATCGAGGGCAATCCGTTCTTCTGGCCCGACGCATCGCAGGTGGACGAGCTCGAGGCCTTCATGGACGCGCTGCGCAAGTCCGGTGATTCGGTCGGCGCGCGCGTGGACGTGGTGGCGCGCAACGTGCCGCCGGGCTGGGGCGAACCCATCTACGGCAAGCTCGACGGCGACCTGGCCGCGGCCATGATGTCCATCAACGCGGTGAAGGGCGTCGAGATCGGCGCCGGCTTCGCCAGCATCGAACAAAAGGGCAGCGAGCACCGCGACCTGATGTCGCCCGCGGGTTTCGCCAGCAACCACGCCGGCGGCATCGTCGGCGGCATCAGCAGCGGCCAGGACGTCACCTGTTCTGTCGCCTTCAAGCCCACGTCCAGCCTGCGCCTGCCGGGCGACACGGTGGACGTGCAGGGCAACCCGGTGGAAGTGGTCACCACCGGCCGCCACGACCCCTGCGTGGGCCTGCGCGCGCCGCCGATCTGCGAGGCCATGATGGCCCTGGTGCTGATGGACCACGCCCTGCGCCACCGCGCCCAGTGCGGCGACGTCGGCCCCGTCTCGCCCCGCATTCCCGGCGCGGCGCCATGAGCAGCGTTTTTTGCCACGGATTGACGCGGATGAACGCGGATCAGAAGCGGATGAAATGGGATCGAAAACGGTCGCCTCGGCGAGCCTAGGCCCCGAGCGCATGAGTGCGCGCCGGCCCTTGTGCGCCCGAGGCCCACTTCCAGCCGTTGCTCTTATCCGCGTTCATCCGCGTGAATCCGTGGCCAAAACTCTTTTACGGAATCCCCAGACCCCATGAGCAAGACCTACACCGTAGCCATCGTCGGCGCCACCGGCGCCGTCGGCGAAGCCATGCT
>JAPLSJ010000091.1 GCA_026398695.1 Arenimonas sp.
CCGCCCAGCCGACGCCGCCGCCGGTTGCCCAGCCGACGCCGCCGCCCGCGGCCACCCCGGCCCCGGTCGCGCGCAGCGCCACCCCGGTGGGCGTGCGCACGCCGCAGCCGTCCTACCCGCGTGAAGCCGCCCGCTCGGGCGTCACCGGTGAAGTGACCGTCGAGATCAGCATCGCCGCCAACGGCACGGTCACCGACGTGCGCGTGATCCGCGCGCAGCCGCGCGGCCAGTTCGAACGCAACGTGCTGTCCACCGTCCGCGGCTGGCAGTTCGAGCCGATGAGCGGCCCGGCCACGCTGACGCGCACCTTCACTTTCCGCCCGTAAGCGGCGCGAAGCGCCAATAAAAAAGGCCCGGCAATGCCGGGCCTTTTTCTTTTCCGCGGGAACGTGTCAGGCGGACACGGCCAACTGCTCGCGGTGGTAGATGCGCACCGCGATCCACACCAGCAGGCCCGCGAGCGCCAGGCTGGCGCCGAAGCTGAGCGCGAAGTCCAGCAGGGCCACCGTTTCGCCGCGGGCCAGGGACATGATCAGCACGTTCTGCGACAGCAGCGGCACGGCCGACATCCACAGCTCGCCCTTCATCGGATTGATCATCAGGATCACCGAGGGCAGCATCGGCAGCAGCATCAGCAGCGACAGGTAGGTCTGCGCCTCGCGGTAGGACTTGGCGTAGGCCGCCACGATCGTCTGCAGCGCCGCGAACACCATCACCAGCGGCACCATCAGCAGCCCCGCGCGCAGGATCAGCCCCGCGCCGAAGTCCACCTTCATGCCCAGGCGGTCCAGCGGGATGTACTGGAACGCCACCGCGAACGCCACCAGGCTCAGCATCATGCTCACCATGGCGAAGCCGAACGTGGCGCCCAGCTTGCCCAGCACGATCTGCGCGCGCGAGGCCGGGTTCACCAGCAGCGGTTCAAGCGACTGCCGCTCGCGTTCGCCCGCCGTGGTGTCGATGGCCAGGTACATGCCGCCCAGGAACGCGCCCAGCACCAGCAGGTAGGGCAGGAAGCTCAGCAGCTGCCCGGCCCGCTGCTGCGTGCTGGCGATGTCGTGCTCGGCCACGGCAACCGGCGACATCACCGCCGGGTTCATGCCGCGCGCGGCCACCCGCAGCGCCGACTGCTGGCGGCCGTAGCCTTCCAGCAGCCCGGTCAGGCGCGCCACGGGGGCGCGGCTGTCCTGGTCGGAGCTGTCGAACAGCACCTCCACCTGGGCGGTTTCGCCGGCGCGCCAATGCGTGGCGTAGTCCGCCGGCACGATCAGCACGGCGCGCGCATCGCGGTCGCGGATGGCCTTGTCGGCATTGTCCGGTGCCGGCTTCACCACCATGCCCTGCTGCTCCAGCCAGGCCACCAGGTTGGGCGCATTGGCGGCGCCCACCACCGGCACTTCCAGCGGCTTCTCGGCGCTGTCGAGCTGCTTGGTGATGATGAAGCCCATCATGATCGCGAAGAAGATCGGGCCCAGCAGCGGGCCCATCACCAGCGCGTTCACCACGGTCTTCTTGTCGCGCAGGTTCTCGGTGACTTCCTTGAGGAAAACGGTCAGTGCCGGGTTCATGCCATCAGTCCTTCTTCGGTGCCGATCGCCTTGACGAAGGCGTCCTCGAGATTGGCTTCGCCGGTCTGCTCGCGCAGTTCGTCGGGCGTGCCCTCGGCCACCACCTGGCCGCGGGCGATGATGACGATGCGGTCACACAGCGCCGCCACCTCCTGCATGATGTGGCTGGAGAACAGCACGCAGCGGCCCTCGTCGCGCAGCTGGTGCAGGAAGCGGCGCATGGCGCGCGTGGCCATCACGTCCAGGCCATTGGTGGGTTCGTCCAGGATCACGTTGCGCGGGTCGTGCACCAGCGCGCGGGCGATCGCCGTCTTCACCCGCTGGCCCTGCGAGAAGCCTTCGGTGCGGCGGTCGATGATGTCGCCCATCTCCAGCGCGGTGGCCAGCGCCTGCGTGCGCTGCGCGATCAGCGCGTCGTCCAGCCCGTGCAGCCGGCCGAAGTAGCGGATGTTCTCGCGGCTGGTGAGGCGCTTGTACAGGCCGCGCGAGTCGGGCAGCACGCCCAGCCGGCGCCTGACGCCGGTCGGATCGATATTCGCGTCGATGCCGTCCACCAGCACCTGGCCCGAGTCGGGCTTCATCAGGGTGTAGAGCATGCGCAGCGAGGTGGTCTTGCCGGCGCCATTGGGCCCCAGCAGGCCGGTGATCTGGCCGTCGTTGGCGCGGAAGCTCACGCCGTCCACGGCTTTGACCTTGCCGAAGGCCTTGTGCAGGTCGCGGACTTCGATCATGGCTCGGCTCCGTTGTAGTTGATGAAGAAGGGCGTGCTGCCCAGCGGGTCCAGGCACTTCGCGTCCAGGCCCTTGGGGTCGAGCTTGTCGACGAACTGCGCCGCCAGGCGCGGCGTGCAGCCGCGCGCCAGCAGGATGTGGCCCTGGCCCTTGCCGACCAGGTGGCGCGCCTTGCCCAGCGTGGCGAGCACCTGTTCGGCGTAGCGCGGCGGCGTCACCGGGTCGAACTCGCCCGACAGCAGCAGCGTGGGGATGTCGGTGCTGAGCGGCTGGTGGAAATCCTTCGACACCGGGCCCTTCGGCCACGCGCTGCACTGGTTCAGCGTGACGCTGACCAGGCTGTCGCCCAGCACCAGGTCGCCGTCTTCGGGGCGTGCCTGCATGCGCGGCGCGTCCTCGGCGCAGACCACCGACAGCTGCATGCCGTGGTTGATCGAGCCGGTGAGGGAGTCGTAGACCAGCGCCGCCTGCGCCAGCAGCGACTGCGGCCGGCCCTTGGCGGCTTCGTCGAGCAGCAGCGGCAGCAGCGCGGCGGTTTCCGGCGCATAGGCGAACAGGCGGGCGATCAGCGCCACCGTGCCTTCGTCCAGGCGCACGTCGCGCGCGGCGTGGCTTGCGGGGTCGCGCATGGCCACCGTCACCGGCGCGTCGCGCGCCTGGTCGAGCAGCGCATGCAGGGTGGCGTACGGATCGCCGAAGGCCTTGGCACACCCGTCCTGGCCGGCGCACTGGCCGAGGATCTGCTTGAGCGCGGCCTCGAGGTTGATGGCGTGTTCGCTGCCCAGCACCAGCTCAGGCGGCACCACGCCGTCCAGGATGATGCTGCGCACCGCGTCGGGATGCTGGCGCGCGTATTCCTGCGCCATGCGGGTGCCGTACGAGGCGCCGTAGAGGTTGAGCTTGGGCGCACCCAGTGCCTGCCGCAGCGCCTCGACGTCGCTGGCGGCGACGGTGGTGGTGTACTGGCTGGCGTCGGCGTCCAGGCCGGCCAGGCAGTCCTTCGCCATCTGCACCTGCACCGCCGCGGTGGGCGTCTGGCTGGCGTCGATGCCCTCGGGCAGCTTGCACGCCAGCGGGTTGGAACCGCCGGTGCCGCGCTGGTCCATGAAGACGACGTGGCGCTTGTCGCGCAGGCGCGCGAAGCCGCCGGCCACCGACGCGTACGACTCGGTGGCCGACTGGCCCGGGCCGCCGGCGAAGAAGATCACCAGGTCCGGTTCGGGCTCGGCGGCACGCGCGGCGGCCAGCGCCACCTTCAGGCCGATCTTGCGGCCTTCGGGCCGGGCCGGGTCCTCGGGCACCTCGAGCGTGGCGCACTGCGCCCGAACGGTGGCGCCGGTGCCGGGCTGCGCCAGTTGGCAGTCGGTGAATTCAAGGCTGCCCAGCGTCCGGGCCGACGCGGGCAGCGTCGCCAGGAGCAGGGCCAGGGGCAGGAGTGTTCGCATGGCGACCTCGGTGTGGAAAGGACGGACTTGCAGCTATGGACGAGTCTGCGTGGGAAAACGTGACAGCACGCGTGCCGGACGGCCCCAACGGCGGCGCCGGCGCAGGGCCGGGCGGCCACGCCGGGGGCGCGGGACGGGGGTGGGGCGTGGGTTTGCCGGGAGCGGGAGCGGTGCGCCCCCGCGGCGTCACTTGCTGCTGACGTACTTCTCGCGGCGGATGTGCGGCACGGGCAGGCCGGCCGTCTTCAGGGCTTCGAACGCCGCGTCCACCATGTTCGGGTTGCCGCACAGGTAGGCGATGTCGCCTTCGGCGTCGGGGGCGAATTCGGCCAGGATGTCCTGCACGTAGCCCTTGCGCACGTCGGGGTGCGGGTTTTCCGGCAGCTCGCGGCTGAAGCAGGGCACGAAGCGGAAGCCCGGGTGGCCTTCGGCGAACGCCCGGAAGTCTTCGCCGTAGATCAGCTCGGCCGGCGTGCGCGCACCGAACAGCAGCACCACCTCCACGCCGCGCGATTCCATCAGCGCGTGCAGCTGCGGCAGCATGGCGCGGTAGGGCGTGATGCCGGTGCCGGTGCCGATGAGGATGTAGCGCTTGTTGGTGTCGGCCGGCACCAGGCAGAAGCGGCCGTAGGGGCCGCTGGCCTGGATCTGCTGGCCTTCGTCCAGCGCCTCGAACAGGGCCGTGGCGGCGCCGCCGGCCACGTAGCTCACCGCGATCTCGATGGCTTCGCCCGGCGCCATGGCGTGGTCGTGCATGGTGGCCAGCGAGTAGCTGCGCTTGGTCGGGGTGCCGTCCGGGTAGTTGAAATGCACCTGCACGAACTGCCCCGGGATGAAGTCCAGCGGCTGGCCGTCGTCACGCGCGAAGGCGAGGTGGCGGACGGTCGGGGCCAGCATGCGGCTGCCGACCAGGCGAAGCGGGAAGTGCACGATGGCCAAACGGGAACTCCGGGGTAGGGAAACACTCTGCCGCCGCGGCCCCGGAGGCCCGGGCGGGAAGCGCCATATAATAAGCCGCATAGACCCCCGGCGCAGCGCCGGCGCGGTCCAGGAGCCCCATGCACACCCAGCCAGCGCTCGAGATCACCGATCTCACGAAAACCTATGCCACCGGCGTCCAGGCCCTCAAGGGCATTTCGCTCAGCGTCGCCCCCGGTGACTTCTACGCCCTGCTCGGCCCCAACGGCGCCGGCAAGTCCACCCTGATCGGCGTCGTCAGTTCGCTAGTGAACAAGACGGCGGGTGAAGTGAAGGTGTTCGGCATCGACCTGCACGCCAACCGCTCCGAGGCCATGCGCCAGGTCGGGCTGGTGCCGCAGGAGATCAACTTCAACATGTTCGAAACGCCCTTCGACATCCTGGTGAACTACGCCGGCTTCTACGGCCTGCCGCGCAAGGAGGCCGAAGTGCGCGCGCACGAAGAGCTCAAGCGCGCCCAGCTGTCGGAAAAGGCCCGCACCATGTCGCGCACGCTGTCGGGCGGCATGAAGCGCCGGCTGATGATCGCCCGCGCCATGATGACGCGCCCGCGCCTGCTGATCCTGGACGAACCCACCGCCGGCGTGGACATCGAGATCCGCCGCGGCATGTGGAAGACGCTCAAGGAAGTGAACGCCGCCGGCACCACCGTCATCCTCACCACGCATTACCTGGAGGAAGCGGAAAACCTGTGCCGCAACCTGGCCATCATCGACAAGGGCCGCATCATCGAGCAGGGCCCCATGAAGGCGCTGCTGGCCAAGCTCGACGTCGAAGGTTTCCTGCTGGACGTCGAAGCCGTGCTGCCGGCCGTGCTGCCCGCCATCGAAGGCGTCACCCTGCTGCGCGAGGACGACCACACGCTGGACGTGGAGAAGCCGCGCGAGATGGACCTCAACCGCGTGTTCGGCGCCCTGGGCGCCGCCGGCATCGCGGTGCGTTCGATGCGCACCAAGTCCAACCGCCTCGAGGAGCTGTTCGTGCGGCTCACCGGCCAGCCGGAGATCGCCGCGTGAGCAACCCCAACCTCGTCGCCCTCAAGACCATCGCCCGCCGCGAAGTGGCCCGCATCCTGCGCATCTGGGGCCAGACCCTGGTGCCGCCGGCGATCACGATGACGCTGTATTTCCTGATCTTCGGCAACCTGATCGGTTCGCGCATCGGCACCATGGACGGCATCGGCTACATGGACTTCATCGTGCCGGGCCTGGTGATGATGGCCATCATCCAGAACGCCTACGGCAACATCAGCTCGTCGTTCTTCGGCGCCAAGTTCGGCCGGCACGTGGAAGAGCTGCTGGTCAGCCCGATGCCCAACTGGGTGATCCTGGGCGGCTACGTCGCCGGCGGCGTGCTGCGCGGCCTGATGGTGGGCGCCATCGTGATGGTGATCGCGATGCTGTTCACGCCGGTACGCGTGCCGCATCCGTTCATCACGCTGGCCACGGTGTTCCTGGGCGCCACCATCTTCTCGCTGGCCGGCTTCGTGAACGCGGTGTACGCCAAGAAGTTCGACGACATCGCCATCGTGCCCACCTTCATCCTCACCCCGCTGACCTACCTGGGCGGCGTGTTCTATTCGGTGAAGCTGCTGCCGGACTGGGCCGAGGCCGCCACCCACCTCAACCCGATCTTCTACATGGTGAACGCGTTCCGCTACGGCCTGCTGGGCCAGAGCGACGTGTCCATGGTGACGGCGTTCGGGCTGATGCTGTTCTTCGTGGTGGCGCTGGGCGCGCTGGGGCTGTGGCTGCTCAAGCGCGGCGTCGGCCTGCGCAGCTGACGGGCGTCGCCCTGCCTCAAGCCGGCAGGCGGAAGAACGCGCGCGCCGCGGCGGTGGTCGCGGCTGCGGTGGTTTCGAAGGCTTCGCCGCGGTCGCGCGCCATTTCTTCGACGATGTGGCGCAGGTACATCGGTTCGTTGCGGCGATGCTTGGGCATCGGCCGCACGGTGCGCGGCAGCAGGTAGGGAGCGTCGGTTTCCACCATCAGTCGCTCGGCCGGGATGTCCTTCACGAATTCACGCAGGTGCTGGCCGCGGCGCTCGTCGCACAGCCAGCCCGTGATGCCGATGAAGTAGCCGGCGTCGAGGGCGTCGAAGCACTCCTCGCGGGTGCCGGTGAAGCAGTGCACCACGGCCGGGCCGATGCGGCCGTCGAAGCCCTTCATGATCGCCATGAAATCGGCGTGGGCGTCGCGCTGGTGCAGGAACAGCGGCTTGCCGGTGTCGGCGGCCAGCTGCAGCTGGCGTTCGAAGGCGCGCCGCTGCGCCGGGCGCGGCGAGAAGTCGCGGTGGTAGTCCAGGCCGCATTCGCCCACCGCCACCACTTCTGGGTGCGCGAGCAGCGCGCGCATTTCGGCGTCGGCTTCGTCGGTGTATTCCACCGCGTGGTGCGGGTGCACGCCGGCGGTGGCCCAGAGCAGGCCGGGGTGGGCGCGGGCCAGTTCGAGCGAGCGCACCGAGCCGGCCCGGCTGGCGCCGGTGACCACCAGCTGCGACACGCCGGCCAGCACCGCCCGCTGCAGCACGGCATCCAGGTCGGCGTCGAAGCTTTCGTGGCCCAGGTTGGCGCCGATGTCGATCAGGTCCATGCGGGGTTCCGGGCGTGAAGGCGGCAATGTTACCCGGCGGCGGTCAACCGTGGCCGCTGGGCCGCGTTATGGCTGGCATGACCCGATCCCTTGCCCTGTTCCTTGGTGCCGCCCTTGCCCTGGCCGGCGGCGTGGCCGCGCGCCCGGCCTACGACCTGGCGCCCGTGGACGCCGAGGCCGAGCGGCTGGTCGGCAAATACAGCCTGGCCGGCGCTTCGCTGCGGCTGGCACGTGGCGGCGCGGTCGTGCATCGGCAAACGTACGGCGGTTACTCGGGCAACGAGCGCCTGGCGATTGCCTCGGCCAGCAAGTGGCTGTCGGCGCTCACCCTGGCGCGCCTGGTCGAGCGCGGCGACCTGCGCTGGGACAGCACCGTGGGCGAATACTTCCCCGACGCGCCGGTGGCGACGCGGGCGATCACGCTGGCGCAACTGTTCTCCCACACCAGCGGCCTGCGTGCCGACGACGTGCCCTGCGTTTCCGATCGGTTCACGACGCTGCAGGCCTGTGCGCGCGAGATCCTGGCGGTGCCGGTGCTGGCGGCGCCGGGCACGGTGTTTTCCTACGGCGGCAACTCCATGCACGTGGCCGGGGCCATGGCCGAAATCGCCACCGGCCAGGCCTGGGACGACCTGTTCATCGCGCAGATGGTGCAGCCGCTGGGCCTCACCGAAACCGACTGGACGGCCGGCACCAACCGCGCCGGCTACGTGCGCAATGCGAACCCGCGCATCGCCGGCGGCGCGCGCTCCACGCTCGACGACTACGGCCGCGTGATGGACATGGTGCTGGCCGGCGGACTGCATGAAGGCCAGTCCTTCCTGCGCGCCCAGACGCTGGCGACGATGGCGCTGGACCGCGCCGCGGGGCTGGTGATCGTCAACACGCCGGTGCCCGATTACGACTTCGGCTACGGCATCGGCCAGTGGGTGGAGGCCAAGGACGCCTTCGGCGCCACCTACCGCGTGTCCAGCCCGGGCGCGTTTGGCTTCACGCCGTGGGTGGACTGGCAGAACGGCAGCAGCGGCGTGCTGCTGGTGTCGGGCAACGGCGGGCTGATGCGCGACGACCTCACCGCGCTCGAGCGGCTGTGCCTCAAACAGCTGGATTTCGAGCGAACCACGAATTCGACCCTCCGCCCGCCGGGGCCGCTGCCTGCCGTATCGACGCCGCCGCCGCCGCGGCATTCGCCCCCGGCCACGCGCCGCGTGCCGACCACGCTCGACGCCACGCGCCGCGCTCTCTAGCCTAGCGGGGTGAAACCCGCCCCGACGCGCCCCGATTTCCCGATTGCCGAACTGCTGCCGAGCCTGCTCGACAGCCTCGCGGCGCACCCGCGCCTGGTGCTGGAAGCGCCGCCCGGTGCCGGCAAGACCACCCAGGTGCCGCTGGCCCTGCTGTCGGCGCCGTGGCGCGGCGACGGCCGCATCCTGATGCTCGAGCCGCGGCGCGTCGCCGCGCGCGCCGCCGCCGGCTTCATGGCGTCACAGCTGGGCGAAGCGCCGGGCGACACCGTGGGCTACCGCATCCGCTTCGAGTCGAAGGTGAGCGCACGCACGCGGGTGGAAGTGGTCACCGAGGGCATCCTCACCCGCATGATCCAGGACGACCCCACGCTCGAGGGCGTGGCGGCGATCGTGTTCGACGAATTCCACGAACGCCACCTCGCCGGTGACCTGGGCCTGGCGCTGGCGCTGGACGTGCAGTCGCAGCTGCGCGAAGACCTGCGGCTGGTGGTGATGTCGGCGACGCTGGACGGCGAAAAGCTGGCGCGTTTCCTCGATGCGCCGCGGCTCACCAGCGCCGGCCGCAGCTACCCGGTCACCACCGCGTATTTCCCCGCCCGGCGCGATGAACCCGCGATGGCCCAGCTGCGCCGCTGCGCCGGCGAGGCGCTGGAAAAACATCCGGGTGACCTGCTGGTGTTCCTGCCCGGCCAGCGCGAGATCGGCGATGCGTTGGCGGCCCTCGCCGAGGCCGCCGAAAAGCACGGCGCGGTGCTGCTGCCGCTGCACGGCGAACTGCCGGTGGAAGCGCAGTCGGCCGCGCTGTCGCCCGACCCCGGCGGCCGCCGCCGCATCGTGCTGGCCACCAACGTCGCCGAAAGCTCGGTCACGCTGCCCGGCGTGCGCGTGGTGATCGACCTGGGCCAGGCGCGCGAGCCGCGCTACGACCCGAACTCGGGTTTTTCGCGGCTGGAAACCGTGGCCATCTCGCAGGCCTCCGCCGACCAGCGCGCCGGCCGCGCCGGCCGCGTCGCCGAGGGCTGGTGCTATCGGCTGTGGCCGGCCTCGCAGCGGCTCGAGCCGATGCGCACGCCGGAGATCGCCCAGGTCGAACTCGCGGGACTCGCGCTGGAGCTCGCGGCGTGGGGCGAATCCACCCTGCGCTTCGTGGACCCGCCGCCGGCCGGCGCCCTGGGCGCCGCGCGCGAACTGCTGCAGCGCCTGGGCGCGATCGACGCCGACGCACGCATCACCGGCTTCGGCCGCGAGCTGCTGGCGCTGGGCACGCACCCGCGGCTGGCGGCCATGCTCAAGGCCCCGCGCGATGCATCCGAAGCCGCACTGGCCTGCGACCTGGCCGCACTGGTGGAAGCGCGCGATCCGCTGCGCGGGCGTCGCGATGACATCGCCAGCCGCTGGCAGGCGCTCGCCGCCTTCCGGCACGGCCGCGTGCCGCCCGACGCCAACCGCGGCGCACTGGCCGCCATCGACGCCGCGGCCAAGCAGTGGCGCCGCCGCCTGCGCTGCGACACGCTGCCGCCCCGCGACGCGCCCGCGCACCTGCTGGGCGACGTGCTGGCGCACGCCTTCCCCGAACGCATCGCCCGCCAGCACCCCAGCGAGCCGCGCCGCTACCAGCTGGCCAACGGCCGCATGGCGCGGATCTTCGACGACAGCGCGCTGTTCGGCGAACCCTGGATCGTCGCCAGCGAGCTGCGCTTCGAAGCCAAGGACTCGCTGGTGATGCGCGCCGCGCCGGTGGACGAAGCAAGGCTGGAGCGCGATTTCCCGCAGCGCTTCTTCGAAGGCGACATCGTGCGCTGGGACCCGGCCGCGCGCGCCCTGGTGGCGCGCCGCGAGCGCCGCTTCGACCGCATCACGCTCGAGAGCAAACCCGCCGGCCGCCCCGACCCGAAGCTTGCCGCTCAGGCACTCACCGACGCGGTGGGCGAGCTCGGCCTCGACGCACTGCCCTGGACCGAGGGCCTGCGCCAGTGGCTCGAGCGCGTGCGCTGCCTGCGCGACTGGCTGCCCGAACTCGGCCTGCCCGACCTGTCCGACGATGCCCTGCTGGCCGCGCGCGACAGCTGGCTCAAGCCCGCCTTCACCGGCAAGACCCGGCTCGACGCGCTGGACGAAGAGGCGCTGGGCGAAGCGCTGAAATCGGGCCTGGACTGGTCGCTGCGGCAAAAGCTCGACGCGCTGGCGCCGCGCCGCATCACCGTGCCATCGGGCATGGAGCGCGGCATCGAATACGCCCACGGCGCCGCGCCCGTGCTGGCGGTGAAGCTGCAGGAGCTGTTCGGCCTGGCCGACACCCCGCGCATCGCCGACGGCCGCGTGCCGCTGACCCTGCACCTGCTGTCCCCGGGCGGCAAGCCGCTGCAGGTCACCCAGGACCTGCGCAGCTTCTGGCAAAACACCTACCCGGAGGTGCGCAAGGAAATGAAGGGCCGCTACCCGCGCCACCCCTGGCCGGACGATCCGTGGACCGCCACGGCGACGCACCGGGCCAAGCCGCGCGGCACCTGAGGCCGGCGCGGGCAGGGTGCTGCGTTCATCTCTTTGGAGTTAGTCTGTTGCTGCAGCACCGCTGAATGCCCGTATCCATCCATCCGGAGTCCATCATGAGCAAGTCGAGCAAGATCGTTTCCACCGCGCTGGCCACGTTGAGCGACGGCAGCGAGATGGCCAAGAAGGCCTGGAAGAATTCCGACCTCGCCGGCAAGGCGAGCGCCCTGGTCGGCGCCGGCGCCGGCCTGGCCGCGATCAAGAAGGGCGGCGCCGCCGCCGTCAAGACCGTCAAGAAGCATCCGGTGGGCGCGGCCGTCACTGCCGCCGCCATCGCCGCCGTGGGCGCCGCGGTGTACGCCGTGAACAAGCGCAAGAAGGCCGCTGCCGCCGCCAAGCCGGCCGCGAAGAAGGCCGCCACGAAGGCCGCGGCCAAGCAGGTCGTCGCCAAGAAGGCCACCGCCAAGCCGGCCGCCGCCAAGAAAGCCGCCGCGAAAAAAGCCCCGGCCAAGAAAGCCCCGGCCAAGAAGGCCGCCGCCAAGTAAGAAACAGGAGCGGGGCCAGGTTCACTTCTTTTCACCAACCATGGGTTGGCGACGAGCGGTGAACCTGGCCCCGTTTCTATTCTGAGGCGGTGCGGCCGGCGCGCAGGGAGAGCGGCCAGCGCACGGTGCGTGCGGCCGCCGGGTCGCCCCAGGCGCGGGCGAAATCGTCGGCCAGCTCGGCCACCGCGTCACGGCCGGTCTCGCGCAGGCAGCGCTGGCTGGCCGACCAGGTGCGCAGGTAGGCCAGGTACTGGCCCAGGTTCCATTCGAGCTCCATCGAAAAATGCGGCGCGTCGGTGATCACTTCGAATGGGAAGGACAGCGCGCGGTAGCCGTTTTCCACGTGCCGGCGCTCGGGCGGCCAGAACGCGCCCAGGCGGACTTCGTAGAGTTCATGGAAAACGGCGTCCACCGCCGCGTCCACCCGCGACAGGCCGTAGCACCACACCGCCACCAGGCCGCCGGGCCGCAGCACGCGCGCGGCCTCGGCGCAGAAGCGCGCCTGGTTGAACCAGTGGAAGGCCTGGCCGGCCGTCACCAGGTCCACCGAGTGGTTGCGCAGCGAACACAGTTCGGCCGGCTCCACCCGCCACGTGATCCGCGGGTCCGCGGGGGCGTTGGCGATCTGATCGGCGCTGGGGTCGCTGGCGTGCACGCGGTGGAAATAATGCGTCAGCGCCAGGCTGGCCTGGCCGTTGCCGCAGCCCGCGTCCCAGGCCAGGTCGTGGTGCAGGCACTGGTCGGACAGCCACTGGAACAGCGCCGGCGGATACGTGGGTCGCGCGGCGGCGTAGTCGCCGGCATGCCCCGAGAAGTGATCCTGGAACGACATGCCCGTGAGCCCTCGCGGATTTACTGGGTGAGTTCGCGCCACTGGCCGGGCGGCAGGCCTTCGAGCCGGTGTGGGCCCACCGCGATGCGCAGCAGGCGCAGGCAGGGCAGGTCGACCGCGGCCACCATGCGCCGCACCTGGCGGTTGCGGCCTTCGGTGATGGTGAGTTCGAGCCAGCTGTCGGGCACCGTCTTGCGGTGGCGCACCGGCGGGTCGCGCGGCCACAGCCAGTCGGGCGCGCCGATCAGCACCTGCGCCTTGGCCGGGCGGGTGAGCCCGTCGGCCAGGGTGACGCCGGCGCGCAGCTGCGCCAGGTGTTCGTCGCCGGCCTGGCCTTCCACCTGCACCAGGTAGGTCTTGGGCCAGTGGAACTTGGGCGAGCTGATGCGCGCGATCAAGGGGCCGTCGTCGGACAGCAGCAGCAGCCCTTCCGAATCCTGGTCCAGCCGGCCAGCGGCATAGACGTTGGGCGGCAGCGTGAAGCCGGCCAGCGTCGGGCGGGGCGGCTCCGTCTTGTCGGTGAACTGGCAGAGGACGCCGTAGGGCTTGTTGAAGGCAATCAGCATTCGTCCAGTGTAGCGCCGTGGGACACTGCGCGCCTGACCGCCGCGGCCCATTTCCGGGAAAAACCGATGTCCCCCACCCATCCCCTGCGCCGGCTGGCCGGCTTTGCCCGTCCCCAGCGCCGCAACGTCGTGCTGGCGACGGTGTATTCGGTCCTGAACAAGTTCTTCGACGTCCTGCCCGAGCTGCTGATCGGCGTGGCGGTGGACGTGGTGGTGAACCAGCAGGACTCGTTCATGGCCGGCTTCGGCCTGCCCGACCCGCTGCACCAGCTGTACGCCCTGGTGGCCCTGACCATCGTGGTGTGGGTGGCCGAGTCGGCCTTCGAGTACCTGTACGCGCTCAAGTGGCGCGGCCTGGCCCAGGACCTGCAGCATGCGCTGCGCCAGGCGGCCTACGGCCACGTGCAGGCGCTGCCGCCGGCCATGATCGAACGCGAGCGCAGCGGCCGGCTGATGGCGCTGATGAACGAGGACGTGAACCAGATCGAGCGCTTCCTCAACACCGGCGCCAACGACCTCATCCAGGTCGTCGTGTCGTCGCTGATGGTGGGCGCGGTGTTCTTCGTGCTCACCGCCGACCTGGCGGCGCTGGCCATGCTGCCGATCCCGCTGATCCTGATCGGCGCGTTCTGGTTCCAGAAGCGGCTGGCGCCGCGCTACGCCGCTGCGCGCGAAGCCGCGGCCACGGTGTCGTCGCGCCTGGCCAACAACCTGGCGGGCATGGCCACCATCCAGGCCTACACCGCCGAAGACTTCGAGGCCGCGCACCTGCGCGACGCCTCCGACGGCTTCCGTGCGCGCAACGCCGAAGCGATCCGCTTCTCGGCCGCCATCACGCCGGTGATCCGCATGGCCATCCTGGCCGGCTTCGTGGCCACGCTGCTGTACGGCGGCATGCTCACGCTGCGCGGCGAGCTGGGCGTGGGCAGCTATTCGGCGCTGGTGTACCTGACCCAGCGCCTGCTGTGGCCGCTCACGCGCCTGGCCGACATGACCGACCTCTACCAGCGCGCCATGGCCTCGGTGAACCGCGTGATGGACCTGCTGGACACGCCCGTGCCCGCGCGCGGCAGCGCCCCGCTGCCGGCCAAGCCGCGCGGCGAGCTGAGTTTCGAAGGCGTGGGCTTCGACTACGACGGCCTGCCGGCGCTGCAGGCCGTGGTCCTGCGCGTGCCGGCCGGCGCCACCGTGGCGCTGGTGGGCGGTACCGGCGGCGGCAAAAGCACGCTGCTCAAGCTGCTGCTGCGCTTCATCGACCCGGCGCGCGGGCGCATCACCTTCGACGGCTTCGACGTGGCCGGGCTGGATCCCGCCGCGCTGCGCCGGTCCATCGGCTACGTGGCGCAGGAACCTTTCCTCACCGATGGCACCGTGGACGACAACATCGCCTACGGCGAACGCGACGCCGACCGCACGCGCGTGGAGGCCGCCGCGCGCGCCGCCGAGGCGCATGCCTTCATCGCCGCCATGCCGCAGGGCTACGACAGCCCGGTGGGCGAACGCGGCAGCCAGCTGTCGGGCGGCCAGCGCCAGCGCATCGCCCTGGCCCGCGCGCTGTACCGCGACCCGGCGATCCTGGTGCTGGACGAAGCCACCTCGGCCGTGGACAACGAAACCGAAGCCGCGATCCAGCGTTCGCTCGCGGTGGCCGCGCGCGGCCGCACCACGCTGGTGGTGGCCCATCGCCTGAGCACGGTGCGCCATGCCGACGCCATCCACGTGCTGGAGGTGGGCCGCATCGTCGAAACCGGCACGCACGACGAGCTCGTGGCGCGTGGCGGCGCCTATGCCGCCCTGTGGCGCCTGCAAACCGGTGAAACCCCATAAAAAAAGCGGGAGGGACTTCAGTCCCGATGCTCTTGGCGAAGAGCATCGGGACTGAAGTCCCTCCCACAGGTTCTTGCAGGAGGGGACGCGTTACTGGGCGGCGGTTTCGACCTTGGGCTTCACGAAGCGCAGGGTCATGCGGTCGCTTTCGCCGATGGCGGCGTACTTGGCCTTGTCGGCTTCGTCGTGCTGGTTCGACGGCGGCAGGGTCCAGACGCCGTTCGGGTGGTCCTTGGTGTCGGCCGGGTTGGCGTTGATCTCGCTCTTCTCTTCAAGCACGAAGCCGGCGGCGGTGGCCAGGCCGATCACGTAGTCCTCGGGCAGGTAGCCCGACTCCTTCACTTCTTCCATGGTCTTGCCCGCGGCGGCGCGGTGCTCCACCACGCCCAGCACGCCGCCCGGCGCCAGCACGTCGAAGAAGCCCTTGAACATCGCCGCCTCGCTGCCCGCGCCAACCCAGTTGTGCACGTTGCGGAAGGTCAGCACCACGTCGGCCGAGCCGGCTTCGCCGAACACCGGCGCGGCCGGGTCCACTTCGACGACGCTGGCGTTGGCGTACACGTCCGGACGCGCGGCCAGCTTGTCGCGGAAGCCCTGGTTGGACTTGGTGTAGTACTCGGTGGCGCGCTCGCTGCCGGCCTTGGCCGGGTCGTTGAGGGCGCCGATGTAGCGGCCCTTGCCCTGGGCCAGCGGCGCCAGGATTTCGGTGTACCAGCCGCCGCCCGGGCTGATCTCTACCACGGTCTGGCTGGGGCCGACGCCGAAGAAGGCCAGGGTTTCGCGCGGATGGCGGTACTGGTCGCGCGCCATGTTGGCCGGGTCGCGCCAGTCGCCGGCGAGGATGGCGTCCATCGGGTCGGTTTGCGCGTCGCGCAGCGCCGCTTCGTCCTGCTCGGGCGTGGTGGCGGTGGCCGCGGCGTCGGCCGGGGCGGCGTCGGCGGTGGGCGCGGCGTCGGCGGGCGCGTCCTGGGACGCCGGGGTGCAGGCGCCGAGCATCAGCGCGGCGAGGGCGAGGGCAAGCGGGGACAGGGTCAGGCGCATGGGGTGGCTCCGGGTTGGGTGGCTGGCCGCGAGGCTAGCACGGGGCTGCGTCAAGGCGCCGTGGCCGTTGGCGCCGCGTCCGGGTGCCGCCTGCACATCGCTCTGGCATGCTCGACGGGTCAATACCCGGGGGTCCCATGCGCCTTGCATCCGTGCTGCTGTCCTTCCTGCTGGGCATCGCCGCCGCGCAGCCCGCACTGGCCCAGGCCACCGCCGCCGGCGACGCGCCGGCGAAGCTGGTGCTGGGCGACCGCGAGGTGATGGAGTTCAAGGGCACGCTGTTCGGCTATCCGCCGGCCGAGCGTGCCGAAGCCGCCAAGCAGCGGGCGCTGCGCGCCTATGCCCGCAACCCCGATCCGCGGCTGCGGGTGCGGGTGACGAACGATGGCGCGCAGGTGATCGCCGACCGGTCGGTGCTTTTCCACGTGGTGCCTGCCGACGTGAACTCGCTGGCGGGTGAAACACCCGAGTCGCGCGCCGAAGCGGCGGTGGCCCAGCTCGAACTCGTGCTCAGCGAGCGCCAGGCGCGCAGCGATCCCAAGGTGCTGGCCGAGGCCATCGGCCTGTCGCTGCTGGTGACGCTGGCCTGGCTGCTGCTGTTGCGCGGCGTGGTGTGGCTCGCCACGCGCGCCGGGCGCTGGCTGCGCCAAGCGGCCGGCGTCACGGCCAGCCAGGTGCGGCCCTTCGGCGTGGCGATGTTCGACCCGCAGGCCCTGCGCGAAGGCGCGCGCCAGCTGGTGCGCGCGTTGGCCTGGCTGGCCGCCGGCGTACTGACCTACCTGTGGCTGAACCTGGTGCTGGAACTGATCCCGCACACGCGCCCGCTCGGCGACCGCCTCACCCAGATGCTGCTCGACGTGCTGGGCACGATCGGCGAAGCGGTGCTGCACGCGATCCCCGGCCTGGCCTTCGTGGCGGCCATCTTCCTGATCGCGCGCTTCATCGCCGGCACCGGCCGCGCCTTCTTCGACCGCGTGCACCGGCAGAACCTCACCATCGGCTGGCTCGACCGCGACACCGCGCCGCCCACGGCGGCCATCTTCAGCGTAGTGGTGTGGCTGTTCGCGCTGGCGATGGCCTACCCCTACCTGCCGGGCTCGCAGTCGCAGGCCTTCCAGGGCCTGTCGGTGCTGGTGGGCCTGATGGTGTCCATCGGTGCCTCGGGCACGGTCAGCCAGGCGGCCAGCGGACTGATGCTGATGTACACGCGGGCCTACCGCGTGGGCGAGTTCGTGCGCATCCAGGACACCGAAGGCACCGTGGTGGACGTGGGCCTGCTGTCCACGCGCGTGCGCACCGGCATGGGCGAGGAGGTGATGCTGCCCAACACGCTGGTGCTCAGCAACACGTCCAGGAACTATTCGCGCGCCGTGCCGGGCACCGGTTTCGTCATCGACACCGTGGTGACCATCGGCTACGACGCGCCCTGGCGCCAGGTGGTGGCGATGCTCACCGAAGCCGCGCGGCGCGTGCAGTCGATCACCGACCAGCCGGCGCCGCGCGTCATCCAGACCGCGCTGTCGGACTACTACGTCGAGTACCGGCTGGTGGCCTATTCAAGGATGGAAGCGCCGATGCCGCGCGCCGAGGCGCTGAGCGAACTGCACGCCAACATCCAGGACGTGTTCAACGAGCACGGCGTGCAGATCATGTCGCCGCACTACGTGGGCGACCCGGCCGAGCCCAAGGTGGTGCCGCGCGATCGCTGGTACGCCGCGCCCGCCGCCGCACCCGGCGAACCGCGCGGCTGAGGCTCAGGGCTCGCGGTCGAGCGTGTCGGCGATCAGCTTCCACACCGCGGGGTTGAAGCACAGGCCCAAATGCGCGGCGTCGATGTCGACGTGGCGCACGTCGGGACTGTAGTGGTCGAACGTGGCCGCGTGGCCCACCACCGCGTCGGTGGGGCTGGCGATGGCGGTGATGCGGGCGCGGATGGGCGTGGACTCGCGCAGCGCCACGCCGCGTTCGATCCAGTCCAGGTCCATGCCGCGGTCCTTGAAGAAGGCCGCGGCGCGCGTGTATTTCGGGCCGCCCTGCACGGGCGTGCCCAGGGTGATCACTTCATCCACCAGCTCGGGCAGGTCGCGCGCCACTTCGCGCGCCACCACGCCGCCCAGGCTCCAGCCGATCAGCGTGAGGGGGCCGCCCCCGAGTGCGCGATGGCGTTCGCGCACGCGCGCCGCCATGCGGTCGCACAGCATCGGCACCGAGGCCTCGTCGCGATAGCGCTCGATCGGCTCGGCGGCCCAGCCGGGCGACAGGTCGGCCAGCGTGTGGCGGATGTCGATGCCGGCGCGGTTCAGGCCCAGGCCCCAGCCCTCGGCGTGGTGGCCGAGCTTGCGCAGGTAGCGGCGCAGCGGCCAGGTGGCGCGGTCGTCGGCGCCGAAGCCGGGCATCACGATGATGTTGCGCGGGCGCACGGCGCGCGCCTTGCCGGCCGGCATCAGCAGCGGCACCAGCATGCGGCCGGCGTCGAGCAGGGCGCGCGATTCGCGCCAGGCCAGGGCGTGGTCGGGGCCTTTCAGGGCGGGCCTGGGCGTCGGGCTCATGGCGAGCGGGCCAGGCGGGTCGGGGTGGGAGCAACGCAGGAGTCCATCGTTCCAGTGTACGGCCGCGGCGCCCGCCCTCGATAGCCAGCGTCTATCACAGGCATCCGAAACATTCATTTTCATCTTCACATCAACAGGCCTAAGGTGGGTCAACACCGGGGTGGCGCCACCACCGCGGCACCCCTGCACCACGCCATCCCAAGGAGCGAACCATGTCCAACGAAGCCAAGTGCCCGTTCACGGGCGGAAACCAACACATCGGCATGGGCAAGGGCCCGCGCAACCTCGACTGGTGGCCCAATGCGCTCGACGTGGGCGCGCTGCATGCGCACCCGTCCAAGGGCAACCCGCTGGGCGACGACTTCGACTACCGCAAGGAGTTCCTGAAGCTCGACCTCGACGCGGTGATGGCCGACCTCAAGGCGCTGATGGTGGATTCGCAGGACTGGTGGCCGGCCGACTACGGCAACTACGGCGGCCTGATGGTGCGCCTGACCTGGCACGCCGCCGGCACCTACCGCATCAGCGACGGCCGCGGCGGGGCCGGCAACGGCGACCAGCGCTTCGCCCCGCTCAACAGCTGGCCCGACAACGGCAACCTCGACAAGGCCCGCCGCCTGCTGTGGCCGATCAAGAAGAAGTACGGCCGCAAGCTGTCCTGGGCCGACCTGTTCGTCATGGCCGGCAACGCCGCGATGGAAGGCATGGGCTTCAAGACCTTCGGCTTCGCCGGCGGCCGTCCCGACGTGTGGGAACCCAACGTCGTGGACTGGGGCTCGGAAACCGAATGGCTGGCCACCAGCGACAAGGCCAACAGCCGCTACTCCGGCGACCGTGACCTGGCCAACCCGCTGGCCGCCGTGCAGATGGGCCTGATCTACGTGAACCCGGAAGGCCCGGACGGCAAGCCCGACCCGCTGGCCTCGGCCCGCGACATCCGCGAAACCTTCGCGCGCATGGCGATGAACGACGAAGAGACCGTGGCGCTGGTCGCCGGCGGCCACACCTTCGGCAAGGCGCACGGCGCCGGCGACGCCGCCAACGTGGGGCCGGAGCCGGAAGCCGCCGACATCGCCGAACAGGGCTTCGGCTGGATCAGCACCCACGGCACCGGCAAGGGCAACGACACCATCACCAGCGGCATCGAGGGCTCCTGGACCTCCAACCCGATCCAGTGGGACGATCCGTCGAAGAAGGTCACCCTCATGATGACCACGGCCGACATGGCCCTGCGCATGGACCCGGCCTACGAAAAGATCTCGCGCCGCTTCCACGCCAACCCGGCCGAACTCGCCGATGCCTTCGCCCGCGCCTGGTTCAAGCTCACCCATCGCGACATGGGCCCGCGCTCGCGCTACCTGGGCAAGCTGGTGCCGCAGGAAGTGCTGATCTGGCAGGACCCGGTGCCGGCGGTGGACCACCTGCTGGTTAGCGTGGCCGACGTGGCCGCGCTCAAGGCCGGCGTGCTCGCCTCTGGCCTCACCACGCAGGAACTGGTGGCCACGGCCTGGGCGTCCGCGTCCACCTTCCGCGGCAGCGACAAGCGCGGCGGTGCCAACGGCGCCCGCATCCGACTGGCTCCGCAGAAGGACTGGGAAGCCAACCAGCCGGCGCAGCTGGCCAAGGTGCTGGGCGTGCTGGAAGGCATCCGCAGCCGCTTCAACGCCAGCGCCAGCAGCGGCAAGAAGGTCTCGCTGGCCGACCTGATCGTCATCGCCGGCAACGCGGCGGTCGAGGACGCGGCGAAGAAGGCCGGCGTCAGCGTCACCGTGCCGTTCTCGCCGGGCCGCACCGACGCCTCGCAGGACCAGACCGACGTGCATTCGTTCGAGCCGCTGGAACCCAAGGCCGACGGCTTCCGCAACTACGTCGCCAAGGGGCATGAGTCCCACCAGGCCGAGCGCCTGATCGACAAGGCCGCGCTGCTGGGCCTGAGCGCCCCGGAAATGACGGTGCTGGTCGGCGGCCTGCGCGCGCTGGACGCCAACGTCGGCGGCGCGAAGCACGGCGTGTTCACCCAGACGCCGGGCGTGCTCAACAACCACTTCTTCGTCAACCTGCTGGACATGGGTACGAAGTGGGCGCGCACCGCGGCCGACGCCAACGTGCTCGAGGGCCGCGACCGCAAGACCGGCGCCGTCAAATGGACCGGCACGGTGGCGGACCTGGTGTTTGGCTCCAACTCGCAGCTGCGT
>JAPLSJ010000037.1 GCA_026398695.1 Arenimonas sp.
GCCTGCCGCTCCGGCGCGCAGCTCGCCCCCGCCGCGGTGCCCAGGTTGAAGTCGGGCAGCCGCCCGTCGAACAGGAAGGGCACGGTGCTGCGGATCGAATGGCCTTCCCACAGCACCGCGCGGCCGTGCCGGGCGCGCACGCGCGCCAGCTCGGCGGCCAGCGCGTCGTGGTAGGGCCGCCAGTAGCGCTCCACGCGCGCCGCCACTTCGTCGGCGGTGGGCTCCTGGCCCGCCAGGTACACCGGCGCGCCGCTGAAGCGCTGCAGCGGGCACAGGCCCGTGGTGTTCTGGCCGGGGTAGAGCGACAGGTCGTCGGGCGGCCGGTTGAGGTCGACCACGTAGCGCGAGTTCACCGGCACCAGCAGCGACGCGCCGAGCCGCCGCGCGAAATCGTACAGGCGGCTGACGAACCAGTCGGTGTCGGGCACGCCGCGCGCCTCGGGCGTCAAGCGGTTGGCCAGGTCCTCGGGCAGCGCGATGCCGTCGTGCGGCAGGCTGACCAGCAGGGGCGCGGTGCCGCGGTGCAGAGTGAACACTTCCATGGCTCAGGCCTGGGCCGCGAAGCGTGACGGCGCGTACGGCGCCGGGTCGATGGGCGGTGCGCGGCCCAGCATCAGGTCGGCGACGATGCGGCCGGTGCCGGCCGACATGCCCATGCCCATCATGCCGTGGCCGGTGGCCAGCCACAGGTTGCTGTGGCGGGGCGACCGCCCCAGCAGCGGCAGGTCGTCCACCATCATCGGCCGCCAGCCGCACCACTCCTCGCGCTTGGCCGGGCCCACGGGCTCATGCAGGTATTCGGCCGCGCCGCGCTCGAGCGCCTTCAGGCGCGTGGCGTTGAGGCGGTCGTCGTAGCCGCTGAACTCCATCGTGCTGCCCAGCCGGAACCCGTCGTCCCAGGCCGTGACGCAGACGCTGCGCTCCTTGAGCACCAGCGGCCGGCGCGGCGCCAGCCCCGGCCGGTCGTAGGTGATCGAATAGCCCTTGCCCGGCTGGATCGGAATCTCGAGGCCCAGGTTGCGCGCGAACCGGGGCGACCACGCGCCCAGGGCCATCAGCACCTTGTCGCCCGTGCGCCGGCCTTCGTTGGTCTGCACGGCATCGATGCCGCGGCGGCCGGTCTCGAAGCCGGTGATGCACACGCCTTCCTCGATGACGCCGCCCGCCTCGCGCACCACGCGCGCCAGCTCGGCGGTGTACCGGTCGGGACGCAGCTGCGCATCGCCCGGGAAATGGATCGCGCCCGCCATGCCCGGCAGCAGCGCCGGTTCGTCTTCGGCCAGGGCCGCGCCGTCCAGCACGCGGGCGCGGATGCCCATCTCGGCCAGCAGCGGCAGGTCGCGCTGCTGCTTCTCCAGCGCCTTGGCGCTGCGGAACACGTAGTGGAAACCGCTGGCCTCGAAGCCGCAGTCGAGGTCCTGCCCGTAGACCAGGTCTTCGGTGAGCGCGCGCGAAAGGTTCAACAGCGCGCCCTTGGCCAGGCCGCTGGCGCGCCAGTCGCCGGCATTGCAGCGGCGCGCGACGGCCATAAGCCAGCGCGCCAGCGCCGGGTCCCAGCGCGGCTTGATGTACAGGGGCGCCGACGGGCTGAGCATCCAGCGCAGCGCCTGGCCGACCATGCCCTGGGCGGCCAGCGGCGGCGCGTGGCTGGGCGTGAGCGTGCCGCAGTTGCCGTGCGAGGCCGCGCCGCCCACGCGGCCCTGTTCAATGACCCGCACCGAGCGGCCCTCCGACAGCAGGTAGTGCGCGCAGGCGAGGCCGATCACGCCCCCGCCCAGGATCAACACTTCCGCGTCGCTTTCGCTCATGCGGCCATTCTACCGTGGCCCGGGCCCGGGCCGGGGCTCAGCCGCGGCGCATCGGCGGCCACTGCAGGTAGGTCGCCGCCCGCCACAGCCACTCCATCGGGCCAAACCGGAACCGCGCCAGCCAGGCGTGGCTGGCCAGCACCTGCAGCGAATAGAACCCGAGCACGAACGGTACCTGCCAGGCCCGCGGCAGCTGCTCGAAATAGCCCAGGCCATAGCCCGAGAAGATGAAGGTGCAGATGACCGACTGCGCCAGGTAGTTGGTGAGCGCCATGCGGCCCGCCGGCGCCAGCACCTTCAGGCCGCCGGCCACCGACGCCGACTGCAGGCCGCGCACGATCCAGGCCAGGTAGCCCAGGCACATCAGCACGCCGCCGGCCATCGCCAGGCACATCGCGAAGCTGTCGCGCAGGCCCATCGGACCCATGCTGCTGGTGGGCGTGAGCACCATGGACACGGCCATCATCACCATGCCCGCCGGCAGCGCGACCCAGCGCAGTCGCGCGAACAGCACCGGGAAACCCTCCGGCCCGGCGATGGCGCCGCTGCGCACGAACCAGGCTCCGAGCAGGAACAGCCCGAGCAGCTGCCAGCCCCACATCACCAGGTAACCCAGCATCAGGGCGAGGTCTTCGCCGCGCTGGGCCACGGCTTCCCAGTACGTGCCCTGCCCCTGCGCCTGGCGCTGCGCCTCGAGCATCGCCGCCATCTCGGCATTCGATTCCTCGACCACCCTGGCCATCTCCGCCGCCGATTCGGGCAGCATGCCCGCCACCTCCACCATGGCGCCCGAAAGCAGCATCAGCCACAGCGGCAGCAGCATCAGCCCGATGGCCCACCTGGGCAGGCGCGACTGCGGCGTGTCGCGGAAGAACAGCAACAGCAGCAGCGCCACCAGCGCGTAGGACGTCAGGATGTCGCCGCTCCACACCAGCAGCGCATGCGCCAGGCCCATGGCCAGCAGCGCCAGCACGCGGCGCAGGTAGACGCGCACGAACGGGCGGCCGGCGTCGACCGCGCGCTGCATCATCACCGCGAAGCCCATGCCGAACAGCAGCGAGAACAGCGGGTAGAACTTGCCCTGCACGAAGAAATACACCAGCGCATCGGCCCAGCGGTCGGCGCCCGTGAGCGCCGGGTCGATGCCGGTGAGCGCGCCGTCCAGCGGCCCCACCATGGCTTCGATGTTCATCAGCAGGATGCCCACGAGGGCGAAGCCGCGCAGTACGTCCAGCGCGTCGATGCGCTCGCTGCCCTGCACGGGCGAGAACGGGGTGGGTTCGGTCATGGTGCCGGGCCTCCCCGCCCGGATCGCACCGATCATGGTCAAGCGCGGCGGATCCCGCAAGCGCGACGATGAAACGAAGACGGCCCGCCGAAGCGGGCCGTCCGGTAGCCGGGGGCGAGCGTGCGTCAGTGCTGCGCGCCGCCTTCACCGTGCACGTGGCCGTGGTCGATCTCGACCTGCTCGGCTTCGCGCACTTCGACGATCTCGACCTGGAACTGCAGGGTCTTGCCGGCCATCGGGTGGTTGAGGTCCACGTCCACCACCGTACCGCCCACCTTCACCACCGTCACCGCACGCGGGCCCATCGAGCTGTTGAGCACGACCTGCTGGCCTGGATGCAGGCGGGTTTCGCGGAAATGCTTTTTCGGCACGCGCTGGATCAGGCCCTCGCGACGCTCGCCATAGGCCTGGTCCGAACCCACGGTGGCTTCGAAGCTGTCGCCGGCGACGTGATCGAGCATGGCGTCCTCCAGGCCCGGGATGATGTTGCCGTGGCCGATCAGCACGGCCATCGGCTCGCGGTCCTTCGAGGATTCCACCGGCGGCTGGCCGGGCTCGGAGACGGTGTAGTGGAAGCGGACGACGCGGTTCTTCTCGATCTTCATGGGGTTTCCGGGAAAGGGCCGGTGACGCGACCGGCGGGATCGGGCAGACTCGGCCCGTGAAAGCGAGCGCGCATTATCCGGGCGTGACCCTCCCGGCGCCAGTTCCCGGCGCCTGGGCGCTGCTGGCCGTGCTGGTGCTGGCCCTGGGCGCCTGCTCGTCCGCGCCCAAGCGCACGCCGTCCCCCGCCTCCGGCTCGGGCCTGGCCATCCGCGACGTGGCGCCCGCCGACCCCTTCCGCGCCAACAACGTGCTCATCCGCGCCCTGGGCCTGGTGGGCACGCCCTACCGCTGGGGCGGCAACACGCCCGAGGGCGGCTTCGACTGCAGCGGCCTGGTGGGCTACGTGTTCCGCGATGCGGCCAGCCTGCAGCTGCCGCGCACCACGCGCGAGATCGCCCGCTTCGATGCCGGCACGCCGCCGCGCGACCGGCTGGCGTCGGGCGACCTGGTGCTGTTCGGCAAGGGCGACTCGGTCTTCCACGTGGGCATCTACGTCGGCGAGGGCCGCTTCGTGCACGCCCCCAGTACCGGCGGCACCGTGCGCCTGGACCGCGTAGACGGCCCCTACTGGCGCGACCACTACGCCGGCGCGCGGCGGGTGCTGGACTAGCGGGAAGGCTCCGGGCGCAGCCACAGCCACGCGCCGACGATGGCCATGATGGCGGTGCCGATGGCGGCCATCCACCAGCGCGGCGCGGTGGCGAAGAAGATCAACGAACACACGGCCATCGTGCCGATGGACCAGCGCTTGGCCGACCGGCTCACCGCGCCGCTGGCCTGCCAGTCGCGGATCATCGGGCCGTACAGGCGATGGGCCAGCAGCCACGCGTGCAGCTTTTCCGAGCCATTCGCCGCCGCGTACGCGGCCAGCAGCACGAAGGGCGTGGTCGGCAGGCCCGGCAGGAAAATGCCGACGATGCCCAGCGCCAGCGCCACGTAGGCCAGGCACAGCCAAAGCCAGCGCTTGGCGTGCCGGCCCAGGCTCATGCCGGGCGAAGGCTCGCCACGGCCTGTTCGATGTCCTTGCTCAGCGCCATCACCTTGAGCGCGTATTCGGCCAGGCGCTGGTCGTCGGGGTCCTCGGGGCGCCAGGCCGGCACGGCGATCGGCTTGCCCTCGACGCCATCCAGCGCCACGAACACGATCACGCAGTGCGTGCAGAGGCGATCGCCGCCGTCCTGCATCGGGTCGCGCGCGCGCACGTCGATGGCGAAATGCATGCTGCTGGTGCCGGTGTAGACCAGCTTGGCGGTCACCGTCACCAGGTCGCTGGTGCGGATGGGCGCGACGAAGCGGATGCCGCCCACGGCCACCGTGACGCTGTAGCGGCCGCTCCAGCCGACGGCGGCGGCATAGCCCACCTGGTCGATCCATTTCATCACCACGCCGCCGTGCACCTTGCCGCCGTAGTTCACGTCGGTCGGCTCGGCCAGGAAACGGAAGGTCAGTTCACGCTGTGCGCCACTCATGCGGCCATCCCCTTGCCGCGTCGCGCGGCGTCAGGGCGGATTCTAGCCCTGAAGCGGCGACCGGCCGGCGATGCCGGCCACTTCGTCGCGCACCGAGCGCCGGCGCATGCGGGCGTGCAGGCGCTTGCGATGCTGCGCCAGGCCGCGGGCCAGCGCGATCCGTTGCGCGCTGTCGGCGGCGGCGGGCAAGCGGCCGCGGGCCTGCAGGAACTCGGCATAGGCCGCCCGCACGTGGCGCAGGCGCTTGATCAGCAGCTCGAGCATGATGGCGTCGTCCAGCAGGCCGATGACTTCGACCTGGTCGTGGATCAGGTCCTCGGGGTCGCTGAAGTAGGCCAGCAGGCGCAGCACCTGGGCACGCTCGACCTGGGGCAGCGCCCAGGCCTCGTCCTCCAGCATGTCCAGCAGCCCGGCCACCTCCTGCACCTGGCGGCGGATGTAGCCCGGCGCGCAGGCGATCGGCAGGGTGTCCAGGGCCTGGCGCGCCGCGTCCACGATGTCGCATTCATCGGCGCAGGCCACCCGCTGCTCCGCCCGGGCCAGGGCCTCGTGGAAGCGTTCTATGTCGCCGGGCTCGAGTTCGAAGGTGATCTTCATCGGCCGGCATCGTACGCCAGCCTGAACACTCCCTTCACAGTGCCAGAGGTACCGCTGGCCGGCCGGGCCGGTTTCGCGTAATCTCCGCCCAGTTTGCTGCACGGCTGACCGTTTTCCCCCGGTATGCCCGCCACCCAGGTCTCGAGTTCCACTCGTCCTGCGTCTGGCCCCACTCCGCACGCCTTTCGCTGCGCAAACCCGTCAGGCCCGACTTGGGCCCTGCCGTAAAACCAGCTTCACCAGCTCGCAGCGCGGTTTCAGGGAACGCTCCGGGTTACGCAACGGAGTACAACCATGTCTTTTGAAACCCTTGGGCTCGCGCCCGAGCTGAACCGTGCGCTCGCCGAACTCGGCTACGCCAACCCCACCCCGATCCAGGCCGAAGCGATCCCGCTGGTCATGGCCGGCCACGACCTGATGGGCGGCGCCCAGACCGGCACCGGCAAGACGGCCGCGTTCTCGCTGCCCCTGCTGCACCGCCTGGCCCAGGCCGGCCCGCAGTCCGGCCCGCGCAAGCCGCGCGCGCTGGTGCTCACCCCGACCCGCGAGCTGGCCGTGCAGGTGCACGACAGCCTGCGCGCCTACGGCAAGCACCTGCGCCTGGCCAGCACCACCGTCTACGGTGGCGCCGGCATGCAGCCGCAGATCGACGCGCTGCGCCGCGGCGTCGACATCCTGGTGGCCACCCCGGGCCGCCTGCTCGACCATCTCGAGCGCCGCAGCGTGGACCTCTCGCACGTTGAGATCCTCGTGCTGGACGAAGCCGACCGCATGCTCGACATGGGCTTCCTGCCCGCGATCAAGCGCGTGATGGCCAAGATCCCGTCGCGCCGCCAGACCCTGCTGTTCTCGTCCACCTTCGAGGAAGCGATCAAGAAGCTGGCGATGGAATTCCTGCGCGACCCGAAGGAAGTGCAGGTGTCGGTGCGCAACGCCGTCGCCACCAACGTCACCCACATCGTCCATCCGGTGGACGCGAGCCGCAAGCGCGACCTGCTGCTGGAAATCCTCAGCAAGCGCTACCAGGACCAGGTGCTGGTCTTCGGCCGCACCAAGCACGGCTGCAACCGCCTGTCCGAGCAGCTCGACAACGCCGGCATCAACTCGGTGGCCATCCACGGCAACAAGAGCCAGGCCCAGCGCCTGAAGGCCCTGCGCGACTTCAAGTCGGGCAAGGCGCGCGTGCTGGTCGCCACCGACGTGGCCGCGCGCGGCCTCGACATCCCGCTGCTGCCGATGGTCATCAACTTCGACCTGCCGATGGTCGCGGAAGACTACGTGCACCGCATCGGCCGCACAGGCCGCGCCGGCGCTTCCGGCGAAGCCATTTCGCTGGTGTCGTCGGATGAAGGCGGCCTGCTGCGCGCCATCCAGCGCGTGCTGAAGGCCGACATCGAGATGGTGGTGGTGGAAGGCTACGAGCCGCAGCGCCAGATCCGCATGGGCAACGACGCGCCGTCGGGCCGTCCGGCCGGCGGCCAGCGTCCGCCGCAGCGCCACGCCCGTCGCCCGCACGTGGCCAACGGCGAGCGCCACGCGCACGCCGGTCCGAAGGGCCCGCGCGACGGCGCCCGTGGCGACGGCGGCCGCGGCCGCAGCGACGGCACCCGCACCGCTCGCTGACCTGCGCTTCACTGCTGAATGAAAGGCCCGCTTCGGCGGGCCTTTTTCTTTTTGGCGGCTAGTTCGCGGGGCGGGCGGCGAGGCTCAGCCAGGCGCCGGTGAGCAGCAGCGCCACCGCCACCGCCTGGGTCCAGTGGGGCGTGGCGCGGCCGAAGGCCAGCAGCAGGCCGGTGGACAGCAGAGGCGCCGCATAGGACAGCGTGCCCAGCACCGCGATGTCGCCGCGCTTGGTGCCGATGTCCCACAGCCAGAAAGCGATGCCCGTGGGCCCCAGCCCCAGCGCGATCACCAGCACCCACTGCCAGCCCGTGGGCGCCACCGTGGTTTCCAGGGCCAGGTGCGCGAGGCCGCCCAGCAGACCGACCACCAGGCACGACGCCGCCATCGCCGCACTCGGCACCGCCTCGAAACGGCGGTTGAGCACCGAATACAGCGCCCAGATCAGCGCCGCCCCGAGTGCCGCCGCATAGCCGGGCACGTGCGCCGGATCGACCTGCAGCGAACGACCGCGCGTGACCAGCAATACCGCCGCCGCCAGACCCAGCATCGTGCCCAGCCACTGCCCCGGCCGCACCCGCGTGCCGCCGACCAGCGCGGCGAACACCACGATCAGCAAAGGCCACAGATAGTTGATGAGGTTGGCTTCGACCGCGGGCGCGCGCTTGAGCGCGACGAAATACAGCGCGTGGTAGCCAAACAGCGCACCGATGCCCAGCGCGCCCGCCGCCCAGGGCTGCTTCAGCGCGGCAACGCCAGGCCCGCCCGGCCGCAGCACCAGCGCCACGCCGGCCAGGCCCGCGATGCCGAAGCCCATGGCCAACAGCTGGAATGGCGGGATCGCGCCGGTGGCCGTGGTCAGCACCGCCAGCGACGACCACAGCAGCACCGCGGCGAACCCCGCCAGCGTGGCGCGCCGGCGCGACGTCATTCGCGCCGGGCCCCGTCCTCGAGGCCGATGTCGGTGTTCGCGGCGTCGTAGATCGCCTGGTCCAGCAGGCCCGTTTCCTTGGCCACCAGCACCGGCACCAGCACCTGGCCGGTAACGTTGGTCATGGTGCGCATCATGTCCAGCACGCGGTCGATCGCGACCAGATAGCCGATGCCCTCCAGCGGCAGCCCCGCCGAGCTCAGCACCACCGTGGCCATCACCATCGCGGTGCCCGGCACGCCGGCGGTGCCGAAGCTGCCCAGCACCGAGGCCAGCAGGATGACGAAGTACTGCGATGCCGACAGGTCGATGCCGAAGTACTGGGCGACGAACACCGAGGTCATCGCCGGGAAGATGGCGCCGCAGCCGTCCATCTTGATGCTGGCGCCCAGCGGCACCGCGAACGCGGCGTACTCGGGCTTCACGCCCAGGTTGTGGGTGGCCGCGCGCAGCGACGCCGGCAGCGCCGCGAAGCTCGACGAGGCCACGAACGCGATCTGCATGGCCGGGAACGCGCCGCGGAAGAACTTCAGCGGATTCAGGCCGTGCGCCAGAAGCAGCCCGCCGTAGACGAACACGATGTGCAGCGCGCACGCCAGGTAAAGCGCGAACACGAAGCCGCCCAGCGGCAGCAGCCGCTCGAAGCCATAGGTGCCCACCAGCGCCGCGATCAGGCCGAACGTGCCGATGGGCGTGAACTCCAGCACGAAGCGCGTCACCTGGATCATGGTCTCGCTGGCCTCGCCGGCCAGCGCGCGCAGGCGCGCCGTCTTCTCGCCCAGCTTCACCAGCGCGAAGCCCACCAGCCCGGCGAAGAAGATCACCTGCAGGATCTTGCCTTCGGCCAGGGCCTTGAACGGATTGGCCGGCACCACGTCCAGCAGCACCGCCACCGCGCCCGGGACCACCTTCTCGACGTAGCCCGCGTCGGGCACCAGCGCGCCCAGGCCCAGTCCCGGCTGCAGCACCAGCGCCACGGCCAGGCCCACGCCCACCGCCAGCGCCGCCGTCACGGCGAACCAGGCGAAGGTGCGGCCGCCCAGCGCCGCCACCGACTGCTGCCCGTGCAGGCTGGCCACCGCGTTGATCACCGCGAAAAACACCAGCGGCGTGGCGATCATCTTGATCAGCGTGACGTACAGCGTGCCCAGCGGCTGGAACCAGGGCCCCGCCTGCGGACCCAGCAGCCAGCCGGCCAGGCCGCCCAGCACGAAGCCCGCCAGCACGCGCTGCCAGAAGGGAATATGGAACCAACGCTTCAACAGGGACATGGCCGGACTCGGCGGGGGCAAGCGTCGAACATACCCAGTCCCCGGCCGCCGGTCACCCGCGCTGCCGCCAACGCACCGTTGCGGGCGATAATCGGGCACTTTCCCCGGAGCACCCCATGATCCTCATCACCTTCCTGGCGGGCCTGGCCCTGCTCATCTTCGGAGCCGACCTGCTGGTGCGCGGCGCCTCTCGCCTGTCGCTGTCCCTGGGCATCGCGCCGCTGGTGGTCGGACTGACCGTGGTGGCCTTCGGCACCAGCGCACCCGAACTGGCGGTGTCGGTGAAGGGCGCGTTGGACGGCCAGACCGACATCGCGCTGGGCAACGTGGTGGGCAGCAACATCTTCAACGTGCTGTTCATCCTGGGCGTGTCGGCGCTGCTGGCGCCGCTGGTGGTGGACCGCCAGCTGATCCGCCAGGAGGTGCCGATCATGGTCGGGCTGTCGGCGCTGGTGCTGTGGATGGCGATGGACCTGGGCATTTCCTTCGCGGACGGCGCGGTGCTGCTCGGCGCGCTGCTGGCCTACATCGTGCTGCTTTATCGCCAGGGAAAGAACGCGGCGCCGGCTGAAGTCGCCGACGCGCTGGTGTCGAATCCTCCGGGGCTGATGGCTAGGCTGCCGGTGCAGCTGGCCCTGATCGTGGTCGGCCTGGCCATGCTGGTGCTGGGTTCGCGCTGGCTGGTAGACGCCGCCACGACGTTCGCGACGATGCTGGGCGTCAGCCCGCTGGTGATCGGCCTGACCATCGTCGCGGCCGGCACCTCGCTGCCCGAGGTGGCCACGTCGGTGATCGCGGCACTGCGCGGCGAACGTGAAATCGCCGTGGGCAACGTGCTGGGCAGCGGCATCTTCAACCTGGGCGCCGTTCTCGGCATCAGCGCCATGGTCTCGGGCACCGGCCTGCAGGTGCCGCCCTCGCTGCTGGCCTTCGACCTGCCGGTGATGCTGGCGGTGGCGGTCGCCTGCCTGCCGATCCTGTTCACGGGCCACCTGATCGCACGCTGGGAAGGCGCGGTGTTCCTGGGTTATTACGTCGCCTACACCACCTACCTGGTGCTCAACGCGCAGGAACACGACGCGCTGGACGAGTTCACGCTGGTGATGCGCACCGTGGTGATCCCGCTGACCGTGCTGACGCTGGCGGCCGTGGCCTGGCGCGAGCTCAAGCGCTGGCGCCGGACCCACCCATGACCTTCAGAACGGCTTGAAATAGACCAGCCACAGCACCGGGATCGCCAGCACCAGCGGCACTTCGTTGAACCAGCGCAGCGCCGTGGGCGATGGCAGCGTGGCGCCCGCGGCGGCGCGCTTGATCCAGCGGCCGGTGAAGATGAAGTGCGCCAGCAGCAACAGCACCAGCGTCAGCTTGGCGTGCACCCAGCCGCCCTTCATGCCGAAATGCATCCACAGCGTGAGCCCCAGCACCAGCGCGATGCCGAACATGACGTGGCCGAACCGGTAAAGGCGGCGGCCCATCAGCGCGAGACGCTCACGGACGGCGGGGTCAGCCCCCGCCTCGGCCAGGTTCACCAGGATGCGCGGCAGGTAGAACACCGTCGCCATCCAGGCGATCACGAACAGCACGTGGAAGAGTTTGGTCCACAGGTAAGGCATGCATTTGCTCCGGAATGAGGCGGCAGGATGCCATGCCTGCAGCGGCAGGCACCACGAAGGCCCCCGCGGGCGGTAAAAACGACGCGGTTCAGGCGCTTGCGCGGGTTTTAGGGTACAATCTCGCGCCTTCTTCGTGTCCGTGGTGTGCCGGTATGCGAAGTCTTCCCGATGCTATCGGACCCAGACAAACGGACCTCCCATGACCGCCCAGACGACCGAGGCGCCCAGCGCGCCGATGCAATTCCGCGAACTCGCCCTCAGCGAGCCCCTGCTCAAGGTGCTCGGCGAGCTCGGCTACGAGACGCCCTCCCCCATCCAGGCCGCCACCATCCCGCACCTGCTGGGTGGCCGCGACGTGCTGGGCCAGGCCCAGACCGGCACCGGCAAGACCGCGGCGTTCGCGCTGCCCATCCTGTCGCAGATCGACCTGAGCCAGACCAAGCCCCAGGCCCTGGTGCTGGCCCCGACCCGCGAGCTGGGCATCCAGGTCGCCGAGGCCTTCCAGCGCTACGCCACCCACATGCCGGGCTTCCACGTGCTGCCCATCTACGGCGGCCAGAGCTATGGCCCGCAGCTGTCGGCCCTGCGCCGCGGCGTGCACGTGGTGGTGGGCACCCCGGGCCGCATCATCGATCACCTGGAGAAGGGCTCGCTCGACCTGTCCCTGCTCAAGAACCTGGTGCTGGACGAAGCCGACGAAATGCTGCGCATGGGCTTCATCGACGACGTCGAGGCCATCCTCAAGAAGATGCCGGCCGTGCGCCAGACGGCGCTGTTCTCGGCCACCATGCCGCACGCCATCCGCCGCATCGCCCAGACCTACCTCAAGGACCCGGTGGAAGTCACCATCGAGGCCAAGACCCGCACCGCCGACAACATCCGCCAGCGCAGCTGGGAAGTCAGCGGCATGCACAAGCTCGACGCGCTCACGCGCATCCTCGAGGCCGAGAACTTCGACGCGATGATCGTCTTCGCGCGCACCAAGCTGGCCACCGACGAGCTGGCCGAGAAGCTGCAGGCCAGGGGCTTCGCCGCCGCCGCCATCAACGGCGACGTGGTGCAGGCCCAGCGCGAGCGCACCATCCAGCAGCTCAAGGACGGCAAGATCGACATCCTGGTGGCCACCGACGTGGCCGCCCGCGGCCTGGACGTGGAGCGCATCAGCCACGTGCTGAACTACGACGTGCCGCACGACACCGAAAGCTACGTGCACCGCATCGGCCGCACCGGCCGCGCCGGCCGCAGCGGCGAGGCGATCCTGTTCATCGCCCCGCGCGAACGCAACCTGCTGCGCGCAATCGAGCGCGCCACCCGCCAGCCGATCACGCCGATGGAGCTGCCGACCGTCGCCGACGTCAACGACGTGCGCAAGACCAAGTTCAAGCAGCAGATCACCGACACGCTGGCCACCGGCGAACTGGTGGAGTTCCGCAAGCTGATCGAGGACTACGAGCGCGAGATGAACGTGCCGGCCATCGAGATCGCCGCCGCCCTGGCCAAGATGGCCCGCGGCGACGTGCCGCTGCTGATGGTGCCGCCGAAGTTCGAGGCCAAGAAGCGTGCGTTCGACCATGACGTGGCCGCGGCCACCGACAAGTTCGCCCGCCCGTCGCGCTTCGACAAGCCCGAGCGCGGCGAGCGCCCGGCGCGCCCGGAACGCGGCGACCGCCCCGAGCGCCCGGCCTTCCCGAAGAAGCAGCGCGAGGCGCGTGCGCCGGACGAAGGCAAGGCCACGTTCCGCATCGAGGTGGGCTACGACCACGGCGTGAAGCCGGGCAACATCGTCGGCGCCATCGCCAACGAAGCCGGCCTGGACGCCAAGCACATCGGCCGCATCGAGATCTTCGAGGACCACACCCTGCTCGACCTGCCCGACGGCATGCCGGCCGACGTGATGACCCACCTCAAGACCGTCTGGTGCGCCGGCCAGCAGCTGCGCATCACCCGCGACGGTGAAACGCCCGACACCGCCGGCAAGTCGGCCGGCAAGAAGCCCTTCGCCAAGAAGGCCTTCGGCGGTGACAAGAAGGAATTCGGCCCGCGCAAGTTCGGCGACAAGCCGCCCTTCAAGAAGCCGCACCGCAAGGGCCCGCCGACGGCCTGAGGCCGCGGCGTCCGCATGAAAAAAGCCGGGGCATTGCCCCGGCTTTTTTTTGCGCGAACGATCCGGTACCGCGGGTCAGGCCGCCGGGCGGCGCCGGCGCAGCAGTGCGCGCACCGCCCAGCCCACGGCCAGCAGCACCAGCAGGAAGGGCAGCGTGGCCACCACCACCGTCACCAGCACGGCCACGCTGGCGTCGAGCACCGACAGCGAATCACGCAGCGCCTCGCCCAGCTCCGAGCTTTCCGCCGTCACCTGCGACGACTCGAAGCGCAGCGTGAGCAGGTTGGTGCTCAGGCGGCGCTGCTGTTGCGCCGCTTCCTGTTCGGAGGCCTGCAGTTCGGTTTCGATTTGCGCCAGCTGGTTGCTCAAGGCAATCAGGTCTTCGGCCTTGATGTCCCTGCGCGCCAGGAACTCGCTCAGGCGTTCGTGCTGGATGCGCAGGCGCTGCTGCCGCAGGCCGTTGTCGCGAACGGCGTCGGCCAGGTCCTCGGCCTCGGTGGCCCGCTGCGACAGTTCGCCGCCCTGCGCGGCCATCGCCACCAGCGGCTCGATCGCCTTGGGCTCGGCGCGCAGCTGCAGCTTGCCGCCCGGCCACTGGCCGCTGCTCTGTTCCTCGCCCAGCACGGTGCAGGTGCCGTGGCGGCCCTCCATGCAGGCCGTGCGGACGGCGGCTACCCGCTCGGCGATGGCGGCGGCCTCCAGGCGGACCGTGGCTTCGTGCGAATAGGCCAGGAAATTGCCCGGCGCGTTGGCCTGGCCGGTCAGCCCGGCGGGAGCCGCTTCGGCGGCGGCGTCGGCCTGGGAGTAGCCGTCCGTTTTCGCGCAGCCCGCGACGGTCACCAGCAGCAGGGCAGACAGGGAAACGGCGATCCGCGACATGAGGGGTCCAGGCTGGAAGGGGTGTGTGCGAAGCGTATCCGAAGCCGTGCCCGCCGCGCGGCCTGCCCCGCTATCATTCGCGCCAGATGATTCCGTCCCGCCACCCCACCGGCCCCTCGACGCCATGAGCGTGCCCAGCACCGACGTACTGGTGATCGGCGGCGGCGCCGCGGGCCTGTTCTGCGCGCTCACCGCCGGCCGGCGCGGCCGGCGCGTGCGCGTGGTCGAGCACGCCAACCGCTGCGGCAAGAAGATCCTGATGTCGGGCGGCGGGCGCTGCAATTTCACCAACACCGGCACCACGCCGGCGAACTTCCTGTCGGCCAACCCGCACTTCTGCAAGTCGGCGCTGGCGCGCTTCCGGCCCGAGCACTTCATCGCCATGGTGGACGCGCACGGCATCGCCTGGCACGAGAAGGAGCTGGGCCAGCTGTTCTGCGACGACTCGTCCAAGCAGATCGTGGCCATGCTGCTGGCCGAATGCGCCGACGCCGGCGTGCGGGTGGACGTGTCGTGTTCGGTGCAATCGATCCAGTCGCTGCCCGGTGGCGGCTTCCGCGTGGCCACCTCGCAGGGGACGGAGGTCGTTGAGTCGCTGGTGGTCGCCACCGGCGGCCTGTCCATCCCCAGCATGGGCGCCACCGGTTTCGGCTACGAGCTGGCGCGCCAGTTCGGCCACGCCGTGCTGCCCACGCGCGCCGGCCTGGTGCCGCTGACGCTCAGCGGCAAGCACCAGGAACACTACGCCGAGCTCGCGGGCGTGGCCTTCCCGGTGGAGGCACGCTGCGGCAAGGCGAGCTTCCGCAATGCGATGCTGGTGACCCATCGCGGGCTCAGCGGCCCCGCCATCCTGCAGATCTCGTCGTACTGGGAGCCGGGCAAGGAACTGCTGCTCGACCTGCTGCCCGAACGCGACATCCAGGCCTGGCTGCTCGAGCGCCAGGCCGCCAAGCCCGCCGCCGAACTCAAGACCGTGCTGGCCGAGGCCTTCCCGCAGCGCTTCGCCCAGCGCCTGTGCGAGGTCTGGTTCCCGAACAAGCCCATGCGCCAGTACACCCACAACGAACTGCCGGCCATCGCCCGCCTGCTGGCGCACTGGCCCATCGTCGCCAGCGGCACCGAGGGCTACCGGACCGCCGAAGTGACCCTGGGCGGCGTGGACACCGACGGCCTGTCGTCGGCCACGATGGCCTCGCGCCACGTGCCCGGCCTGTACTTCGTCGGCGAAGTGGTGGACGTCAGCGGCTGGCTGGGCGGCTACAACTTCCAGTGGGCCTGGGCCTCCGGGCACGCCGCGGGCAGCGTGGCCTGAGCCTGGCTGCACACGGCGGCGGCGCCGGAGCCTTGCCGCCTTCGATCGGCCCTTACTCGATGGGTTCGTCCAGCAGCAGCTGGCGCGCGAAGCGCACCGGCGGCGCGCCGTAGGACAGCATGCGGTCGTTGTAGTCCTTGAGCTTGAACTGATCGCCCCACTTGGCCCGCGCCGCATCGCGCGCGTCGAAGTGTTCCTGCGCGCCGACGAAATACGTCGCCAGCTGCGTGGAGGACAGCTGCGCGCGGATCCACTTGCCCTCGGCCTCGCTCTGCTGCTGGAAGGTCTGGCGCACCATCAGGTCCATCGCCTGTTCCTTGGTCCAGTTGTCCACGTGCACGCCCTGGTCGAGGATGGCGTTGGCCACGGCGCGCGCGTAGAACTTCAGCTGCACCATGCGGAAGCGCGGGTCGTTGTCGAGGTAACCGGCGTCGGCCACCATGCGCTCGGTGTAGACCGCCCAGCCCTCGGCGAACGGTCCCGACCGCAGCACCGCGCGCAGCGTGGACGGATGCTTGAGCGAGTGCGCGCCCTCCAGGTAATGGCCGGGCATCGCCTCGTGGATGGTCAGCACGTGGATCATGTAGTCGTTGTACTCGCGCAGGAACGAGTCCACCTTCGCGTCGTCCCAGTCGTCGGGGATCGGCGAGATCGCGTAGTAGGTGTCCAGGCCGCGGTCCAGCGGTCCGGGCGAATCAGCGTAGGCCACCGAGAATCCGCGCTGGAACTCCGGCATCAGGATGATCTGCACCGGGTCGTCGGGCACCGTCACCAGGTCCTTTTCGCGCACGAAGGCGGTGGCCACTTCCAGCGTGTGGCGGGCGAACTCGACCACGTCGTCGCGATCCGGCCGGTCGGCGTAGGACAGCTCCAGCGCCGCTTCGATCGCCGCCTGCCGCTGGGCTTCGTCCGGCTGCTCGGGCGTGGCCGGCGCACCGGGCTTGCCGGCCAGCATGGTGCGGGACACGGCGTACATCTCCTCGCGCACCCGCAGCAGCTCCGCCTCGGCGCGCTGGCGGATCTCGGTGCGGCCCAGGGACGAGTTCAACGCGAACCGCAGCTGCTGGTCGTACTTCTCGGCGCCAATGCGGAAGTCGCCGGCGGCCTGCGGGACCAGGGTGTCGTCGAGCCACTGCTGGTGCTCTTGCGCGGCGGCGCGCACGGTGGCGACGGCGGCATCCAGCCTTGCCCGCTCCTCGCCCTGCAGCTGGCCGGCGTTGGGGACGATGAAGGTATCGAGCAGGCTGGCCAGGCCGCGGTTCTGGCGCGCCACGGTTTCGGCATGGGTCTTGGGAACGCGGGCCGGATCGAGGTTCTCGCGCGCCTGCGCGAACAGCGCGGGCAGCTTCTCCATGCGCGCCGTGGCCGAACGCAGGCGATCGGGCATCGGTGCGAATTCGCGCGCCATCAGGCTGTAGATCGCGCCGCCGGCCAGGCCGCTGTAGAGCTGCGGGTCCCAGGCCCAGCGCTGCATCACTTCGGTGTCCCACACCGCGTATTCAAGCTGGTTGCGCAGGATGCGCGCGTCCACCTGGTTTTCGCGCGAGAGCTGGCCGGCGTCGATCTTTTCCAGGCTGGCCAGCATGCCGCGGGCCCAGTCGGTGCCGCGCTGGCGGCCGGCGGCGCTGAGGTCGTCGATCTCGCTGTCGTGCCGATGCTCGCCGATGGCGGTGGCGGCGACCGGCGACAGCGCCAGTCCCTCGTCCAGGTAGCGGGCCGCCAGGCTGGCGAAGGCGGCATCGGCCTGGGCCGTGGCGGCTTCGCCGGCGGCGGGCGCGCCCGCGCTGGCGTCGGCGGCGGGCGGCGGCGACGTGGACGGTCCACAGCCGGCGAGCAGGGCCGTGGCGAGCGCGGCGGCAATCAGGGTCTGGCGCATGGGGGGTCCGGAGCAGTGGAGGTGGCCTGAGCATAACGCCGCACCCCCTCACGCCCTCCATACGCATCGGTATGTTAACCTTCGGGTCCATTTCCAAGCCGGCCAAGTCCCCATGCCCCAGTACACCGCGCCGCTGCGCGACATGCGCTTCGTGATGTTCGAACTGCTCAACGCGCAGGACGAGCTGAAAGCCTTGCCGCCCTACGCCGAGCTGGACGTCGAAACCATCGACGCCGTGCTGGAGGAAGGCGCCCGCTTCGCCAGCCAGGTCATCCAGCCGCTCAACCAGGTCGGAGACCGCGAGGGCTGCACCTACCACGGCGACGGCGTGGTCACCGCCCCCACCGGGTTCAAGGAGGCCTACGCGCAGTTCATGGAGAACGGCTGGCCGTCGCTGGCCTGCGACCCGGACTTTGGCGGCCAGGGCCTGCCGACGATCGTCAACAACCGCCTGTACGAAATGTGGAACTCGGCCAACCAGGCCTGGCTGATGTATCCCGGCCTGTCGCACAGCGCCTACGAGTGCCTGCACGCCTTCGGCACCGACGAGCAGAAGCAGGTGTACCTGACCAGGATCGTCTCGGGCCAGTGGACCGGCACCATGTGCCTCACCGAGCCGCACTGCGGCACCGACCTGGGCATCCTCAAGACCAAGGCCGAGCCGCATCCCGACGGCGGCTTCGCGCTCAGCGGCACCAAGATCTTCATCAGCGCCGGCGAACACGACCTGGCGGAGAACATCCTGCACCTGGTGCTGGCCCGCCTGCCCGACGCCCCCGCCGGCACCAAGGGCATCTCGCTGTTCCTGGTGCCCAAGTTCATCCCCGATGCGAACGGCAATGTCGGCGAGCGCAACACCATCCAGGCCGGCTCGATCGAACACAAGATGGGCATCAACGGCAACGCCACCTGCGTGATCAACATGGACGCCGCCCGCGGCTGGCTGATCGGCGAGCCGAACAAGGGCCTGGCCGCGATGTTCGTGATGATGAATTCCGCGCGCCTGGGCGTGGGCATGCAGTCGCTGGGCCTGGCCGAGGCCGCGCACCAGAACGCCGTGGCCTATGCCAAGGACCGCCTGCAGGGCCGCGTGCCCACCGGCGCCGCGCAGCCGGAAAAGGCCGCCGACCCGATCATCGTGCACCCGGACGTGCGCCGCATGCTGCTCACCAGCCGCGCATACACCGAGGGCGGCCGCGCCTTCACCACCTGGACCGCGCTGCTGATCGACCGCGAGCATTCGCACCCCGACCCGGCCGTGCGCGAGGACGCCGACGAACTGATGGCGCTGCTCACGCCGGTGGTCAAGGCCTTCATCACGGACAACAGCTTCGAGACCACCAACCTGTGCCTGCAGGTGTACGGCGGCCACGGCTACATCAACGAATGGGGCATGGACCAGTTCGTGCGCGACGCGCGCATCAACATGATCTACGAGGGCACCAACGGCATCCAGGCGCTCGACCTGCTGGGCCGCAAGGTGCTGATGGACGGCGGCAAGAAGTTCGGCCGCTTCGCGCGCCTCATCGAAGGCTTCCTCAAGGACAACGCCGCGCGCGCCGACCTCGCCGAGTTCACCGGACCGCTGGGCAAGCTGCTGGCCGACACCGCCGCGCTCACCGCCGAGCTCGGCGCGAAGGCCAAGGCCGACCCGAACGAAGTCGGCGCGGCGTCGGTGCCCTACCTGCGCATCGTCGGCCACCTCACCTACGCCTGGCTGTGGGCGCGCATGGCGGCGATCGCGATCGACAAGGCCGACGAGGACTTCTACGCGGCCAAGCTGGCGACCGCGCGCTTCTACTACGCGTGGCTGCTGCCCGAGACGGCGCACCAGTTCCGCGCGGCGCGTGCCGGCGCGTCCAGCTTGATGTCGCTCGACGCCGCGCTATTCTGAGCGCCCACGGCCACGCCACCGACGCCCAGCGCAAGGAACACCATGAAGATCATCAACACCCTGCTGCTCGCCCTGCTGTTGGCGGGCTCGCACGCCACCCTCGCCAACCCGGGGGACGAACGCGAGGCGGTGGCGGCCGAGCTGCTCGACTCGCTGGGCATGGATCAGGCGCTCAAGGACGTGACCGGGATGATCCTGGACATGCAGCTTGAGTCGCACCCCGAGCTGGAACCCTATCGCGGGATCATGAGCGAGTTCTTCGGCCGGCACATGAGCTATGCGGCGCTGCGCGAGGAGCTGGTGGACATCTACGTGGCCGAGTTCACGATCGAGGAGCTGCGTGCCGCACGCGATTTCTACGCCTCGCCCGAGGGCAAGCGGTTCGTCTCGCTGCAGTCGCGCCTGATGCAGATGGGCGGCGAACTCGGCGAACGCCGGGTCAATGAAAACGCGGCCGAGCTGGAGGCCGCCATCACCGCCGAAAAGGCCCGCCTGGCAGCGGCTTCCGGCGACGGCAAGGCCGAATCGATCAAGAAGTAGGTCCGGGCCGCGGGCCGCCAATCAGCCGAACAGGGCCCGCCAACCGGCGGGCCCGAGTTTTTCCAGCGTGGCGATATTGGTCTCGAAGATCTCCCCCGCCTCGGGGAACGCCGCCACCGCCTTGTCCACGCTTTCCTCGCGCAGCAGGTGCAGCGTGGGGTACGGCGCGCGGTTGCTGAAGTTGCCCATGTCGTCGGGATGGCTGTCGGCGAACTGGTACTGCGGGTGGAAGCTGGCCACCTGCAGCACGCCGTCGAGCTCGAGTTCGTCCACGGCCGCGTCGGCGATGTCCAGGAAGTCGTTGTAGTCCAGGAAATCGGTGAGCACGCGCGGATGCACCAGCAGCGTGGTCTCGATGTCGCCGGGATCGGCCGCGGCCAGCAGCTGCAGCTCGTGCAGCAGGTCTTCGATCAGCGCCTCTTCGGTCTCGGCGTGGCTCACGACATAGCGGATCTGCCGCTTCACGTGCACGGCCTTGGCGAACGGGCACAGGTTCAGGCCGATCACGGCCTTCTCCAGCCAGGCCTGCATGGCGGCCACCACGGTTTCGTCCGAAAGCGGTTCGATGCCGTGCATCGGATCCTGGGTGTGCATGTTCGCCTCCTAGCGCCGCAGTCGCGCGGCCTTGCTCAAATCGTTCCACCAGTAGCGCACGAACGAGCGCAGCATGCCACGGGACAGGTCGGGCGCGCGGCCGTCGGCCAGGCGGTCCATCTGCTGGTAGTACCAGCCCTGGGCGCCCAGCACGTTCACCATCTTGGGCAACAGCCACGGGCTGGCCGGCGACAGCAGGCCGCGCGGCCGCAGGTGCAGGCGGCGCTCGAAGGCCGGCAGCTCGTCGATCTCGCGCGCCAGCAGCCGGCGCGCCACGTCCGGATGCGTGCAGAACGGCCGGCCAAGGCCGATCATGTCGGTGTCGCCGGTGGCCAGCGCCGCCTCCATGCCGGCGCGCGTGCGGAAACCGCCGGTGACCATCATCGGCATCCTGGCCACCCTGCGGATCGCGGCGGCGTAGTCGAGGAAGTAGGCCTCGCGCACCTTCGTGCTTTCGCGCACCTGCACCGCGTCGTCGTCGCGGCCACTCATGCCCAGCAGCCGCGGCTGCTCGTAGTTGCCGCCGGAAACCTCCAGCAGGTCCAGGCCTTCGCCATTGAGCAGCTGCACCACGCCCAGGCAGTCGGCGCTGCTGAAGCCGCCCTTGCGGAAGTCGTCGGAGTTGAGTTTCACCGACACCGGGAAATCGGCGCCCACGGCCTTGCGCACCGCATGCACCGTTTCCACCAGGAAGCGCGCGCGGTTTTGCAGCGAGCCGCCCCAGGCGTCGGTGCGGCGGTTGGTGATGGGCGACAGGAAGCTGCTGAGCAGGTAGCCGTGCGCGCCGTGCACCTGCACGCCGGTGAAGCCGGTCTCGCGCGCGATCACGGCCACGTCGGCGAAGCGCTGCACCAGGGCCAGGATTTCGTCTTCGCGCAGGGCGCGCGGCCGGGCGTAGTTGCCCATCAGGTCCAGCTGCACTTCCGACGGCCCCACCGGCTGGCGCGTGGCGTAGCGCGGCGACTGCCGGCCGGCGTGCGATATCTGCATCCACAGCCCGTTGCCACCGACAGTGCCGGCCGCAGCCCAGGCCATGAGCCGCGCGCGGGCCTCGGCGTCCACGCTGGGCGGGTGCGAGGTGTCGATGGCGACGTTGCCCGGCCGCTCGATCACGTGGCGGTCGATCATCACGTTGCCGGTGATGTGCAGCCCTGCCCCGCCCTCGCTCCAGGCCCGGTAGAGGCGCACGTGACGGTCGGTGGCGCGCAGCTGGGCGTCGCCCAGGCCCTCGGTCATCGCCGCCTTGCACAGGCGGTTGGGGATGACGGCGCCGCAGGGCAGTCGCAGCGGCTGGGCCAGGGGGTCGGTCATCGCAGGGTCCGGTGCCAGGGCAGGACCTCCAAGATAACGGATTCACGGCATCGGGCCCGGCCGGGCTAAAGTGGCGCCAGTCCACCCGCCAGGCCCGCCATGCACCCGCTGATTGCCCTCGTCACCCTGCTCACCATCGTGCTGATGATCGTCACCACCGTCCTGGTCGGCCGCGCGCGCGGCAAGTACGGCATCCATGCGCCGGCGACCACTGGCCACGAGGGCTTCGAGCGCGCCTTCCGCGTGCAGATGAACACGCAGGAAGGCGCCATCATGTTCCTGCCGACGCTGTGGATCGCGGCCGGGTTCGGCAACCCGCAATACGCGGCGCTGGCCGGCGCGGTCTGGCTGGTCGGCCGCGTCTGGTATGCCGCGGCCTATTCGGTGCCTGGCCGCAATCGCGGCCCCGGGTTCGCCATCGGCCTGCTGGCGCTGGCGGCCCTGCTGCTGATGGCTTTCTGGGGCGTCGTCTGGACCCTGGTGCTCGCAGGCTGAGGCGCGATGGATCCAGGAGGGCATCTCCAGGCAGGCGCGGGAATGTCGGGCAACCCACAGGCGCTGTGGCAACAGGGACAGCGCCATGCCGAGCTCCGGCAATGGGACCAGGCCATCGCCTGCTTCCGCAGCCTGCTCGCGCATGACCGCAGCTTCCTGCCGGCGTGGATGGAGCTGGCCAGGATCCACGAGGCGCTGGACCACTATCGCGATGCCTGCCACGCCGTGGTCGAGGCGTCGCGGGTGGAGAACGTGCCGCCCATGGCGGCGCTCGTGGTGGCGCGCGCATTGCGCAAGTTCGACGACCTGCCGCGCATGCAGGACTACGTGGACCGGATGCGGCTGCCGGACAAGCTTCCGCCCGAGAAGCTGATCGACCTGGCCTCGTTCTTCAGCAGCGCGGGCGACCATGCCGGGGCAATGCTTTGCACGCAGCGGGCCCTGGCGATCCGCCAGGACCTGGCCGAAGCCCAGCACATGCTCGGCCTGCTGCTGATGTTCGAAGGCCGCTCCGACGCATCCGCCGCCGCGCTCGAGCGCGCGCTGGCGCTCAAGCCCGGGTTTGCCAGCGCGCGCTCGCTGCTGTCCCGGGTGCGCAAGGCCACGCCGGCGCACCACCAGGTGGACGAACTGCGGCGGCGCCTGGCCCAACCCGGCCTGGCCCCGAAGGACGAAGCGCACCTGGCGTTCGCGCTGCACAACGAGCTGCACGACCTCCAAGAGTTCGACGCCGCCTGGGACGCACTCGCGCGCGGCTCCCGCGCCCGGCAGATCGAACAGCCCTTCGATGCGGCGGGCACGCTGGCCGCGATCAAACGGTGGCAGGCCACGTTCGACCGGGATTTCATCCGGGGCGAGGACCTGGCCGACCCCTTGACCCCGATCTTCATCATCGGACTGCATCGCACCGGCACCACCCTGCTGGAGCGGATGCTTGGCGGGCACCCGGATGTCGCCGACGCGGGCGAGACCCATGTCTTCACCGCGGCGCTGTGCCACGCCACCGACCACCTGTGCCGGCAGACGACGGACGAGGTGCTGGCCGCCCGGGCAGCCGATGCCGACTACGCCAGCGTCGGCCGTGGCTTCCTGGCAACGATGCGGCGACGCAGCGCCGGCAAGCCCTTCCTGACCGAGAAGCAGAACCCGAACTTCATGCTGGCCGGTGCGATCGCCAAGGCGCTGCCGCACGCGCGGATCCTGCACATGCGGCGCTCGCCGGTGGACACCTGCTTCTCCAACCTGCGCACGCTGTTCACGAACGAGGCCGCCTATTCGTACGACCAGGTCCAGATGGCGGATTTCTACCGGACCTACCGCGACATGATGGCGCACTGGCGCGAAGTGATGCCGGACCGGCTGTTCGATATCGACTACGACGACCTGGTCCGGGAACCCGCGGCCCAGGCGCGAAACATCGCGGCACACTGCGGCTTCGCCTACCGGGAGGAGATGCTGCGGGTGGATCGAAGCTCCGGCGTCGTGGCCACCGCCAGCGCCAGCCAGGTGCGCGACGGCATCGTGACCAACCGGGGCGGGCTCTGGCGCCCCTACGAGCGTCATCTCGGCCCGATGCTCGACCGACTCGCCGCGCACGGAATGATCTGACGCCACCAAAAAAAACCGCCCCGGCAAGCGGGGCGGTTCCGTGGGTTTCCCGACCGATCCGGGATCAGAACTTCTGGCTGTACTGCAGGTAGTAGAAGGCGCCTCCCGGCAGGTCGTAGGCGGCGTCGAAGGAATGCGCGAACGCGTTGCGCATCACCGGCGGATCCTTGCCGAACACGTTGCGTGCGCCGATGCCGATCCGGCCTTGCCAGGGCGTCGTCCAGCCCACCTGGACGTCGTGGTAGGTGCGGGAGGGAATCTCGTTGATGCCGAGGGAACCGGCGGAAATCGGCAGCTGGACCGAGCAGATTTCGGTCGGAGTAATGCCGTACTCGAAGTAGTTGGCACCCGAGCACAACTCGTCCATGTCCGAGTAGTAGCGCATGGCCCAGGTGACGTCCCAGCCAGCCTTCTTCCAGCGGGTGGTGAGGTTGGAGCGCGTCTCCCACTGCGGGCTGCCGTCGTAGACGCCCACGTCCAGGGCAAAGGTGTTGTCCTTGACGTAGGTGGTGTCCCACTGGATCTCGATGAGGCCATAGCCCGCGTCCGGCAGCACATAGCCGAGCAGCAGGTCATAGCCCTCCACGCGCCCCCTGCCCAGGTTGTAATCGCCGGCGCGAAGCGACGAGAGGCCGCCGCCGGCGGCGCGCGACACGGCGGCACAGAAGGCGTCCCGCTGGGCCGCGCTGGTGGCCGCTCCCGGTGCGCCGGGATTGAGGTAGCAGCCATTGAGGACCGACTGTCCGCCCTGGAAGACCTGTGCGTCCTCCAGCCGGATCTTGTACCAGTCCAGCCCGATGCTCAGCCCCTCCGCCCAACCCGGCGTGTAACGGAAGCCGGCGCTGTGGGTGGTGGCCGTTTCGGACTCCAGGCCGGCATTGCCGCCGAACAGGGTGGGCACCTGCGCGTTGTTTTGCACTACGCCGGCCCCCGGAACCCCGTTGGCCACGCAGAGCGCGGCATTGACCGTGGGGTTGGCGATGTTGAAGGTGTTGCAGGGGTCGGCCACGTTGCTCAAGGAATCGACACCCCCGGCATAGAGGTCGATGACGTCGGGCGCACGGAACGACTTCGAACGCGCTGCCCGGAACAGGAACTCATCGTTAACCTGCCAGAGCAGGCCCCAGCGGGTCGCCGTGTCGCTGCCCAGATCGGGGCTGACCCGGAAGGCACCGCGGTCACCCTCGGTGTCGTAGCTGGCGTGGCTGGCCGCGAGATTGAGCTCCAGCCGCTTGGCGAAACTGCGGTCCGCCACCAGCGGTACATTGAACTCGGCGAAGAACTCATTGACGTCCATCTCACCGTCGGTGGGCTCCTCTGCAGCCACCGACGACGCGCCCGAACTGGCAAGCGAGTCGACGTCGCGCTCGACGGAAGTGCGCCGGTGTTCGAACCCCAGCGCGAAACCGAGCGGGCCGGCGGGAAGGTCGGCGAGGCTGCCGCGCAGGTTCGCCGTGAACGAATTGCTCTTGTTGTCCTCGGATTCGCTCACGGAAGCCCGGATGTAGTCGAGCATCGCGGCGAACTCGGCCGCCGTGATCACGCCCGCGAGGAGCCCCAGGTCGGGCCCGCCGAAGATGTTCAACGGAACGCAGCCCGGCCTGACGACGCCGCCGCCATCGAGGCATTCCAGGGCGCCGGTGACGGGATTGCGGCGGGAGTCGCCGACGGCGTTGCGCAGGTTGGTGAGGTTGACGTGGTTCCGGCCCTCGATATCGATGCTGGAACCGGCGTGGGAGTAGCCCACGTCCCACTGCATGTCGCGTCCCGCCAGGTCGAAACCGCCGTCAAGCCAGAGCGATATCGCCGCCTCTTCCGAATCGAACTCGGTCTGCACCGGGCCCAGGGCCAGGGTCCGGAAGTTCGCCGAACGCAGGTTCTGCCCGAAGGGGTTGAACACGTTACCGGCGGTCGGAGCGAACGCCCAGCGGCTGCCCGCGGTGCCACGCACGTCCATCGTCAGCGCGGTCTCCTCGACCTGCTGGTCGGCGCTGCGCCGGCCAACGGTCGCCATCAGGTTGGCATTGATGGAATCGGTCAGCTCCAGGCTTCCCTGCACGTGCAGGTTGGTGCGATCGACCGGCTGCTGCAGGAAATTGATGGGGGCGAAATTGTAGCGGTCGGAAATTCCCGAGCCGTCCAGCGTGTAGCTGACGAAGCGCCGGAAGTCGGTGGCCTGGCGGCCATCCTCGCCCGGCCGCAGCGTGAACGGACCGCCCGCTACCGGCGTACAGGTGGAGAAACCGGTGGCCGTTGGCACCAAGGCACCCGCGCAGCGGGTCAGGTTGCCGAAGAGATTCACGCCCGAGCCGTACAGGCCGCCCGAGAGCAGGTCGCCGCCGCCGAACACCGGCACGGAGGAAATGGCGCGGTCACCGGCGAGGATCTCATCCTGGTTGCGGTGGCTCAGGCTGACCAGGCCGCGGGCACGGTCATTGGACATGCCAAAGGTGGCGTCGAAGGCCTGCTGCTCACCGTCGCCGTCACTGGTGCGGCCGAGGTACACGTTGACTTCCGAGACGCTGTAATCCTGGCGGGTGACGACGTTGATGACGCCGCCGATGGCCTCCGAACCATAGATCGCCGAGGCGCCATCCTTGAGGATCTCGACGCGCTCGACGATCGACACCGGGATCGAGTCCAGGTCGACCAGGCTGTTTTCGGCGATGCCCGAGGTCAGCCAGCGGCGGCCATTCACGAGCACGAGGGTGCGGGTGGAGCCCAGGCCGCGCAGCGAAGCATGCTGGCTGCCGTCGCTGGTCTTGCTCCGGGTGGTGATGGCCCGCAGGGCGCTGCCGTCGCTGATGGTCAGCTGGAACACCACGTCCGCCAGCGACGTCAGGCCGGTGGCCGCGATGTCGTCGCGATCGATCACCAGCACCGGGGAAATACCCCCGGCATCGCCTTCACGGGCCAGGCGCGATCCGGTGGCCAGGGTGCTGGCCGCGGCCGAACCCTCGGCCTGGGCCAGGACGGCACCCGAGGCCGACAGGCTGATGCCGCCGACGAGCGCGATGGAGACTGCCTTGCTCAGCTTGCTGGTTTTCAACCGCATCGGTATGCCCCTTTGGTTTGGCGTTGCTGGATGGACTGCTGTTAGTCCAAACGGATAGCCGGGCCGGGCCCGGACAGTCCGCCGTCCCACCGTACCGACGCCGGGGTGGGCGGCGTCAGGGGGGGAGGGTCGCCTGGGGAAACCACGCGGCGTAATTGCGCCAACGGCCGACCGATCGGGGGTGGATGGGCTGGCGCACCTGCCAGCGGCTGGGCGTCTGCACGGGACGCCGGCTTTGGTGGAAGTCCAGGCACTGGTCGGACCAGGGCAACCCGGCGAACTCGACCAGGCGCCGCATGTTCGGCTCGGGGCTGCCAACCAGGTCCTCGTAGTGCATCTCCATCACCGGCAGCGGCAGCACGGCCTGCCAATGCCGCATCAGGCGCTCCTGCTGCCCGATGACGAAGGCGATGTCGGAAAGATCCGTGGCATACGTCGCCGAGGGCGAGAAGCTCTCGCTGAAAATGGACAGCGCCACGTCGAACGGATCGCGCCGGCACCAGACCACGCGCGCCGACGGGAACAGCAGCGCGATCAGGCCAAGGTGCAGGAAGTTGTAGGGCTGCTTGTCCACCAGCCGCAGGCAGTGGCCTGCGGCGCCCCGCCCCACCGCCTGCAGGTATTGCAGGGCGCGGTCGTGCAGCCAGCCGGCCTCGATGCGCGCCACGTCCTGCGGCCAGCGCAGCCCGGTGTCCAGCGCAATGTCCTGGGCAATGCCCACGATATCCACCCGCTCGCCGCAGCCCTGCACCGACGGATGGGCCGACAGGATTTGTTCCACCAGCGTGGTCCCGCTGCGCGGCATGCCAACCACGAACAGCGGGCGTTCGTCCGGGCAGCCGCTACCGCCGCTTTCGGAAAGCGGGCCGGCGGTCAGGAAGGTGATTGCCGCGTCCACCTGCAAAGCCAGTTCGTCGCGTGCAAAGGCTCCGTCGGCGTCACGCCTGAGGCGGTTGGCGGCCTGCCAGTGATGGGCGGCCTCGACGTAGCCGCCGGCCAGATCGGCGCGCTTGCCCAGGGCATGGTGCAGATAGGCCTGCTCGACGCGGGGCAGCGCCCGGGACGCGAGCAGCGCCTCCGCCTTGGCGGCCAACGGGCGGGAGTCATCCAGCAGCAGGGCGGCCGCCAGCGGGTCGGCCCAGTCGGGCCGCAAGGCATGCGCACGAAGATGGGCGGCCAGCGCTTGGCCGGCATCGCCGAGCGCCTCGTGCACCCAGCCCAGCTCAAGCCAAAGCGATGCCGCGTCAGGAAACAGGCCGGTGCCGCCCTGCGCGATCGCCAGGGCCCTTGCCGGGTCGCCATTGCGCCGATGGCATTGGGACAGCCGCAGCAACACGCCGGGGTCTTGCGGCGATCCGCTGCCTGCCAGGCGTTCGAACAGGTCGATGGCGCCGGCATGGTTTTCGGTCGCGTATTCCGCTTCCGCCAGGCCACGCACCACCGCCGCATCGTCGGGGCTCAAGGCATGCGCCCGGCGAAACGCCGCCCGCGCTTCGTGGTCACGGCGCGCGTGGTACAGGCAGGCCCCGAGCAGGTGCCAGGCCGTGGCCGAGCCTGGGTCCAGCGCGGTTGAGGCACGCAGGGATTCAATCGCCGGACCGACCTCGCCTTTCGCTGCCAGGGCCTGGCCCAGCGCCAGGTGCCGGGCCGCATTGGCCGCGTCCAGCGAAGGGATCGGATCCGGGGAGGTCATCGGCCGATCATAGCTTCAGGCCGGCCCCCGGAGACCAGCGGGCGCGCGGGGCCGGGCGGCCCCGCGCGCCGGTACTTCAATGCTGCGCGGTCTTCACCAGCAGGTGCTTGGCCAGGGCTCCGTGCAAGCGGCCGATGCCGCGGGCCAGGTGCAGCATCACGAACAGGCCCAGCGCGCCGACGGCGAACAGCACCGGAATCCAGAGCACGCTGTCCCACATGGGCGCCGGGTACATATGCAGGTGGAATTCGCCCAGCCCCATGCTGCCCATTGCCGCGGCCACCGCTCCACCCATCAGGCCCAGGGAAAGCGACAGGCCGGTCACCGCTACGGTGAAGTAGATGACGCCCAGCGGCAGCATCAGCAGCATGTACAGCATGGTGGACCACGTGCGCGGGTCGGTGAACATGCGGCCGATGCGGGTGAGCAGCGGTACGCCCCGTTCGGCATACAGCGGCCGGCGCGGCATGCGCTCGCCCAGCATCACTTCGACCATGCGGCCTTCCACCAGCGACAGCAGGCGCACGATGCCGATGAACAGGATCGCGAACGGGATGCCGATGATCAGGATTGCCAGGCCCAGCGACATGCTCAGGCCGGTGGTCACCACGGTGAAGTAGACGATGCCGGTGGCCAGCGACAGCAGCATGTAGAACAGCGCCATCCAGGCCCGCGAGTCGGCGGCGACGCCGAAGAACTGTCCGGCCAGGCTGCGCCGCACCACCGGCGGCGGCGGGCTGAGGGCCCTGGACACGCGCACCTCGGTGTCGCGGTAGATCGCCGCCACTTCCTCGGGGGCGCCGTAGCTGGTGGCGATGTTGGCCAGCAGGGTGGCCTCGTCGGTGCCGGGGTTCGCGGCGAGCTCCGAGCGCAGGTACTCCTCGGCGTCGTACAGCGCGTCCTGCAGCAGGGCCGGGTCGGCGGCACGCAGCTCGTGGCGCAGTTGGTCCAGGTACTCGGGGATGGTTTTCGGGGTGGCGGCGTTCATCGCAGGTTTCCTTCCAGCACGGAATCGACGGAGTGGCGGGTGGTGGTCCAGGTCTCGGCCCACTCGGACAGCGCCTGGCGCCCGAGGTCGGTGATGCGGTAGTAGCGGCGCGGCGGGCCGCTGACCGAGGGCTCGACGTGGCTTTCGGCCAGGCCCGCGGCGCTGAGGTTGCGCAGCACCGGGTAGAGCGCGCTCTGTTTGCCCACCAGCAGCGGATCGCCGGTCTGTTCCAGGCGTTTGGCGATCTGGTAGCCGTACAGGGGTTCGGTGGATTGCCCCAGTACGGCCAGCAACACCAGGGAAACGGTGCCGGCGCTCAGCTCTTTCTGGAATTTCTTCAGGTGCGGCTCGGTTTCGACCATGGATCTGCCCTCGACTGACTGATACAGCCTACTTGGCCATATCGTTAAGTCAACAGTAGTCATTTTACCGACCCCCCGCGCAGTGCCGGAAGTCAGGGTGATAGTGTTTAGACAGTCCAGCCACGAAGGAATGTTCTCGATGAGCGCTGCGTCCATGTCCGGCCCGATGCCCGCGGTCTTCCTGGGGCACGGTTCGCCAATGAACGCCATCGAGGACAACGCCTGGCGGCGAAGTTGGCGCGACCTCGGCCAGCGGCTGCCGCGGCCCAAGGCCATCCTGTGCATCTCGGCGCACTGGGAAACCCAGGGCATCTACGTGGGCGCCGCCGAGCGGCCCGACACCATCCACGATTTCCACGGTTTCCCGCGCGCGCTGTTCGACGTGCGATACCCGGCGCCCGGCAGCCCCGAGCTGGCGCACCGCGTCGCCGAACTGATCCCGCAGCCGCGCGTGCACCTGGACGCGCACCGCGGGCTCGACCACGGCGCCTGGGGCGTGCTCAAGCCCATGTATCCCGAGGCCGACATCCCGGTGGTGCAGCTGAGCCTGTCGATCCTGCAGCCCGGCGCCTGGCACTACGACATCGCCAAGCAGCTGGCGCCGCTGCGCGACGAAGGCGTGCTGGTGGTGGGCAGCGGCAACCTGGTGCACAACCTGCGGCTGTGGCGCCAGAACATGACCGACGCCTACGACTGGGCGCAGCGCTTCGACGAGGACATCGCCGACCGCATCGCCGACGGCCACCACGACGGCATGCTGGGCTACGAGACGCTGGGCCCGGACGCGCTGCTGGCCATCCCCACGCCCGAGCACTACCTGCCGCTGCTGTACGTGCTGGCGCTGCAGCGCGACGACGACGCGGTGACGTTCTTCAACGAATCGGTCACCAGCTCGATCTCGATGCGCTCGGTGATCGTCGGCAGCGCCTGACGGCATCCGGCGCCACCGGCCGGCATGGCTGAATGCTAGGCTGCGCCTGGACTTCCGCGGAGCCCACCTTGGTCGACAACACCCTGCTGGTCGTATTCCTGCCCCTGTCACTGGCCGTGGTGATGGCGGGGCTGGGCCTGCACCTCACGCTCGCCGATTTCCGCCGCGTGCTCAGCGTGCCGCGCGCGGTGGGCGTGGCGCTGGCCGTGCAGTCGCTGCTGCTGCCGCCGCTGGCCTTCGGCCTGGCCCGGCTGGCCGGCCTGCCGGGCGAACTGGGCCTGGGCCTGGTGCTGCTGGCGGCGTCGCCGGGCGGCGTCACCGCCAACATCTTCAGCCACATCGCCCGCGGCGACGTCGCGCTCAACATCACGCTCACCGCCATCAACAGCCTGCTGGCGCTGGTGACCCTGCCGCTGTGGACGGCGCTGGCCCTGTCGGTGTTCGTCGGCGACGAAGCCCGCGTGCCGCCGCCGATCGGCAAGGTGTTCGAAGTGGCGATGCTGGTGATCGTGCCGGTGGCGCTGGGCATGGTGCTGCGCCAGTGGCGGCCGGCGCTGGCGAGCGCCGCCGAAAGGCCGGTGCGCCTGATGTCGTCGGTGCTGCTGGGGCTGCTGATCGCGCTGGCCTTCATCTCCGAATGGCCCACCGTGCGCGCCTTCCTGCCGGTGGTCGGCCTGGCCTGCGTGGCCTTCAACCTGATCAGCCTGCTGTCGGGCTACGTCGCGGCACGCGCCGCGCGCCTGGCCGAGCCGCAGGCGATCGCCATCGGCTTCGAGATCGGCATCCACAACGGCACGCTGGCCATCTTCATCGCCATCGAGGTGCTGCAGCGTTCGCAGGCGGCCATCGCCCCGGCGGTGTATGCACTCAGCATGTATCTCACCGGCGCGATCTTCGCCGCGTGGCTGCTGCACAAGCGCAAGGCCCGCAAGTGACCAAGACCTACGACCGCCGCTACTTCGACACCTGGTACCGGCAGCGCAGCCTCGGCGGCAAGGCCGCGCTCACGCGCAAGGTGGCCCTGGCCGTGGCGCTGGCCGAAGTGCACCTGGGCCGGCCGCTGCGCTCGGTGCTGGACGTGGGCTGCGGTGAAGGCGCGTGGCGCGCGCCGCTGCTGGCGCTGCGCCCGAAGCTGCACTACATGGGCGTGGACTCGAGCGAATACGCGATCGGCCGCCACGGCGCGCGCCGCAACCTGCATTTCCTGCCCTTCGGCGACCTGGCCGCGATGACGCTGGCCAAGCCGGTGGACCTGCTGGTGTGCTCGGACGTGATGCACTACCTGTCGGACGAGGAGCTGCTGGCCGGCGTGGCGGAGTTCGCGCGGCTGTGCAGCGGCGTGGCCTTCCTGGAAGTGTTCGCCGAAGGCGACGACATCATCGGCGACCTCAA
>JAPLSJ010000057.1 GCA_026398695.1 Arenimonas sp.
GCCTGCTGGGCCTGCCCGGCGCGCGCTTCACCCTGGCCGAGGGGCTGTCGCTGCTGTCGCCGGCACCGGTGGCGCAGCGGCTGGGCCTGACGCCGGCGCTGATCGATCGCCTTGGCGAAGCGCTGGCCGACGCCGGCGCGCGCTGGGGCCGTGACGCCGCGCAGCGCGTGGCCAGCGGCGCGCCCGATGAAAGCGCCTACACCTGGCAGTGGGCGATCGACCGCCTGCTGCTGGGCCATGCCAGTGCCGACGATGGCGACATCGCCGGCGTGGCGCCGCTGCCGCGCTTCGAGGCCGGCGACCTGGTGGCGCTCAACGGCCTGCTGGCCGGCCTGCGCGCGCTGGACCGGCTGGCGCGTGAACTCGCTTCGCCGCGTGCGCCGCTGCACTGGCCGCGCGTGCTGGCCGCCGCGCTCGACGACCTGCTGCCCGACCGCCCGCAGGATCCCGCCGACGCGCGCGCCATCGAAGCGCTGCGCGCCCACGTCGGCGCGCTGTCGGAGCAGCTGGTCGCCGCCGACCTCGACGCACCCCTGCCTTCGTCCGTGGTGCGCGCCTGGCTGCAGTCGCGCCTGGGCGAAAGCGACGATCGCCAGCCTTTCCTCAGCGGCGGCGTCACCTTCGGGCGCATGGTCCCGATGCGGCTGATCCCGTTCAAGGTGATCTGCCTGCTGGGCATGAACGACGGCGACTACCCGCGCCGCGACGCCGGCGGCGCGCTCAACCGCCTCACCGCCGCGCTGGGCACGCCGCGCCGTCAGGTGGGCGACCGCTCGGTGCGCGAAGACGACCGCTTCCTGTTCCTGCAGCTGCTGGCGTCGGCGGGGCAGGTGTTCTACGTCAGTTTCCTGGGCAACGACCCGCGCAGCGGAGAGGCGAAGCCGCCTTCGGTGGTGGTGTCGGAATTGATGGACGTGGCGGCGCGCTATTTCGCCAAGCCCGACGATGCCGCCGCGCGTTTGCTGGTGCGCCACCCGCTGCAGCCGTTTGCGCCGCAGGCCTTCGGTGCCGCGGCCGATGCGCGGGAAGCGCCGGCGGACGCCGCGCGCCGTATCGGCTTCGACAACGCCTGGCGCCCTGCGGTGGATGCGGCCGGCGGGCAGCGCGAGCCGCTGCCGCCGTTCGTGCCGCGCGCGCTGCCGGTGCCGCCGGCCAGCGACGCTGCGCCGGAGCTTTCGCGCGCGACGCTGTTCAATGCGCTGGCCAATCCGGCGAAACACTTCCTCACCCAGCGCCTGGCGCTGCGGCTTCCGCGGCTTGAGGACGCGCTGCCCGACAGCGAACCCTTCGACAGCGGCGACGGCTGGCTGCGCCATCGCCTGGGCGAGCAGGTGTTCGACGCGCTGCGCGCCGGCGACGTGGACGACGCGGCGCTGCACGCGCGCCTGCTGTCGCAGGCCTGGGTGGCGCCCGGCCCGGCGGGCCGCGAAATGCTGCGCGCGGTGCGCGGGCTGGTGGGCGGCGCCGCACGCAGCGCGCGCGACTGGGCGCCCGATGACGCGCAGCCGATGGCCTGGCGCATAGCGCTGCCGGGCCGCGACCTCGTGGGCAGCTTCGCGAACGTGCACGAACGCGGGCTGCTGCAGTTCCGTCCGGGCAAGGCGCACGGCCGCGTGGTGCTCGACCTGGGGCTCGATTGGCTGCTGTGGAGCGCGCTGGGCGAAAGCCGCCCGGTGCGGCGCCTCCTGGCCGGCGAGCCGCCGCACGACATTTCACCGCTGCCGCAGGCGCAAGCGCTGGCGCGCCTGGCGGACTTCGTGGCGCTGGCCGACCAGGCCGCGCAGCAGGCGCTGCCCTTCCTGCCCAAGAGCGGCTGGGTGTGGTTCCAGCACGCCACCAGCGACAAGCCGGAAAAGTCCGAGCCGGCCGCGCGCGCGCAATGGTGCGGCGGCGGCAATGGCTTCGCCGGCGAAGGCGACGACCCGTGGGTGAAGCTGGCGCTGCGCGGCCAGGACCCATTCTTGGACGGCGACGCGGGCGCGCTGCAGCACTTCGACGAACTGTGCGACCGCCTCTTCCGCGGCCTGCCCGCGCAGGGCGCGACCGGAGGCGGCGATGACTGATACCGCCACCGACCTCGGCCTGCGCCTGCCGCTGTCGGGCCTGCAGCTGGTGGAAGCCAGCGCCGGCACCGGCAAGACCTTCACCCTGGCCACGCTTTACGCGCGCCTGGTGATCGAACTGAAGCTGCCGGTGGAAGAAATCCTCGCGGTCACCTTCACCGAAGCGGCCACGCAGGAGCTGCGCACGCGCATCCGCGAGCGCCTGGGCCTGGCGGCGCGGCTGGCCGACGGCGCCGCGGTCGATCCCTCGAACGCGGGTGAGGTGCTGACCGCGCAGCTGGTGCAGTCGGCGCTGCGCGGCGAATCGGCCGACAGCCTGCGCACGCGCCTGCGTCGCGCCGCCGAAGCGATGGACCTGGCGCCCGTGTACACCATCCACGGTTTCTGCCGCCGCGCCCTGGCCGACCACGCGCTGGAGGCCGGCCAGGTGCCGGGCGAAGTGGAACTGGTGAAGAACGAGCGCGGGCTGCGCGAGGAAGTCGCCACGGACTTGTGGCGGCAGGTCTGCCAGGACGCCGACGACGCGCGCAGCCTGATGGCGCTGTGGCCGTCGCCCGTCGCGATGGCGTCGTCGCTGCGCGACCTGGTGGCCGTGGACGTGCTGCTGCCCGCACCGCTGCCGGTGGACGAGGCGCGCGAGCGCGGCCTGCGCGAACAGTTCGAGGCCGCCGGCCCCGCCGTGGCCGAGGCCTTCTTCCTGCACGGCGCCCGCACCCACGACGCCCTGCGCGCTTGCGCCGACGCCGGCGCGCTCAACGGCACCACGCACGGCGACCGCAGCACGGGGCCCGCGTGGCGCGCACTGGAAGCCTGGGCACAGGGCGGCGGCCTCGGCGCGCCTTCCGACGAACGCGTGCGGCTGTTCGGCACGCTCAAGCTTTCCGGCGCCATCAAGAAGCCGTTCCAGGGCAAGGTGGCCGCGCCCAGGGACGCGCTTACGGAAGCCATCGACGCCTGGTTCGCACTGCGCGACCAGGTGGAACACGGCGACGAACAGCGCCGCATCAACCTCGTGCACCGCCTGCGCCGCGAAGCCGGCGAGCGCCTGGAAAAAATCAAGCGCGAGCGCCGCCTGCAGGGCTTCGATGACCTGATCCGCGGCCTGGCGCAGGCGCTGGAAAGCGGGCAGGGCGAAGCGCTCGCCGACGGCCTGCGTGCGCAGTACCGCATCGCGCTGGTGGACGAGTTCCAGGACACCGACCCGCTGCAGTGGGCCATCTTCAACCGCGTCTTCGCCCAGGCGCCGGACGACGGACAGCCGCGCGCGCTGTTCCTGATCGGCGACCCCAAGCAGGCCATCTACCGCTTCCGCGGCGGCGACGTGTTCACCTACCTGGCGGCAGCGAAGCAGGCCGACGGCCGCGAAACGCTGAAGCGAAACTTCCGCTCGCGGCCGCGCCTGCTGCAGGCGGTGCAGGCGCTGTACGCCGGCGCCGGCGATGAACCGTTCGGGCAGGCCGGCATTCCGTTCGTGCAGGTGGGCGCCGGCGGTTTCGTCGCCGACGAGGCGCTGGTGATCGACGGCGCCACGGCGCCGGCGCTGCGCTTCCTCACCTGGCCCGACGCGCCCGACGGTGCCTGGAGCGCCGACCAGGCGCGCGGCCTCGCCACCACCGCCTGCGTGGCCAGCATCCGCACGCTGCTGGGCACCGGCCACGCGCAGCTGCGCGAAGGCGGCGCGCTGCGCCCGGTGCGTCCGGGCGACATCGCCGTGCTGGTGGAAACCCACCGCCAGGCGCAGCAGGTGCAGCGCGCGCTGATGCGCGCCGGCGTGCCCAGCGTGGCCGCCGGACGCGACAGCCTGTACCTGAGCGACGAAGCCACCGACCTGCTCACCCTGCTCGAGGCCTGCCTGCACCTGGCCGACGACGCCCGCCTGCGCGGCGCGCTCGCCACGCCGCTGCTCGGGCTCGATGCCGGGGCGCTGGCCGCGCTCGACGCCGACGGCCCCGCGCACCGCGCGTGGCAGGACCGCGCCCTGGGCTGGCGCCAACGCTGGGACCGCCACGGCCCGCTGGCCCTGGTCACCGACCTGTGCGCGCTGAACGCGCCGCGCCTGCTGGCCCTGGACGAAGGCGAGCGCCGCCTCACCAACTGGCTGCAGCTGGCCGAAGCGCTGCAGTCGGCCGGCGCCGGCCACGACGCCGCCGGCCTGGCGGACTTGCTGCGCGAACGCATCGCCCACGCCGACGCCGACAACGAAGAAGAGCTGATGCGGCTCGAATCCGACGCCGCGCGCGTGAAGGTGCTCACGCTGCACAAGAGCAAGGCCGGCGACGAAGGGGAATGGAAAGAGGCCGCCGAGTGCGACAAGCGCGAAACCCGCGCCGAGAAACTGCGCCTGCTCTACGTCGGCCTGACGCGCGCACGGCTGGCCACCTGGGCCTGCTTCGGCCCCACCAAGGACGCCCACGACACCGCGCTGGCCTGGCTGCTGCATGCGGACGTGCGCGCGCCCAAGCCTTCGAAGCTCTACGCTGAAGCGATCCGCACGCGGCTCGATGCACTGGCCTTGCTCGCGCCCGGCGCCATCGTGGTGGAAGACGCGCCGTCGCAGGTGCCGCCCGGTGCACCGGTGCTGGAAGCGCTGCCCGCCGTACCGCCCGCCGCGCTGCCGCAGCGCCGCTTCACCCGCGACTGGTGGGTGCACAGCTTCTCGGGCCTGGCGCGCGAGGCCGGCGGTGCCGACGTGCGCCGCGCCAACGACGAAAGCGAGCCGCTGCTGCCCAGCTCGCGCTTCTCCGGCGCGCGCTTTGGCAACGTGCTGCACGAGTCTCTGGAAACCGTGGACTTCGCGCTGTGGCGCGATTGGCCCGGCGACGCGCCGCCGCCCGGCGAAGCGGCCGCGCTCGAACGCGCCCTGCGCAACGGCGGCTACGGTTCGGCCAACGACCTGGCCGAAGGCGTGCCGCTGCTCGCCAGTCTCGTGGGCCACACGCTCAACGTGGTGCTGCCCGAAGGCGTGCGCCTGGCCGACGTGCCGCCGGCGCAGCGGCGCCCCGAGATGGAGTTCCACTTCTCGCTGGCGCCGGCGCGCGTGGACGCCGTGCTGGCTCAGCTGCACGAATACGGCCTGGTCAGCGAACGCCAGGCGTTCGGCACGCGCGAGCGGCTGGAAGGCCTGATGACCGGCTTCATCGACCTGGTGTACGAACACGACGGCCGCTACTACCTGCTCGACTACAAATCCAACCAGCTGCCCGACTACGGCGACGACGCCCTGTCCGACGCCATCGCCCACAGCGAGTACGACCTGCAGTACCTGCTTTACGCCGTGGCGCTGCACCGCTGGCTGGGCTTCCGCCTGCCCGGCTATGACTACGGCCGCCACTTCGGCGGCGTGCGCTACCTGTTCTGCCGCGGCCTGCAATCGGGCCGCGCCGATTCGCCCGGCGTGTTCGCCAGCCTGCCGCCGCGTGCGCTGGTGGAAAGCCTGGACGCGCTGCTGCGCCTGCCCGCGGGAGCCGCCGCATGAGCGCGCTCGACCGCTGGCTGCACGAAGGCTGGCTGCGCCCGGTGGACCATGCGCTGGCCGATACGCTGCGCCGCCTGCGCCCCGACACGCCCGAGCCGGTGCTGCTGGCCGCCGCGCTGGCCAGCCACGCGCTGGCCTTCGGCCACGGCCAGCTGCCGCTGGCGCGCGCGGCCGAACTGTTCCTGGAAATTGACGCCGACCGCCCGCCGCCGGTGATGCCCGAGCTCGAATCGTGGCTTGAAGCGGTGGCCTCGTCGCCCTGGGTGCAGTCGCCGGCCGACGCACCCGACCACAACGCGCCGCTGGTGTTCGAATACGGACAGATCTACCTGCGCCGCTACTGGCGCTATGAACAGTCGCTGGCCGATGCGCTGCGCGCACGCACGCTCGCCGCGCCTGCGCTCGCGGTGGATGCCGCGTGGCGCCAAGCGCGCCTGGCCGAGCTGTTCCCACTGCTGGCCAACGATCCCGGCGATGCGCAGGCGGCCGCTGCCAGCGCGCTGCTCGACACCCGCCTGCTGCTGCTCACCGGCGGCCCCGGCACCGGCAAGACCACCACCGTCACGCGCGCCCTGGTGCTGGCGGTGGAAGCCGGGCAACGCGCCGGTCGGCCAACGCCGCGCATCGTGCTGGCCGCGCCCACCGGCAAGGCCGCCGCGCGCCTGGCCGAATCGCTGCGCGAAAACCTGGCGACGCTGCTGGCCAACGGCGCGATCACGCAAGACGTGGCCGCCTGCCTGCCCACCCAGGCCAGCACGCTGCACCGCCTGCTCGGCTGGCGCGCCGGCGGCACCGGCTTCGCGCACGATGGCGCCAACCCGCTGCGCGCCGACTGGGTGGTGGTGGACGAAGCGTCCATGGTGGACCTGCCGCTGATGGCCAAGCTCGTCGCCGCCGTGGCGCCCGACGCGGGCCTGCTGCTGGTGGGCGATCCCGACCAGTTGCCGTCGGTGGAAACCGGCGACGTGCTGGCCGCGCTGTGCGACCGCGCATCGGTGCTGCCGCGCGTGCACCTGCACCGCGTGCATCGCCAGGACGCGGGCCTGGGCGTGGGCGCGCTGGCCGAACATATCCGCGACGGCGACGTCGAAGCCGTGATGGCGTCACTTCAAGCCGGCACCGCGGCCGGCGTGTCGTGGCAGCCCGGCACCGATCGCGGCCTGCCCGCCGCCGCGCTCGCCGCCGCGCTGCCGGCCTACCGCGCCGTGCAGCAGGCCGCCGATCCGGCCGATGCGCTTGAGCGCGCGAAGAGCTTCCGCCTGCTCACCGCGCTGCGCGACGGCGCCAGCGGCAGCCAGGCGCTCAACGCCCGCATCGCCGATGCGCTCAGGCCCGTGGGCGAGCGCGACCAGCGCCTGTTCGCCGGCGCGCTGCTGATGGTCACCGCCAACAGCCCGCGCCACGGCCTGTTCAACGGCGACATCGGCGTGGCCTGGCCGGACGAACTGGGCCAGCTGCGCGTGTGGTTCGACGCCGGCGACAGCGACGGCCCGCGCGCCTGGCTGCCGGCCGCGCTGCCCGCGCACGAATTCGCGTTCGCGCTCACGGTGCACAAGTCGCAGGGCTCGGAGTTCGGCGAAGTCTTCCTGGCCCTGCCCGAGCGCGGCGCCCGCGTGCTGTCGCGCGAACTGCTGTACACCGGCCTCACCCGCTGCCGCCGCGGCGTCACGCTGTGGGCCAGCGAAACCGCCCTGCGCGAAGGCCTCGGCCGCGGCGCGCAGCGCTGGAGTGGGTTGGCGGCGCGCCTGCGCTGAAGCCCGCGTCGCTCGGCTATGCTCCGGAAAACACCACGCGCTCGGGCGCAAGGGAAAGACGCATGCGGATTTCGAAGACGCTGTGGCAGGGAGTACTGCTGGCTTCGGTGACCTGCGGATCCGCGGCAGCGCTGGCGCAGGACGCTGTCGAGGCCCAGGCGCCGACTAGCGAGACTGCCGAATCCGAAGCCCTGCAAGCCGAGGCGAATAAGGCGCCGGCCCGCCCCTTCATCGAACGCAGCCTGGTGATCGCGCCCGAGCAGGTAGGAAAGTTCAAGCTCTACAGCATGAACGACTATCCCGGTCAGCCTGGCGCCGGCATCCAGGTCCGCTACCAGCACGAGGACTTCCCGGACGTCCGGGTGGACCTGTTTGTGTATCCGGCAGGCCGCGTCGAGCGCGCCGAGGCGCTGGACAGCGCGATGCGCGACCTGCGGCAATCGCTGGAGTACGCGGTCGAGAAGGGCAGCTATTCCAATCTGGAGTTTGGGCGGGACGGCGAATTCGACCTGCGGCGCGTGGACTCGGACGGCTCGCTGCGGGCGCCGGAGGAAAAGGCGGCGCCGGATCCGGATAAACCCGACCTCGATGCGGTGCTGGCGGCCGTTTCCAACAAGGAGGACTACCGCGTGGGCCGCCTGCTCGAGGCGCGACTGAGCATGGGCGACGAAGCCATGGAATCGCACGGCTACCTGTTCTATCGCGGCCTGTACCTGGTCAAGGGCCGCATCAGCGCCACCGCCCTCACCTTGCCGGGCGAATCCTTCGTACGCTTCACCCAGCTCGCCATGGCCACCCTGGTGCCGGCCGTCACGACCCGCAGCACGGGCAGCTGCTTCAAGAAAGAAATCCTGGTGGACCCCGACGCCGAGGACGCCAGTGAGAACCTGGCGAAGCAGCTGGTGGTCAGCCTGGCCCGCGACAAACAGGAGCAGTGCGCCGAGATCATGGATGAAACCATCCCCGCCGGCCACCGCGCCATGCCGCTGATTTACCCGGCTGGCTCGTGGGGAAGCAAAGGCTAGCCCGCCCTTGGAAGCGTCGCTTCCAAGCACGAGGATCGTGAACAGGCGGCGGCGTGAAGCGGGGAGTTTTGGGCTTCATTGTTCTGAACGAAGGAGCCTGCAGGCCAAGTCGCGAAATCTCGCGCTGGCGCTAGCGAAGTCCTCGTCTTTCGCGGTATCTAGTGTAAACGACCAGCGTCTTCCGCCAGTCCACCCTGAGACAACCCTCGTGCAGATGACCCCACTTTCATTTTCGGCCGTCCATGCCTCGTTCCTGACCTTGATGGTTCTTCTTGTTGCTTCGGGCCCGCTGTATGCGAACACCACGGGCGGACCCTGCGACACGTCTGGCGGCCAGCGCCCCAAGCTGAGCGAGCGCGAGTGCCAGATCATCGCGAACCAGGCGGCGGGTGAGCGCTCGGTGGTGTACCACGACGCCCAAGTCACGGTCCTGGTGGTGCGTGCGGAGGTCTCCCGCAAGGGGGATGTCGTCGCGGCCGGGTTGGTCTACGACTACGCCCAGGCCACCTCGGCGGCAAGCGAAGCCACTGGCCCACGCAGCCAGTTCCGCCGCCTACGCTTCGACTGCACCAAGAATCTCAGCGCCGTGCAGGAATCTTCGGATTACGCTCGGCCCGTCGCCAGGGGCGATGCTGCCAAGATCACGCGAACCCCCGACGCGCCCATGCGGCCCCTGGACAAAGGAAGCATCGATTCGCGCATCGCCGCCGCCCTGTGCGCGATGGTGCAGGAATGAGCCCGGTCTTGAGGAGTAGATGCTTCGTCAGCGGCGCCACCGCGCTCCTGCTGCTGGCGAGCGGCTTGGCGATGGCCCAGAGCGCCATCCTGCCGTACCGCGAGTACGCCAAGCGCACCGATGCGGCCCAGAAGGTCGGCCCTCTCACCGATGCGGCATTCGGCGCCAACATCAGCCTGTACAACGGGTCCACCAGCTTCCGCGCCGTGGACATTTCGCTGTCGGGTAACAGCGGGCTGCCCGTGCAGCTGGCGCGCACACTCGACATTGACGACCGCACCAGCGATTTCCGGCCCACCACGGGCGGTTTCGCAGACTGGCAGCTCGATGTTCCCTACATCGACGGCACTTTCATTGGACCCGTAGGCTGGAAAGTGGGCAGTGGGTCTGGCAGTACGTCCCGATGCTCCAACACGGTCGAACCCACCATGTCCGGCACATGGCAGCTGGAGGACATCTGGCACGGCTACAACCTGCATGTGCCTGATGCGACGTCCGAGCAGCTGCTCATCAACAACGTTGCGGGTGTCCCGAACCCCACCGATGGCCAGAGCTATCCCTGGCTGACGAAATCCGGTTTCCGTATTCGCTGCCTTTCCAGCCTGGCATCTGGCTCAGGCGAAGGCTATCTGGCGGTCGGGCCCGATGGCACCAAGTACTGGTTCAACTGGATGGTGAGCAAGGCCTTGTCGCCCATGCGCAACCCGCTGCTGGTGAACATCGTTCACGCCACGCCGAGGGATCGCATTTTCCTGTTTGCCACGCGTGTGGAGGATCGGCACGGCAATTGGGTCACGTATTCGTACACCGGCGACAAGCTGACTCAGATTGCCGCGAACGATGGCCGCTCGATCACCCTGGCTTGGTCGGGCGATCGCGTGGTGTCGGCCACGGCGGCCGGAAAGACGTGGCAGTACCAGTATCAAGCGGGTGGCGCGGCCAACTATGCGTTGGGCCCGGGCCTGATGCGCGTTGTTCTGCCCGACGGCTCGGACTGGCTCTACAGCGCCACCGGGTCGCTCAAGCATGTCGAGCAGTGGCAGCCTTCGTTTGAGGGTCCAAGCGGAACGTGCTCCGATCTTTGGCCTCCCGAGCAAATTTTCGGCTACACCGTCAAGCATCCCGCGGGCGCGTCGGCCAGTTATTCCTTCGAAGCTAAGCGGCATATACGCACACGCATCATCTGGATCTGCGAAAGCAACGAGCAGACGCCGCTGGAGGAGCTGGCGGTGCCGAATTTCGCCGACGTGATCTCGCTGGTGTCGCGGACCGTGTCCGGCCCCGGCATCACGCCCAAGACCTGGACCTACGAGTACGGCGAGCCCAACAGCTCCAGCTTCAGCTATCCGCCGGTGTCACCGGGCGGCGCGTGGTACGTCCCGTCCCCGCGTGATGCCTGCGTTCCCGGCGTGCCTTGTGCGCCGGAGGATGACGCCAAGTACGTTACGGAGACCGAAAGCACGGGCCGCGTGAAGCGCTATACGTTCGGCACGGGCCTGGACAAGAACGAAGGCCGCCTGCTTGCGGAGGAAGTACTGTCGGCCGGCGTGGTCGTCCGGCGCACCGCGTATACCTTCATTACCGATGCCGAAGTGGCCACGCAGCCGTTCACCAGTTCCATCGGCGGGAACCTGCAGATGTGGCAGCCCCTGGCCACCTTGGTCCGCCCGGTGCGACACACGGTCATCACCCAGCAAGGCAAGACCTTCGCTAGTTACACCAACGCCTTTGACGCGTTCGCCCGCGCAACGAGCGTTAGTGAAGTGACCACCGATGCCGGTACCGGCGTGCCGGAACCTGCGCGCACTGAATTGACCACGTACCACGACTACAAGCCGACTTGGACGGTGGGCTTGCCGAAGTCAAAGCAGTACAGCGGCCGGCCTGAACTGGTCTACGAGCTGTTTTACCCGAATCCGAATGCGCTGCCGAGCGAGCTTCGTTCGTTCGGCCGCATCGCCGAAACCTATACCTACAACGCCGACGGCACGTTGGCCACGGTGAAGGACGCCCGCAACCACACCACCACGCTGAGCAACTGGTACCGCGGCGTTCCGCGCACGGTCAGCTTCCCCGACGCCACCAGCGTCAGCGCCACGGTGGACAGCTACGGCAGCATCACCAGCGTCACCGACGAGCTGGGGTTCAGCACCAGCTACAGCCACGACGCGATGGGTCGCGTGTCGCAGATCACGTACCCGACCGGCGACACCGTGGCTTGGGCACCCACCACGGTCAGCTTCGTTCCCGTGGCCGCTGTCGAGTACGGCCTGCCCGCCGGCCACTGGCGCCAGATCACCTCGCGCGGCAACTACCGCAAAGAAACCTACTTCGATGGCCTCTGGCGCCCCGTGCTGGAGCGCGAGTATGACAACGCCGCCGCGACGGCTACCCAGCGATTCAAGGGCTGGCAGTACGACATGGACGGCCAGGTGACCTTTGCCGGCTACCCGCGCGCCACCGCTACCTCGGTGGCTTCGTTTACTCAAGGTGTCACGAATACGTATGACGACCTGGGCCGGCCGACACGGGTGCGCCAGCACTCCGAGCTGGGCAATCTCGATACGGTCTACGCCTACTTGTCGGGCTTTGAGACGCAGGTGACCAACCCGCGCGGGCAGTCGACCACGACCAACTTCCAGACGTTCGCCCAGCCGGACACGTCGGCGCCGGTGCTGATTGAGGCACCCGCGGGTCAGGTCACCACCATCGCTCGGGATGTGTACGGGTCGCCCACCGTGCTCAACCGCCAGGGCGTATGGAGCGGTTCGCCCCTCAGCGTCTCCCGCCATTACATCTACGACACCCACCGCCGCTTGTGCGCCTCGGTGGAGCCCGAGACCGGCGCCACGGTGATGGACTACGACGCCGCCAGCAACGTGACGTGGTCGGCGGCGGGTATTGCTTCGCCCAACCTCAGCAGCCCCACCGCGTGCATTGATGCCCGGACCGTGGCCAACGCCTCCGGCCGCCGCGTGGACCGCGTCTACGACGCCCGCAACCGTGTTACCGCACTGAGCTTCCCTGATGGACGCGGCAACCAGACCTTCACCTACACCCCCGACGGCCTGCCCAACCAGGTAACGACCAACAACAGCGCCGGCGGCACCACGGTGGTCAACGGCTACACCTACAACCGGCGCCGCATGATGACGGCGGAGACCATGAACCAGGTCGGCTGGTACACCTGGGGCCTGGGCTATGCCTATGACACGCTGGGGAACCTCGTCAGCCAGAGCTACCCCACCGGCCTGTCGGTGGGCTACGCGCCCAATGCCCTGGGTCAGGCCACACAGGCGGGAAGCTACGCCACCGGCGTGCAGTACTTCCCCAACGGCGCGATCAAGCAGTTCACCTACGGCAACGGCCTGGTGCACACGCTGACCCAGAACGCCCGCCAGTTGCCGCTGGCGAGCATCGACACCGGCGGCGCGCTGAGCCAGCAGTACGCCTACGACGCCAACGGCAACGTCAGCAGCGTGACCGACAGCCTCGACGCCGCCCGCAGCAAGACGATGGGCTACGACGCGCTGGACCGGCTGACCAGCGCCACCTCCACCTCGTTTGGCGGCAACGGCCTCCACCAGTTCGCCTACGACCCGCTGGACAACCTGCGCTCGTGGAAGCTGGCGGGCGTGAAGGACCTGGCCAACTACGTCTACAGCGCCGACAACCGCCTGACCGAGGTGCGCAACAGCGCCGGCGGCCTCGTTCACCAGTTCAGCTACGACCTGCAGGGCAACATCACCAGCCGCAACGCCGTGCCGCACGACTTCGACTTCGGCAACCGCCTGCGCGCCGTGCCCGGCATCGAGACCTACCGCTACGACGGCAGCGGCCGCCGCGTGCAGACCACGAAGGCCAGCGGCGCCACCACCCTGTGGATGTACGCCCAGAACGGCCAGATGCTGTTCTCGTCCAAGCTGCCCGTCGGCGGCGGCCAGACCACGCACGAGAACGTCTACCTGGGCGGCAGCCTGGTGGCGACCATCGACCACAACTGGCCCAGCAACGCCATCATCGCCACCAAGTACCAGCACACCGACGCCCTGGGCAGCCCGGTCGCCATGAGCAACGAATCCGGTGCGGTGATCGAGCGCACGAACTACGACCCCTACGGCGGCGCCATCGGCAAGGTGGTGGATGGCATCGGCTACACCGGCCACGTCATGGACCCGGCGACCGGGCTGACGTATATGCAGCAGCGCTATTACGATCAGGGCGTGGGGCGCTTCTTGTCTGTGGACCCAGTGACGGCACTGGACACGGGCGACATGCGACATCTAAACCGTTATGCCTATGGCTTCAACAATCCGTATAAATTCACCGATCCGGATGGCCGCACTCCGGTCCACGCAGCTGGGGCCGTGATTGGCGGAGTGGTAGGCTTCATTGGTGGGGGAGTCGTAAGTGCAATCTCAAGTGGAGGCGACCTAAAGAAGACCTTTGCTGGCGCTGTCGGCGGCGCAGTAGGCGGCGTCATAACCGGCGGAACGCTGGGTGCTGCTTCTCCGGCTGCAGCCGTAGCAGCAGCAGCAGTAACTGGAGGAATATTGGGCGAAGTGACCTCGCAGACTGTTACCAACGCCATGGAACATGGTGGTGAGGTCTCCGAGTACCAATACGATGGGGGACAAGTCGCAATGGCTGGAGTCGCAGGCTTTGTGTCCCCCGCGGCGAAAGGGCTGGTGGACGAAGTTGCCATGGCCGCGCAGAAGAAGCTCGCCCCCGCGACTGCGGAAGTAGTCACGGAGGCAGCGGCAGCGCCGATCGATGTTGCTCGCGAAGTTGTGCTAGATCGCAAGCCTGATCAGCACTAGCAGATGAGTCCGGGTATCGAAACGCCGAAACAGAAGCTAAGGGTGGGATATGACTGTTGCTGAGGCGGTAATCTACTTGGCGGTTGGATGCTCGGCTGGACTTGCGGCCACTGCTGGATTCTTCTTGCAGTTGGTGAGGGTTTTTTACGTGGATGGACAGCCAGTATGGCGCGCTGTCGTCTACTACCCAGTTTCGATTTTCACTTCTGTTCTGGTGGGTGCAGCGCCTATTTTTCTGATCGTGGGTTTCGTGATGAAAGAGGGATGGGAAGATGCTGGTGGATGGCCACGGCTGATCGTTTTCTCTGCCGGTGTTTTTCTTGGCCTCGTCGGAGCCGTAGGCGGAGCATCGTTAGTTTTTAGGAAGATCAATCAGCTCCAAGAGAAAAAGTAGGCGAAGCTGTTGAGGCGCGCTGAAAATTGACCAGCAAACGGCGGTAATGCGCGCTGAAAATTGACCAGGGTGTTTCCCCTTACCTTGCAGGCGACCAGGCCTGTGGGGAGAAGAGGTGCACACCATGTCGATGTACGCGAAGGTCCGGCGGCTGAGGCTGCGCGAAGGGCTGTCGATCAGCGAGATCGCCCGGCGGACCAGCTTGTCCCGCAACACCATCAAGACCTGGCTCAGGGAGCCGGCGCCCCGGACGGAGATGGCCTATCGGCGGCCGCCGGGGCCCAAGGTCCTGGCTGGATTTACGGCCTGGCTCGACCAGGCGATCAAGACCGACGAGCACCGGCCCCGCAAGGAGCGCCGGACGGCCCGGCGGTTGTTCGAGCAGCTGCAGGAACAGGGCTTCAAGGGCCACTACTGCCGGGTGAACGAGTACCTGTGGGCCAAGCGGGCGGCGGTGGGCGCGGTGACGGCCCGCTCGGCCTACGTGCCGCTGCAGTTTGGCTGGGGCGAAGCGTTCCAGTTCGACTGGAGCGAGGAGGGGCTGGTGATCGGCGGGATCTGGCGCAAGGTGCAGCTGGCGCACATGAAGCTGTGCGCCAGCCGGGCGTTCTGGCTGGTGGCTTACCCGAGCCAAGGCCACGAGATGCTGTTCGACGCGCATCTGCGGTGCCTGACGGGCCTGGGCGGGGTGCCGCGGCGGGGCATCTACGACAACATGAAGACGGCGGTGGACAAGACCCCGCGGCCGGATCGGTTGCGCAAGGTAAACACCCGGTTCGCGGCGATGGCGACGCACTATCTGTTCGAGCCGGACTTTTGCAACGTGGCGTCGGGCTGGGAAAAGGGCCGGGTCGAGAAGGCGGTGCTGGATGGACGCCGGCGGATCTGGCAGCGG